>JAZOOQ010000018.1:0-2656 GCA_045655105.1 Alphaproteobacteria bacterium | reverse complement strand
AATGTTTCACGTGAAACATTTTCTTTTTTTTATAAAAAAATACTTGCAAAAAAAATATAAAAAAGTTAATGTTTGGTTAAGATTTATAATGTTTTTTGGGGGTGTTTCACGTGAAACAATTAGAAAACCAAATTTTACCAGCAAAAGAATTGTTAGAGCGCTATATGGCGCTTGTTTTGAAATGGCAAAAAGCAGTAAATCTTATTTCAAATAAAGAAGTTTCAGACCTTTGGGAGCGGCATATTTTAGATTCAGCCCAGCTTTATTTTCTTATACAAGATGATAAGAAAACATTGGTTGATTTGGGTTCTGGTGGTGGTTTTCCAGCTGTTGTAATTGCCATTTTAAATAAAGTCTTAAATGGATCTTTAAAACAAATTATTTTAATAGAAAGTGATAATAAAAAATCTGTTTTTTTACAGGAAGTTTCTAGAGTCTTGGATTTGAATTTAACTGTTTTAAATAGACGCATAGAAGATGTTGATTCTATCAAGGCTGATATTATTACATCAAGAGCTTTAGGACAAGTTGATTTATTGTTAAAATTATCTCAATCATTTTATACTAAAGAAACGATTTTTTTGCTTTTGAAAGGCAAAAATATTGATGAAGAACTTTCAAATTTATCATATAATTGCAAGTGGAAAAAACAAAATAGTTTGACAAGTGATACTGGGTGTATCGTAACAATAACGGAGGTTGTTTATTAATGCAAAAAGCGCGAGTTTTTTCAGTGTCTAATCAAAAAGGTGGGGTAGGGAAAACAACTACAACAATTAATTTAGCTACAGCATTGGCTGCAGTGCAAAAAAAGGTTCTTGTTATTGATTTAGATCCTCAAGGAAATGCAACGGTTAGTGTTGGTGCAAAACGACGTTTAGGAACAAAAAATTCTTATACCGTTTTGGTTGGTGGAGAGAATATTGAAGATTGTATTTGTAAAACAGAAATCCCATATTTGTATGTTTTACCAGCAAGTAAAGAGCTTTTAGGTGTTGATATTGAGCTTGCAACGGAAGATAAACCTCAGTTTTTCTTAAAAAAAGCTTTGGAAAGAGCGGATGATTTTGATTATATTTTCATTGATTGTCCACCTGCTGTTGGATTGTTAACAATGAATGCGTTAACAGCATCTGATTGTGTGATTATTCCTGTTCAATGTGAATATTTGGCTCTTGAAGGTGTTGCTGATTTAATGAAAACAATTGGTCGAATTCAAAAAACATTTAACCCAAATTTAATGGTTCATGGTGTTGTTTTAACTATGTTTGATGGTCGTTCAAATCTATCAAAATCAATTGTCAGTGATGTAAAGAAGTATTTTGGTGATCAGGTTTATGATACATTGATTCCTAGAAATGTTCGCATCCCTGAGGCGCCATCACATGGATTACCGGTCATGATTTATGATTATAGAAGTGCAGGGGCGCAAAGTTATGTGCGTTTAGCTGCAGAAGTTTTAAAAAGAGAAAAGGAATTTTTAGTAAATGGAAAAGAATACGCGTTTAGGTAGAGGTTTAAGTGCCTTAATGGGTGAGGATGATGATGTTTATGATTCAGCTCCTGTGACTAATTCTGAGCCTCCTGAGGGCATTTCTTTTGTTGATATAGATGATTTGGTTCCAAGCCCTTATCAACCACGTCGCGTTTTTGCAACCGATGCATTGGCTGATTTAGTTTTATCTATTAAAGAAAAAGGGGTTTTGCAACCATTGCTGGTTAGGAAAAATCCAAAAAAATCAACAGGTTATGAAATTGTTGCAGGGGAAAGAAGATTTCGTGCTTCAAAAATGGCTGGATTAAAAACAGTTCCAGTTATTGTAAAAAAATTTTCAAACAAGGATGCTTTAGAAGTTGCTTTAATTGAAAATTTGCAACGTGAAGATTTAAATCCTTTAGAAGAGGCTGAATCATATAAACGGTTGTTGCAAGAATTTAAATATACACAAGAAGAACTTTCAAAGGTTATAGGTAAAAGCAGAAGTCACCTTTCTAATATGATGCGTTTATTAGAATTACCAGATGAAATTAAGCAAATGGTAGAGAAAAAAGAGCTTACAGTTGGCCATGCTAGAGCTCTTTTATCTGCACAAGATCCAGTTGCTCTAGCTACTGAAGTTTTGAAAAAGGGATATAGTGTTCGAAAAACAGAAAGATTGGCTTCTAAAAAGGGTAGTGGTTTAATAAAATCTCGTCAATCTATCGAAAAACCAGAAGATATTATTGTTTTGGAAAATGAATTAAGTAGTGTTTTGGCTGCCAAACTAACCATTAAATGGAATGGACATGCTGGAGATATTCAAATTAAATGTGATAATTTAGATAAGTTGGATGCAATCTTGCAACGATTAAGTATCGGTGGTCCATTAGAATAAAAAAAAGAGCGATTATATCGCTCTTTTTTTTTATGTTCCACGTGAAACATTCATTTAATTAAGAAAAAAATATATTATTATTGGCACTGATTAGTGATGATATACAGATGTTTCACGTGAAACATCTGTATTTTTGTATAGTTAAATTAATGTAAAAATATTTATTCTAGAAATAAAGAGGATTGTTATTTAGGTGATAATACAAGAATCAATTAATTCTAAAATGTTTCACATGAAACATTTTAGATATAACCATTTCTTTGTAGGTAATTGGTCGGTAT
>JAZOOQ010000017.1:0-6538 GCA_045655105.1 Alphaproteobacteria bacterium | reverse complement strand
ACGGCAGGCGTTTTGCTTTATTTAGCTGGATATCAAAATAAAGCAGATGTGGTCCGTCAAGTTTTTGCTTATTATAAAGATTTTTATAAACACTCTCAATATCTGGCAGAAGGCCTTTCTGTGGCTGCCGAATTGGGGCACCGTGATGTGGTGAATGAAATGATTATTCACGGGGCAGATTTGAACCCGAAAACAGGTAAAAGACCGCTTGAAAGCGCTGTGAGCGGTGGTCATGAAGCGGTGGTTAATTTGCTTCTTTCAAAAGGGGCAAATGTTTTGCCAATTGATTTGGATATTGCCGGTGGTAAAGGATATGAAAAGTTGATTGATGTTTTATGGTTGAAAACAAAAAAAGACAAAAAGGCTTTAAGAAAAGCTTTATATTCAGCTGCCTCAGCGGGTCATGTGAATGTGGTTGAAAAAATATTAAAAGAAACGGATAAATGGGGCGCAATGGGTTATAATCAAGTTTTTAAACCGCTTCAAACATATACGTCTTCTTTTGCGACAACAGCGTTATTGGGCGCTGTTCGGAATAATCATATGGCATTGGCCAAAATGCTTTTGGAAAAAGGCTCTGATGCAAAACAAGATGCGCTTCTTTATCCAGCTGTTCATCATAAAAATAAGGAGTTAGTCCAGATTCTTCTTGAAAAGGGCGCGGATATGAATATGCCTTTTGAAAGCACATTGGGTAAAATTGAACCAGTTGCAGAGGCAATTAGAAATAATGATGTTGAAATTGTTCAACTTTTTCTTGAAAAAGGCTTAAATCCAAATAAAAAGGTTTATGCCATTGGCAATGAGAGTCATCAATTAAAAGAAATTTATTGTTCTTTATTAATGTTATCAGCGCAATCAGGGGCTGTTGATGTGATGAACGTCTTGATTGAAAAAGGCGCTCATATAAATGAAGTGAACAAGAATAAAGAATCTGTTTTAGATGTTTTTGAAAAAAATAATCCTTTTGAAATTTTAAACAACAAAAAAATGAAAGAACAGGTGGATTATTTAAGAAATCTTGGCGCAAAAACGGCAAAAGAAATTCAAGAAGAAAGAAGAGAAAAGTCTTTTGTGATCAGATTAAAAAAGGCATTATCAAAAAATTAGTTAAATAAAGAGAAAGTGATGCTAAAATTAATTGAACAATTAATCACGGATGGGGTTGATTTAAATAAGTAAGATGATCAAGGCCAAACGCTTTTGATGAAAGCTGCTGAACAAGGGCATTTCACCGCCGCTATTAAATTGCTTGAAGGGCGCGGATGTGTTGATTAAAAATGATAATCTGGAGGATGCTTATTCCTTGTCAATGACAAACGAAAATAAAGAAATTGCCCGTTTGATTCAAGCTCATTTAAAAGAAAGGTTAATCAGGGATAAAAAGCCTTTTTCTTTTAAAAAACTTCAAGAATCTGCTTATCAAAAAGAATAATTAAAAAAGCTCTTTTTTTAACGAATTAACTTTTTAAGAAAAAATATTGACAAATTAAACACTTTATGCTATACTTTTAAAAAAATTTTAACTTTGGAGGGATATATGAAAAGCAAAAGATTAATTGATGAAGTCTTGATAAATAGCACTATGCGTGGGGATTTAAAATCTGCTCAAAAGATCGTTGAGAAAGGGGCAGATGTTAATGCACAAAGCGAAGTGGGGAATACGCCGTTAATGGTTGCCATTCTTAATAAAAGGTGGGAAATATGTGAGTGGCTTCTTTCATTGAATGTAGAGGTAAATCTTGTTAATGATGAGGGGAATACGGCTTTAATATTGGCTTATCAAAAAGGATTAAAAGATGTTGCTTTAAGATTGATTGAGCAAGGCGCTGATGTAAACATCAAAAATTTAAACGGTTATACCGCAAAAGATTATGACATGGAAGAAAGCGTGAGCGAAGCTTATGTTGCTCCTCAAGCTCAAAGCCAAGAAGAGATGAGCGAGCAAGAAAAAGAATCTGTTGAAAAATTTATTGATTTAGTGACAAAAGCAAAGGACCCTGAATCATTAAAAGAGTTTGTTGCCAAAGAGGGAGATAAATTTGAGATTTCCAGCAAATTTGTCAAACAAGTGTTAGAGAGTATTAAACAAAGAGGATATCCTCATTTGGAAGAAATGTTTTTGGACGTTACTGTTCGCGATGTGTTGGTTTATATGGCTGTTTTAAAAAATGACGGTAACGCCGTTCGAGAAGCTTTGTGTGGAAGAAGGGGCATTGTCGATAAAGACCCTTTTAACTCTTTTTTAAAAGCTGTTTCTTTGGAGCATATAGATGCTGTTTCAGGATTTATCATGTCAGAAAGATCGCCAAGATATGTTCCGGAGATTTTGAGTGAAGCCGTTAAAACAGGAAATAAAGATCTGGTGCATTTATTGTTTGCTCATGGGGCTAAAATGCAAAAAGGCTTAGATTCGGAATTAATTGATGCCGCCGAAATGGGGTATACTCATCTTTTTGATATTTTGCTTTTTAAAGGCGGAAAAGATAATAAAGACGCTCTTTTAGGCGCCATTTGGCATTCGGCAGCGAGAGGCAATAAAGAAGGTGTTCAAAAACTTTTAAGAGAAGCTTGTAAATTTACGAAAACGGGATATAGCCATACGGCTGATATTTCAACAGGTTATATGAAGGAAGTCGCAACTTTTGCTTTAGCTGGCGCTGTTCGAGGCGGACATAGAGAGGTGGCCAAATTATTGCTTGAAAAAGGGGCCAATATTCAAAAAGAGCCCATTATGTATGAGGCGGCTTTGTCTGGTGATGTTAAATTAGCCAAAATGTTGATTGACAGAGGTGCTGATCTTGAAAAGGCGCAAAAGTTTGGGCCGATTAAAATTTCGCCTTTAACTCATGCCATTATCGCAAAGGATTATGACATGGTTCAACTTTTCCTTGATCACGGCGTTCGGGCGGATAAAAAGGTTTATGCCAATGAAGTTATTTTCGGTGCCCAAAAAAGAACAGCGGTTCAGACCTATCCGATTTTGTTAGCAGCTGATCATATAGACGCCAAGATGATTGAGTTATTGGCCCAAAAAGGCGCCAATATCAATCAAATGAATAAAAATAAAGAAAGCGTTTTAGATGTTTATCAAAAAATGGGGCAGGCTCATTTAGAAGCGATTAAACTTGACCCCAAGAGAGTTTCGTTATATGATCAAACGAAAGAAGAGTTTGAAAAAGGCATTCAATTATTAAGAGCAAAAGGCGCTAAAACAGCAAAAGAGCTTGAAGCCATCAGGAAAAGAAGCTCTTTCTTCAAGCTTTTTTCAAGACAAAACGGTTAAACTTAAAAAGAGAGCCAAATGTTAAAATATATTGAAAAATTGATTGAAGAGGGCGCAAATTTAAACAAAAAAGACGAACAGGGCAAAACGCTTTTGATGATTGCGACTGAGCAAGGAAATTTTTCAGCTGTTATTAAATTGCTTGAGAATGGAGCCAATCCTTTTTTAACGGATCAAAAAGGGCAAACGGCCTTGATGAAAGCTGTTTTATCTTCTCAAGAAAAAATATGTTCTTTATTAACGGGCGCGATGCAAGGGCGCATTGGTCAAAAAGATGAAAATGGCGAAAGCGCCATTGATATGGCAAAGCGCTTAAATTTGGATATCTCTGACTTATTGGAATCTTGCTTTAATGATATGCCAAGTGAAGAGGAATTATTTCAAGATGTTCAAAAAATTTTGGCGGAAAACCCTTATTTTAATGGTATAGATCAAGAAGGCAATTCTTATTTATCGCAAATGATTCATTATAAATATAATCAAATTGCCAGGTTTTTGGTGGATCAAAAAGGCATTGATTTAAATCATGAATCCTCTTTTGGGCTCACGCCGTTGATGTATGCCGTTTTAGATGAAAATGATGAAATGCTTCAAGTTTTAATTGAAAAAGGGGCCAATCTTTTTGTTGAAACCAAATTAGGGCATACGGCGTTATCGCTGGCAAAACTTGTGGGCGCTAGGAAAGAAGTGATTGATCAATTGATGAAAGCTGAAGAAAATGCCTTTCTTATTTTAAAGCAACAAGAAAAAGAAGCAATCGCAAAAGAAAGTTTTGATCCTTCAGAGCATCAGCTTTTGTTAAAAGAGTTGTTGAGTCGACCAGATGCAGCCGAAAAAAACTATAATATCAAAAATAAATATGATATATCGCCGTTGATGTATGCTGTTTTGCTGGCAAAATATGAGGCGGTCTTATGGTTTATTGATAAGGGCGCTGATGTGAATATGCGTGGTGTGATGGGCGAAACGGCTTTATTAACCGCCACCAGAACAATGGATCCAAAAATGGCAAAGCTATTGATTGATTATGGGGCTGATGTTACTGTTGAAAACGAAGAGGGGGATACGCCTCTTTTATTGGCAACGCAGATGATGAATGTTACCTTGATCAAATTATTTGTTGAAGCGGGCGCTGATATTCATAAAAAGAATCAAAATGGGTTAAGCGCTTTGGATTTTGTTGTTCGTCGTGAAGATTATGAAGTTGCCGCCTTTATGAAAGAACTTCAAGAAGAATTTGAAAGAAAAAATTCGATAGAAGAAATTCAAAAATCGCTGGAACGAGATGAATATTTATTAAAAGCCATTGAAACGGGCAATAAAAAAGCCATTTTAAAAGCGCTTGAAAAGGGCGGTGATATTAATTTGATTGATGATCAAGGAAATGGCATTTTATTTATTTGCATTTATAAAAATAAAGTTGGGGTTTTTCAAACGCTTGTTGAACAAGGGGCGCCAATCAATCAAAAAAATAATAAAAATCAAACAGTTTTGGATTTTATGGCTGATGCCAAAGTTCCAAAACGCGCGCTTAATAGATATCTTCAAATTTTGGCAGAAAATGAGTTTGATTTTTCTTTGATTACCCCTCAAACAAGGGCTTGGGTTCAAGGAATGCTTTCAACTTGCATCACTTCAAAGAAAAATAAAAAAAGCAATAATCAAATTCAAAAAGAAGAAAGAGAGTGATTTTTATCTTGAAATTTTTTTTCATCTGATTGTATGATGATAAAAAAAATGAAAAGGAGATAAAAATGGTTTTACTTTTTTTAAGATTTTTGATTATTGCCTATTTATTGGGATTATTCGTTCTTTTGTTTATGAAATTATCTCACGCAAGCAAGAAAAACAAAGGTATTTCTTCATTGTTTTTGTTTCCCCTTTTGCTTTGCACTAAAAATGGGCGCCAAACGCTTTTAGATGAAGTTAAAAAAACAAAAGGAGAAGAATAAATGACGAATTTAATCAAATTAAGCATTGGATTTATTGCATTGGCGGTTTTTGTGGTGGCGTTTGCCAGCGTGAAACAAATTGATGCAGGGTATAGAGGCGTGAAAACCGTTTGGGGAAAGGTTTCAGGCGAAAGTTTGCCTGAAGGCCTTTATTTTTATAACACCATTAGCTCTGATATTTATGCAATGGATTGCAGAACAAGAAAAGCAACTTTAAAAACAAATGCTTATACAAAAGATGTTCAACAATCCGAAGTTCAAGTAACCGTGAACTATAACTTAAATCCAGCCTTTGCGCATATCATGTTTCAAGAAGTGGGGCAAGATTATGAGCAAAAGATTTTATATCCAAAAATCATTTCTGTGATTAAAGATACATTCGGGGGTTGGGAAGCAGATAAATTGATTGCAAACCGCGAAACGGCCATTCAAGCTATTTTTGAAAAATTGCAAGCCGTGATGGCGCCAGCTCATATTGATGTGACTGGTGTGGCTTTGGAAAATATTGATTTTTCAGCTCAATATGAACGCGCGATTGAAGAAAAACAAATCGCAACCCAAAATGCCATTAAAGCCATGAATAAAACAAAACAAATTGAAGAAGAAGCCAAACAAAAGGTTTTAACGGCTCAAGCTGAAGCTGAAAGTATGCGTATCAGATCACAAGCCATCAGCCAAAATCAAAACTTGATTCAATATGAAGCCGTTCAACGCTGGGATGGTAAATTGCCTGTTAATATTTATGGATCAGCGCCCATTCCATTTATTAACGCTGTGAATTAATGAAAGAAAAACCGAAGAAAACTCTTCGGTTTTTTTATGGGCAAGGAGAGGGAAGTTATCTTCTCTCCTTTATTTTTTTAATGAGAGGTAGATTGCCGATCTATGCATTCGAATTGAAGCTCTTTTAAATAACTTTTAACCAATTTTTGAATCAAGTCTTCTGCATGACCAATGGCAATTTGGTTATAAAGCGTTCCCGTGTAATAACGTTTGGCATAATCGCTTTCTTCTTTTAAATGGTGTGCATGCTCATAAATTTTTGCAACCAATTGATTAAACAAGGTTTTTGATTCTTCTTTTGTGGCCATATAATAAGTATCAAACAGTTCATTTGCAATTTGAATGGCGCAATCAGCAGCATCATACGTTGCCTTGTTCATATCGCTGGTGGAAGCATTCTCTTGATAAGAAATGGTGCATTTTTCAAGCCGATTTTCAAGACTTGCTAAATGATTTTTGCAAGAATCTTTTGCCATTGATGTATTGGAAAAAAAGGCGCTTAGTAATAAGATGAAAC
>JAZOOQ010000016.1:0-8839 GCA_045655105.1 Alphaproteobacteria bacterium | reverse complement strand
AAAAAAATATGCTATAATATCCCTATAAGTTCAATTATTTTATGGAGGGAAACATGACAATGGGACTTGGCGCATATTATTTAAGAAAAGCAATTGAGTTAGGGGATGCAGAACTTTTAAAAGAGGTTTTATCGCCCTTTTTATCGGACAAACCAGTTAAGCCGAAGAAAATTAAGCCAACTGAAGTTATTTCGGCAGAGGATTTATCAGCCATTCTTTTGCATCCAGTTCCAGGAGCATTGCTTTATAAAGCAGCAAAAAGTGATAATCCAGAAATGCTTGATGTTTTAATGAAAGGGATTAATCAAGCGGTTAAAGATCCCGAACTCAAACATAAAATTTATCGATATGGAATTAATTCTTTTGAAGCAGAAGGGGATGCTAAAACCGTTCAGCGTTTTGTTGATAATGGATTTCAACCGGGTGCTGAAGAAATTGATTGCGCCTTATTTCGCAATTATAAACCGAATGTTTTGCAAGTTTATATAGATAATGGAGCCGTTGAAAGATCAACTCCTTGTCAATTAGCGCGCAGTTGGATGGCTGGTGTCACAAGATTTGGATTGCCAAAGGAAGAACGCCAAGATATTTTAAATAATTTGATTTCTCATGGAATGGATATCAAAAATGAATATATTTTACATTCAACGTTAGATCCATATCTTGATTGGAAAAAAGAAGCTTTTGAAGAATTGATTGAGGCTGGCGCGCCAATTGAAACGGAACGCACATCTATTGATCCATTAATAGCGGCATTAAGTCAAAAAAAATTAGCGGCAGCTGAAGTTTTGATTGATAAAACACCGCCTGAAAAATTGCATACGCCAGATATGTATGGGGTAACACCCTTGATGATGGTTGCATCTAATCCACATTATTTAGTCCGCAATTTGTTGGAAAAGTTGGTTCAAAAAGGAGCAGATATTAACGCTGTTGATAATGATGGAAGAAATGCGTTGATGCATGTGTGTAGTGAAGACACGGCTGAAGCCTTAATTAAAATGGGAGCTAATGTTTTACAAAAAGATAAACAAGGCCGATCTGCTGATAAGGTCATTGCCTCTCAACGACCATATTATGGCGGTTGGGGTTGTATATTAGCGGCTGAAGCAGTTCAAAAACATATTGAAAAAATAAAACAGTCACGTTCAATGCCTGTTGATAAATCAACTTCAAGGGAATAGCTTTTGAAGAAACCATGAAAAAAGAGAGTTTAAGCAACTCTCTTTTTTTTTAGCTTAAAAATTTATTAATGATAAGAATAGGCAGCTTTTCGCCGTTGTTCAACAATTGAAAGTTCTTCTGTTTCATTTGAAGGTTCTTCTTCAATCGCTGTTGTTGAGTCTTCTTGAGCTGCAAGAGGCGTTGGCTTGTTTTGTGTGTTGCCTTCTGTTTCTTGATTGATGTGCTCTGAAACAGAAGAATTTTCTTTTGACTTTATAAGCGCAGTTCTCTCTTCGCCTTCATTGGCAAGGTCAGTTGCTTTTTGTTTTGAAAAGTCTTCTTTTTGAGCTAAGATCTTTTGAAGAGCTTGCATTAAATCTGGATCTTTTTCTTTTTGAATCATATCAAGCGCATTGCGCCCCACTTGGTCTTTATAATCAATTAAAATATTTGGCGTTTTTAAAAGTTCCAGCGCGGCTTGTTTTTTCCCATGCGAAATGGCTAAAATCAAAGGCGTTGCTTTAAATTCAACCTTGTTATCGTTTACGTCAAAGCCTTTTTTAATTAAGGCTTGAATGAGTTGAGGGTTGTTTTTCATGGTGGCCAAAACTAATAAATTCCAACCGTTTTGCGTTCTGAACTCTGGATTAAGCGTTTGTTGTTTTTCAATAAAAGATAAAGCTTTTTCATTTTCATTTTTGCTCAAGGCTAACATCACAAAAAATTCAGGGTGTTGTTGTTCAATAAAAGCATTTAATTCTTCTTCACTGATTGTTTTTTGCTCTGATTCTTCAGCTTTTTGGGCCTCTTCTTCCTCTTCAGCTTCTTCATGAGTGGTATCAATAGCCCCAGCTTCAATTAAAATCGCTTTAATTTCATCACTTTGCGTTAAATAAATGGCATTTTGAACCATTTCTTGCTTTTTTTCTTCATCAGGGATGTTGGCCAAAATATATCTAACCGCATCAACTTCGTTTGAAATGGTGGCAATATCAAGCGCATTTTCATGATAGGCATTTTCATGATAAATATTGGCGCCATTTTCATGCAAAAACTTCATCATATCCACATGCCCTGCATAAGCTGCCCACAGATAAGGCGTTAACCCCGCATGATTTTTGGCTTCAAGATTTGCGTTTTTTTTCAAAAGTTCTTTGGCAATTTCAACTTGGCCTAATCGAGCCGCATACATCAGCGCTGTCCACCCATCTGGATCAAGGGTTTCAGTATCTTCAAGCAATTGCGCTTCTTTTAAGGCTTGGTCAAAGTTATTTTCCCTGAAGGATTGAAAAATATCTGCTTGTGCCGAAAAGGAACTGAACATAAGGCAAAAAATGGTTGAAAGCAAAAGTTGTTTCATGGATGAAGCTCCTATAGGTTGATTAATTAAATCAACATATAGCATAAGAAGAGTCAAAAATGCAATCATTTATTTTTGATGCTTTGGTTGAAGAGAGGGATTTTATTTAAAGCAGTTTAAATTTTGAAAGGAAAGGGGTTTGATTAACAGACCTCTTTTTTTTATTGAACCCATTTTTTTGATGGGTTTTGAACAGGGCTCTTATCTTTTTAAGAGTCTTTTTTTTTAACTTTTATATGAAAGGAATTTTCTGATGGCAGAAAAATTAAAATATGATTCTCTTTTTGCATTTGCGGTTGAAAGCCGATCCAAACAGTTGGCTGATAACATGAGCCAAAACAATGCTCTTATCAGCCGATTGAAAGAAAAAGGCAAAATTAAACCCATTTCAGGGGGAACTAAAATTTTAGAAGAACTTGAATATGGGGAAGGGGATGCATTTTGGTATTCAGGTTATGATACCATTGACTATGCCGAAAAACAACTTTTCACAGCGGCAGAATATCAAATTAAACTTTGCGCTGTGCCAGTTGCCGTTTCAGGCGAAGATATGCTTAAAAACTCTGGCAAGGAACAAATCATGGATTTGTTTGAAAAAAGAGTTGATAACGCTTGCAAAACCATTGTAAATCAAATGGGCAGAGCCGTTTATTCTGATGGAACAGGCTCTGATGGTAAAGAAATTGGCGGTCTTCGTTTATTGGTGGCTGATTCGCCTTCAACGGGAACAGTTGGCGGCATTGACAGATCTGTGGCCGGTAATGAATTTTGGCGCAATAAAGCCAAAACAAGCGCGTTAACGAGCGAAAATATTTTATCAGAAATGAATAAAATGTATTTATCTCTTTCAAGAGGCGCAGATAAACCAGATTTAATTGTTGCTGATGAAACGCTTTATTCTTTATATGAAAATGCGCTTCAACCCCATCAACGATTCACAAATCCAAAAACAGCTGAAGGTGGCTTTATGAACTTAAAGTTCAAAGGCGCTGATGTGATTTTTGATGGTGGTCAAGGCGGTCATTGCCCTGAAAACCATATGTATTTCTTGAACACAAACTATATCTATTTGCGCCCACATAAAGATCGCAATATGACGGTTGTTGGCGGCGAGAGGATGGCTGTGAACCAAGATGCTTTCTATAAAATCATTGGTTGGGCAGGGAATATAACAATGTCTAACGCTGCGCTTCAAGGCGTTTTAATTAACGGGTAAAATCTTTTTGGATTTTGTTCATTTTGTTTTCCTTTTAAAAAAAGGTGAAAAGGGGGTAAATGACTCTCTTTTCATCTTTTTTCTTGCAATTATTTATTTTTTTGATTAAAGTGAAAAAAACAAAAAGGAAAAAGAGGGCGACAATGGCAACAAAACTAAAAGAAACACCAAGATTAAAAGGCGCATCCCACCGTATCGAAGCTGGATTTTTAAAAGAAGCTGTGATCGGATATGATGAAAATCAAACGCCGCGTTCTCTTCAACTCAAAGGCTTGGGTCTTAAATGCGCGCAAGCCCATCAAATTAAAATGGAAGTGGATAAAACCATTCGCTTGTTTAATTATAAAAAAAAGTGAAAATTATCTAAAAAATTTAAGATTTTCTATTGATTTTTTTTGAAAAAAAGTGTATAAGAAATCGTCTTCTTAATTTTAAGAGGGCGTTTATTTTTAATTTTTAATAAATACGCATGTAAAGCGGCGGTTCTTAAAGATCTTTTTTTTATGAAGCGCTTTCCGGTGTAAGAAGCTTTTTTCTTATATCATGCTTTACAGAGGTTTAACCGGAAAAAGAAAGGAAATATTATGTCTTTACCAACAATTACAGTTCGTCAATTAATTGAAAACGGCGTTCATTTTGGTCACAATGCTCGCAGATGGAACCCAAAAATGGGCCCATATATTTATGGTGTTCGTGAAGGTGTTCATATCTTAGATTTAACACAAACTCAACCAATGCTTACACGCGCATTACAAGCTGTTCGTGATGTGGCAGCTAAAGGCGGCAAAATCTTGTTTGTTGGCACAAAAATGCAAGCTCAAGAAGCTGTTAAAGATGCAGCAACACGTTGTGGTCAATATTATGTGAACCACCGTTGGCTCGGCGGTATGCTTACAAACTGGAAAACAATTTCTTCAAGCATTAAACGCTTAAAAGATATTGATGCCAAAACAGAAAAAGGCGAATTAAACGGGTTGACGAAAAAAGAAAAATTAAACATTTCTCGTGAACGCGAAAAATTGTTTGCTTCATTGGGTGGTATTCAAAACATGAATGGTCGTCCAGATTTAATCTTCGTTATTGATGTTCCAAAAGAAGATTTGGCTATCAGCGAAGCTAAAAAATTGGGCATTCCTGTTGTTGCTATTTGCGATTCAAACGCAAACCCAGATGGAATTGACTTCCCAGTTCCTGGTAATGATGACGCTTTACGCGCTATTAATTTATACTGTGACTTGGTCAGCGCTGCTGTTTTAGATGGTATGCAAGCTGAACTTAAAGCCGCTGGTGTTGATTTAGGCGCCGTTGTTGAACCAGTTGCAACTGAAACAGTTCAAGGCTAATTTTTTTATAAGGAGGTGGGGCCTCTCATCTCCTTTTTTTAATAACCTACATATATTTTATAAGGAGCAAAAAATGGCAGAAATTACAGCAGCTTTAGTTAAAGAACTGCGTGAAAAAACAGGTGCCGGTATGATGGAATGCAAAAAAGCATTATCAGAAACAGGTGGCGATTTAGAAGGAGCAATTGACTTTTTGCGTAAAAAAGGTCTTTCAGTTGCTGAAAAGAAAGCTGGTCGCGTTGCCTCTCAAGGTTTAGTTGGTGTTTGCGTTGAAGGAAACAAAGGCGCTATCGTTGAACTTAACTCTGAAACAGACTTTGTTGCAAGAAACGCTGAATTCCAAGCTATGCTCGGAAAAATGCTCGGTGCTGCTATGACAGCTAACGGCGATGTTGAAGGCATGAAAAAAGAAACTGTTGATGGCAAAACAATTGAAGATACATTAACAGAATTGATTGCTAAAATCGGCGAAAACATGAGCTTAAGAAGAGCTGCTTGTGTTGAAGTTTCAAACGGTGTTGTTGTTCCATATATGCACACAGCTGTTGTTCCAAACCAAGGAAAAATCGGTGTGTTAGTTGCTTTAGAAAGCACAGGCGATAAACAAGCTTTAACAGAACTTGGCAAAAAAATCGCTATGCATATCGCCGCTTCTTCACCACGTTTCTTAAACATTGCAGATGTTGATGCTGAAACACTCGCTCACGAAAAAGCAATTTATGAAGAACAAGCAAAAGCCAGCGGTAAACCAGCCAACATTATTGAAAAAATGGTTGAAGGCCGTATTCGCAAATTCCATGACGAAGTTGTTCTTTTGGAACAAGCTTTCATTATGGACCCAGATAAAAAAGTTAAAGATGTTGTTGCTGCAACAGCAAAAGAATTGGGCACTGATGTTCAATTAACATCTTATGTTCGTTTTGCTTTGGGCGAAGGCATTGAAAAGAAAAGCGAAGATTTCGCAGCTGAAGTTGCAAGCTGTATGAAATAACTAAGTTGGGGCACTTGGATGCCGTAAGTTAAAATACGGCTCTAAATGTCAACTCACAACAAATACGCCTCCTTTATGTATAATCCATACACTTGCAGGAGGCGTTTTCATTATTATTTGGCTATTTATCATCCATATTTTAACGTATCACAAGGCATTTGTGTAACCTTAATAATTTTTTAGAAAGGAATCTAAGGCGAAGCGATAGCCCATGAGATGACATGAAAATGTCAAGCGAATGGTTGCGTGCTGAAAGGGGCCCAAAATAAATTTTGGGAATATCCAAATTGCCAATCTCAAGTATGAGTTTTATACTAGTCGATTGTCAATTGCCTCCTTATTTTCTCTTTTAAAACCGTTTTTTTACGGCATCACAATGCAAGAGGGGCGTTAAAATTGCCAACTCACAACAAACACGCCTCCTTTATGTATAATCCATACACTTACAGGAGGCGTTTTCATTATTATTATTTTAATAGAAGACCTTTCTTTTTATTCATGGGTTTTTTGATCATAGCCTTGTTCCCAAGAATATTTAGGATCTCTAAAGCGTGGATTATAGGCACCAATTATAATATGCCCTCTTTCAGCTAAATTATCCTCTATTTCTTGTTGGCGTTTGGCTTCTGCTGCTGCTGCTTTGCGTTCTTCATCATCATCACAAGACATTTTGTTCTCCTTTCTTTTTATTTTAATCACGAGTTCTTTGATTTGTTTCATTTAGCCATGCCTTTCTTTGGGCCTCATGAAAAGCTAGAGATTTATCAATCATTTCGTTACGGATGCGATCTTCTTCCTCTTTCTGGCGAAGGCGTTCTTCTTCATCATCCCAAGACATTTTGTTCTCCTTTCTTTTTATTTTAATCACGAGTTCTTGGATCGTAGCCTTGTTCCCAAGGTTTTGGTGGTCTAAAGCGAGGGCTATAGTTGTCAATTCTAATATGTCCTCTTTCTGCTAAAGCGTTTTCTATCATTTGTTGGCGTTCTTCATCTTGACGGCGGCGACGTTCTTCCTCTTGACGGCGACGATCTTCTTGCTCTTCACGGCGCCGTTTATTTTCTTCCTCTTGCTGGCGGAGGCGTTCTTCATATTCATCATCCCAAGACATTTTGTTCTCCTTTCCTTTTAGTTAAAAAAAAGACCGCTAACACCAAAAGGGAAGCGGTCTGTTAAAAAAGATAAATTGACGAATCAAAAATAAAAATCCTTTCTTAATGGTTTTGAAAATCAACCCCATTCTTTTAATCCAGAATTTTAAACAAATTTTATCCATCATCAATTACCCATAAATGCATTGTTATTCGCATTCATTCTTTTTATATTTTATTTATTTTATATTGTCAAACAATAAATATGGATAAAAAAATAGACATTTAAAAACAAGATGAAAAAATATCATTTTTTGGTTTTGGGCAAAGGCAAGATAAGGAGCGGACGTGAGAAGGGCAAAATGAAAGAGCGTTTTGATAGAGCAAATCTCTTCTATCCACTCGAACCTTTCTTTCTAAAATCTTTTCTTTGCCTAAATGGTTTTCTCTCTTCCTTCGCGTTTAATTTCATTTTTGAACCAAAAAACATCTTGCAAATCAAAAAGGGATATGATATTTTCAATCTTGGATAAACCAAAGACAGGGTTTATCTGGGTCTTAGAAAACCCAATATTCTACTAGTCGAGACAGTTCGACTTAAAATAAAGCTGGCTTCCGGCCATGGACGGATGTCGGTGAATAAGGCCTTGGTCAAATAAGCCGAGCCGTTTTTAGTAGAATACGGTTTTCTAACATCCGCCCACCTAAAATCCTTTAAGGTGGGTTTTGTTATTGTGTTAAAAACAATTTTTATGGGGGAGCGGATGAAAAAAATCTTATTATTATCAATGTGTTTGTTATCTGGTTGCGCCAGCTTAAGCTATGTGGAAGAAACGGCTTTAAAAAGCTTGAGCGCCGAAGGAATTACTCCAGACAAACCTGCTGGTGGTTTTGAAAATCCAGCAAATCCTGTTGGCGCTGGAGCATTAAATCTTTTACCAGGAGTAGGCAATTTTTATTTAGCAACGGGCAATGGTGCCGATAAAGATCAATTTTTATATGGTTTTTTAAACTTGGCAACTTGGCCTCTTTCCATCATTTGGGGTATTCCTCAATCGGGAATTGACGCGATTACAATTAATGAAAAAGAATTTGTTCATTTTTATATGTATAACCCCAATGGCAAACGTGCTTTAGCTCAACGCGGCCTCTTTTTGGGAACAGATGGCATTCTTTCTAAAACAAATTATGGCGGATATAATGCTTATGGTTATCAACAACCTTCTTATGCAGGATATTCTTATTCGCAATCAGCTCCACGTGTTTATAACACATATTATCAATCCTATTATTAAAAAAATTAGACATTTAAAAGAATGTGATAGGTGGTTTTTGATTTTGTGTAGTGGTCAAGATAAGAAATAAAAGTGAGAGAAGGGGGAAATGAAAGAGGATTTCTTTGTTTTGTCACAATTGTCATTTTTTCCTTATTGTGTTTTTTTAATTTGGGAGGTAGAGTGAGATAAAATCGAAGTTTTATAAATTTTTTTTAAGCTCTGAAAGTTTTTTTTCAGAGTTTTTTTAATGCTTAACTGAAAGGAGGCAAAATGCCATTATATCGAAAAATGAAATCCCCATTGGGATATCAAAATTTAACAAACAGTTCTTTTGATTCTTATGGAGTGGATCATTCTGGGTTTACCACTAGAGATGAGCTTGAATATCAATTCGCGCGC
>JAZOOQ010000015.1:0-51957 GCA_045655105.1 Alphaproteobacteria bacterium | reverse complement strand
TATGCTGGATACATGGCCAATAATGGTTGGTATGTGGATGCCACAGCCAAACAAATGCATCTTCAAAATAAATTTAAAGCTCAATATACAACGGGCGAAGTTTCAAGAGGAAGTTATAAAACATGGGGCACCAGCGTTTCTCTAGAAGCCGGGAAACGCATGCAATTACCTTGTGGATTCTTTGTTGAACCGCAAGCAGAAGTTATGTATGGCCGAGTGCAAGGCATTGATTATACAACATCTGCCGGTGTTAAAGTTGAGCAAGAAGCCTTTGAATCTTTAATTGGAAGAGCGGGCTTAAGTGCAGGCAAAACCTTTAAAGATAAAGGATCAGTTTATGCCAATGTTTCTGTTTTGAATGATTTTGCAGGCAAAACAAAAACATCTTTCACCTATCAATCCCAAGAAACAAAAACAAGGGATGATATGGGCGGAGCATGGACAGAGTTTGCTGTTGGTGGCACCTATAAACTGAATAAAAACACTGCCATTTATGGCGAGTTTGCAACCAGCAAGGGAACGGATTTAACAAATCCAATTCAATGGTCTGTTGGTTTAAGGCTCAGTTTTTAAACATAAAAAAAGGAGGGAAACAACCCTCCTTTTTCTTTTAAATTTAACTTAAGGTTTTTTAAATAAATTGCAATGGCAATGACCTTTTTCTTCAATTTCTTTTTCATGTTCACCACATGGGCAAAAACCACGTGACACATCACAAGGACAGCAACCTTTACAAGCATTTAAACAACGATTAATAATGCGATCAGCAAATGGTGTTAATTCATAACCTTTTGCAGCAGCATATAACTCAGCTGCATGTTTAAAATGTGCATTATTATTCAAAATTTCTTCTTCTGTCATTTTATACTCCTTTTACTTACAAGACAAAAATATTCACTAAAAGTAACATAATTGCGGCATAAAATCCAGCAATAATATCGTCACTCATAACACCAAAGGCACCCACAATCTTTTTATCAAAAAAAGAACAAGGCCAAATTTTAACGATATCAAAAAAGCGAAAGAACAAAAATCCTAAAAATAAATTAATCCATGAAAAAGGATATACAGCTGCAACAAAAACAAAAGCAAACACCTGCCCTGCTGTTTCATCAATCACAACAGATCCTGGATCTTTATCTTCACTTGTTTTTAAAACTTCGTGCGTGGCCCAAATGCCAATTAAATAAGATAAAATAGTCGCAAACCAAACACTTATCCACCCAAAAGGATATGCAATCATCACTAATGGCAATGAACAAAATGATCCAACAGTTCCTGGCATAAATTTACTTTTTCCAGAATAAAAAAAGGTTGCAATTATTTCAGCGATTTTATTATTTTCTTTCATTTTCAATTCATTATCCTTTTGCTACGGCAGTTACAATCTTTGGATCATCTTCGCTTGAATCTTCATCAATTAATTTTTGCTCAGGCAAATCTACACTTGTTAAAATTTCATCTTCAACAACCGGAATAATTTCTTCATTCCCTTTTTGAATGTTCGCTTGAACCGATATGTCTTTTTGTTCATCAGTTGATACCATTGGCATCGGCGTTTGAGCTTGTTGATCTGCCATAGCGTCAGGTAATTGTGTTGTTTGGCTAGATGCATTATTTCTTGATTGTGCATGATTTCCCTCCCCTGTTGTCATTTGTTGTGTTTCAGAAGGTGTTTGACTTTGTTGAACAGCAAGATTCTTCTTCAATGGAACTTTTTCTAATTTCACTAAAGATGGATCTGTTTCCCCTTCTTTTAAATCAAAGTACGCAGCAATGAAAGAAGCAAAATCAATCATATCTGATTTTGGTTCTCCTTCATTAAAATAAATCAAGTGAATACCATATTTCTTAAAATATTCAATCGTTTGTTTTGCATTCACTAAACGACCATCCGTTAAACAAATCACCTTAATCACTTCGGATCCTGGTTCTGCTCGTTCCAAAGCTTCGGAAGATTTAACCAAGTCTAAAACCATTTTTTCCATGACCGTTTCTTGCGAATACCAAGCGCTTTCCAAAACATCATCTTTAAAATCAACAGACCAATTTGCCCCTTTTGCGTTCACAATTTCAATCATCATAGCGCGAGCAGCCGTTGAAATTGCCATTGGAACACGATATCCTTCAAGCAAAATATGTTGAAAAATTTCAACTTGGAATTTACGAGCCACAACTGCCATTTGTTTAATCATTTGTAACACATTTTTATGGCTCTTATTCCCAGACTCAGGATTATTTTGTTTTGCTTGGCCAGGCAATTGCGGCGCCACATATTTTGACATTTGAATGGTTGATGGCATGGCACGTGGTTTTGAATATTGCGGTTTATCTTTTTTAATATCCAATGCGCGTTTCACAACTGTTTTTGGCTTTGGCTTAATCATAAAAATGTTCCACTTTACTTTAAAAAACATAACTAAACCAACAAAGTAAAGCGGAATCCATCCAATCATCATGGATATCAATAAAACATCTGGCAGTGTGCGAATACGCCAATTATAATTAACAAATGCTAAATATTTTTCTTGCCATGCCTCTGGCGATAAAAAATTAAAGTTAAATAAAACCCCCAAGCATGGCATGATGTATAAGAAGTAAATCAAAGACCATACCACCACTGATGCGGCAAATTTTGCAAGAATTTTTATCTTTTTGTTCACCTTCATACTAATCCCCTTTTTTTTGGTATACGCATTTAGTATCCTATTTTTTTTTATCAATTGCAAGGGATTTTTTTAAGCATAAAGTGTTTTAATATGAGCACTTTCTAAAATACTGGCTAACTCTTCAACCAATTCGTGAGATGGTTCTTTCACATGCATTAATTCATAAGTTAAACCCAATTCTTTCCATTTAAACACGCCCGACTTATGATATGGCAATAATTCCACCAATTCAACGTTATCATAAGGTTTTAAGAACTCTGCCAACCGATTCGCATATTCTTCTGAATCATTCACACCGGGAACAATCACCCAACGCACCCAAGTGCGCACTTTTTTTTCTTTTAAAAGATTTAAAAAGGCAAAACATTTTTCATTCGTCATCCCTGTTAATTGTTTATGCCCCATTGGATCCAAATGCTTCACATCAAGCATCACCAAATCTGTTAAATCAACAACTTTTTTAGTGATTTCATCAATATTTGTTGTTCCAGCTGTGTCAAGAGCGATATGAATCCCTTCTTTTTTTAACTTTTCAAAAATTGGAACCAAACTTTCTTTTTGCACCAATGGTTCGCCCCCTGAAAAAGTGACCCCACCTTTTGAAAACGTCATAAACGTTTTATACTTTAAAATTTCATTAACTAAAGTTTTTGCCGGATATGATTTCCCTGACTTTGGATTCCATGTATCTGGGTTGTGGCAATATTGACATCTTAATGGACACCCTTGTGTAAAAACAACAAAACGGATCCCTGGTCCATCAACCGTTCCTCCACTTTCAAAAGAATGAACTCTTAACTCTGCCTGTTCCAACGTTTTCATTTTTTTTAACTCCTTTTAACTTAAGAAAAATCTTATCACATCCAAGATAAAATGTAAAGAAATTTAAAAGAATTCCGCCTCTAAACAATAAAAAAGCCACCGAAAAAAAATCGATGGCTCTTTTTGTTTTGATTAACAAGCTGTTTATTTTAACAACATTTTGAAGTCAACCACAACCGCTCTGTCTTTTGTAACCAAAGCTGGGTTTGCGTCGATAGACGTAATTTGTGGAATTTCAAGAACAACTTGTTGAACTTTTTTAAGTGTTTCAGCCAAAGGACCAACAGCTTTTGATTCTTCACCACGAACACCGTTTAAAATTGTTCCAACTTTTGTTTCTTTAATCATTGCATCAAAATCAGCTGCTGGTAAAATGCGAAGTGTTGTATCTTTCATCACTTCTGTATAAATACCACCTGTTCCAAACACCATGATGCGACCAAAGTTGTTATCTGTATTCACACCAATAATTGTTTCAGTTGCTTTCACAATCATTTCTTGAATGAGAACGCTAGCGCCTTTAAGTTCAAATTTTTGGATTGAACCATTCAAACCATTCCAAGCTTCATCAAAGCTGGCTTCGTCGTTTACGTTCAAGTAAATACCTTTCATTTCAGTTTTGTGTAAAGCATCAGGAGCTGATAATTTTAACACAACTGGAGCTGGGAAGATATTTTTGCAGAAAGCAAGAGCTGCTTCGCGATCTGTATAGTTACCGCTCTTTGGATAATCAATACCATAATGATCCATAATCATGTTCACAACATTTTGTGGTAATGAAGCCAAACCTTCATCTTTGGCTGCTTGAACAGCTGTCATAATTTCAGCTGGAACTTCTTTTGTTTCAACTGAAACAGATTGAACGCCTCTATATGCCATTTGAGCTTTTAAAAGACCCAACAAACGGATCACATCAATTGGATATTCATAGTTCAAAACTTTGTTTGCTTCTAAAATATCGCGACCTTCTTTAACTTTTACACCGCCAACAAAAACAGCATAAACGTTAACAGAATCATATTCTTTTGAAACTTTAACAATGGCCTCAGCTGTGCCTGTTGCATCTGTTACCATTTGTGGAGTTAAAAGAACGATAATGTTTTTATATTCGCCAGATTCACAAAGAACTTTTAAAGCTGCTTCATATCTATCTGCTCTGGCATCACCGATCACGTCGATTGGGTTTCCAAATGCAGCTTCAGCAGGTAAAACAGATTTTAATGCTTCAATTGTTTTATCAGATGGACGAGCCAAATCTAAACCATTATCTTCGCATAAGTCACTGGATAAAACGCCAACACCACCAGCATTTGTTAAGATAGCAACTGAACCATCAAATTCATTGTGTTTTGCATATTGCAATACTTCAAGCAAACCAAACAATTCTCTTGTTGTGTAAGCTTGAATAGCGCCTGAACCTTTTAAAGCAATTTCAAGAACGCGATAGTTTGGAGCTAAAGAACCTGTGTGTGATAAAGAAGCTGCTTGAGCTTTTTGAGATTTACCTGGTTCCATAATCACAACTGGTTTTGTTTTTGAAACTTCTTTTAAAACACGCAAGAATTCTTTACCATTTTTAAGTGATTCCAAATAAAAAACAAAAGCTGTTGTGTTTTTATCATTTTTAAGAGCATCAAGCAAACGATCTTCAGCTAATAAAGCTTTGTTACCAATTGAAATAAAGTGAGAAAAACCAATTCCTTTTTCGCGAGCCCAATCCATCAAAGCAGAGCAATAAGCACCTGATTGAGAAACAAAAGCAACGTTACCTTGAGCTGGGAAACCATCAGCAAAGCTGGCGTTCACTTTATCAAATGTTGAGATATGACCCAAACAGTTAGGGCCTAATAAGTTAATGCCATTTGCCATACATTTTTCAGCAATTGTATCTTCTAATTCATGGTTACCAACTTCACCAAAACCAGCTGTGATAATGCTGATATTTTTTGTTTTGTTTTTAATAGCGTCATCAATAACTGGCATTGTGAATTTAGCAGGAACAACAACCACAACCAAATCAATTGCTTCTGGCAAATCAGCAACTGAAGCATAACATGGTTTACCATAAAGTTCTTGACCAGCGCATTTTGGGTTAATAGCATATAATTTGCCTTCAAACCCTGCATCAATCACATTATTAAAAACAACTGCACCCAATTTGCTCGGGTCATTTGAAACACCGACAACGGCAATGCTTGACGGATTAAAAAATGAATCAAGTGACATAAAATCTCCTTTCTTTATTGATGTCATTTTTAAGGTCCTTATCCTATCCGACCTTTTTGCGCAAGACTATACAAAAAAATACCTTTTTTGTCAAGAGGACATTTGATTTTTTTATTAAAAAACAAGCCCCCTTTTTAAGCTTAATCAAAAATAATTTGACGACTTTTTTATTTCATTGTATAATATAAATATAAAAACTAAGGAGCTAAAACCATGATTATAGATAACTCATACTGTCAAGAACAATATTATGGCCCAAGAAGTAAATCAAGAAGAGGCCAACCAGTTGATATGATTGTGATGCACACAACAGAATCGTCTTCATTCCAATCCACTGCAAGCACATTCATGCAACAAACAAATCCACCTGTTACGGCTCACTATGTTGTTGATCGAAATGGGCAAATTTATTGTTTTTGCCCTGAAGATACAGCAGCCAATCATGCCGGTAAATCTTCTTGGCGCTTAGTAACGGGCGAAGAAGTGAAAAACATTAATCAACGCTCTATTGGCATTGAGTTTCAATGTGGCCCTGGGGAAAAAATCACCCCTGAACAAGCAGCTGCAGGATTATGGTTAACAAAAGATATTATGTCTAGAAACCCACATATTCGTCCAGAAAATGTTGTCGGTCACTCTGATGTTGCCCCAAGCAGAAAAGCAGACCCTGGCATGAGTTTCCCTTGGGAGCTTTGGGTTCAAAATGGGCTTGCTTCAAATGGAACAAGAAGAGGAAATGATGGCCGATCCTCAACCATGAGCCCTGAAATGATGTTAGCCCAACAAAGAGGATATTTTAACGTTAATAATTATAATTTTACAAATCCTCAATATCCAACTCAAAATAATTCTCAAACTCACCTGGCTCAAAGCGATCTTCAATATCAACGCGCACAAGATGCTCAACAACAAGAAGAGCCATCTATGGGCTCTAGCATCTTTGAAATGATTTTAACAGCTTGCATTGGTGCTATTGCTGGCGATAACGCAATCACCGCAACATTGGCAAGCGCAGCCATGAAATCGCTCACAAACGAGCCAGAGGCGGATTCAAATTCAAGCCTTGCAAATCTTGCGAATAGAAATGACAACTCAATTGCTTAAAGCAAAATAAAAGAAACCCTCGCTAAAAAAAGCGGGGGTTTTTCATAAATATCTCTAAAACTTTTTCCTTAAAGAATACAAAAAAAATCTAAAACCCATAAATGGATAAAACTTTCTTACAAAACAGCCATTTAAAAATTAAAAATATTTTTTTTAATCTATTCTCTTATTTTAAGTGTTTCTTTTGCTAGAGCTTTCAACATTTTTTCTTTATGCTCTTTATAATAATTAAGCGCTGTTTTAGCATTCTTATCTTTAATTAACCCATCCGCTCGATGTTCAACCAAAACAGCGACAACTTTTTTCATTCCTTTTTGAGCTGCTAACATTAAAGGCGTTTGCCCATATATATTTTGACTATTCACAAAAGCCCCCTGTTCAATCAAGAAAAAGCTCATTTTTTCATCTTTATTTAAAATTGCATAATGAAGAGGCGAAAAATTTTCATAATCAGAAATATTCACATTCATTTTATTTTGAACGAACAACTGAACCGCTTCAAAATTTCTTTTTTTCACCGCAAGCAATAATAAATTAGTTCCAAACTTATTTTTATATGAAAGATCCATATTTAAATCGCAAAATAATTTCACAATTTTATTTCTTTTTAAAGAAACAGCTTGCCACAAAGCTTCTTGAAGTTTTTCTAAATTTTTAAGTTTATTTTTTTTCAAAATAATCTCTTTTAGCAAAAGATTCATATCAAAATCAACAATTCGGTTTAAAACACTTTCACCTGTTAAAAATAATTCAGGCACTTGAACTCCAGCCTCTAATAATAAAAGAGCTGACTGTTCTTGCTTATGCCAAACAGCAGATAAAAAAGGAGAAACACCTTTAAAAGGTTGTTCCAATTTTCGAACAGGTAATTCCTCAATGAAAACTTTTAAAATATCAGTTCTTCCAAGTTTAACTGCCTCCATTAAGGCCGTTGTTCCCAAAACTTCATCCACTGGAGAAACACGCCGTTTTGTTAAAAAAGAAACAAAATCAACCGCTCCTTCTCTCACAGCTTGAATCATGCGTTCTTCATAAACAGGCATATTTGAAAGATCACTGCTATTTTTTAATAAAATTTTATAAACTTTTTGCGTTTTTAAAAACTTTGCGATTTTAACTGCTTCAGAAGCCATGCTCACTTCTGGCAACAAACAAGAAATATAAAATAATGCTTCTGCATAAGCTTCTTTATTTTGAAGGGAGTGAATTGTTAAACCATATAATGGTGTTTTTTTGATTTTTTTATCCCCCTCTGCTGAAGAAATCTCTCCCAAATCAAGCAAAGGATCCGCTCCCATAAATAAAAGTTTTTTAACAAACTTTGTTTGATTTGTTATAATCGCTTCATTTAAAGCCGATGTTTGATTAGCAACCAAATTTTCATTAAATGAAATCAACCCTTCATCTCTTGCTTCTTTTAAAACAACAAAAGTTTCATACGCTTTATTTTGAACAGCCAAAATCAAGGGGGTAAACCCATTTTCATCTTTAAAATCAATATTTTTTAAAACATTTAATTGAATCAAATTTAAAATATTTTTAAAGTCATTTTCTTTTACTTTTTGGTTAAAAAGAGCTTTTAATTCTTCTTGACACTCTTGCAATAATGAGTTTCTGATATTTTTTTTATCTTTAGAAGAAACAACACGAAGCGCTTCTTGAATGAGCTTTTGTTTATCCACTTGCGTCCTTAATTTTTCAACCATTTCTAATCGCTCTAAATCAACAGCAACAGATAATGGCGTCATATTTAAAGAATCACAACTTGCTGAAACAGAGCGCAATTTTTTATTCATATTCGCAATATTTCGCCCCACAGGTGCAACAGGAGATGCCCCTAATAACAAAAGCTTTTCAAAACAATCATAATGATCAAACATAATTGCTAAAGATAAAAAATTTAATCCATTTTGAATGGGCGCATCTAAATCAATATGAGCCTTGCCTTCCAAATATTTTTGAAGAATTAAAGAAAAAAGAGTCTTATATTCTTTTTGAATTGCCAAAATTAAACAAGCAGACCAATCTGGTGAATCAGCCTTCAATTCATCAGCCTTTATTGTCCTTATAATTTCATCTAATGGCATTTCACTTAAAAATAATTTATTATACACTGAACAAACACCTTTTTCTTTCTTAATTTTGGCGCATTTTAACTGATTTTTAACTTTTTGTCAATATTTCATCTAAATAAGCCTTTTTTTTAAAGGTATTTTTGCTCTTTTGATTGACAAAAAAACGAAATACTGGTAAAATAATTAAAACAAGAAAAAAGGAGGCACATATGTCAAGTAGTTTAGACCAATTAAACAGAGATTTAAGATCCGCTAGCAACGTTGTTATACAAGGAGTAAACCTTGTTGGAACTCTTGGTTTAAGCGGAACAACCCCCACACAAAGCCCAACGCCACGACCAGCACCTTCAAATCAAACGCCCCCAGCAAATATACAAGGACCAACCTCTGTTTTATCAGGTGGCACACAAACAATCGATGGAAAAAGATATTTTGTTAATCCTGCTCCCAAAGGAACAAGGCTTATCATTCCAGCCCATGTGAGTGCAACTGGTCAAGAAAGATATATCGGCGCACATGTGCTTGAAAGTATCACAAATTTTCATCAAGGAAATAGCCGTTGCGCTAATATGATTATTTATGGCGCCAATAATAAAGCCTCAGATAAATTTTATGATTTTGGCCCAAATGGTGAAATTTATATAAAAGGAACAAAAAATCAAATCCAATTTGATCCAAATGATCCACCTGTTCAATTAAGCGAAACAGAATATATTTCTATTCTTCAATCATTAAATCAAAAACCAACAGATGTCACCTATTTTAAAACAACAGCTGATAGAGGAGATGCAGAAAATTCAAAAGCATCAACACCTTCTTGGTTTAGCCAAAACTGGTGGAAAATTTTACTCGGGCTTGTTGTTGCAGGTGGCCTTGCTTGGGGTGGCGTTGCTTTTTATAATAATAGAAAAGAAAAAAAAGCAGAACGCTCCTCTTCAGTTGCAACCACTTCTAATCAAAATAATGAGGTGAACACAGCATCAATCACGCATGAACAAAGCCAAACAACAAGTTTGTCTAGCGCGCAAAACATCACAAATCAAGCATCAAGTCAGCAAAATTTAACAAACACAAATTCAAATTATCGTTAAAAAACGCTAAAGAATCAATGAATTGTTATTTTTTGTTTGCCAAACAAGTTTTTTCGTGATAAAATAACATTAATAGTATTAATAAAATTTTAGGAGGTATATAATGGGAGAAAGAACACCAACACCAGCACAAAACTCTGGTACATTAACAACAAATGCAACGCCTGTTAACACAACACCAGCCGTTGCTGCACCAACAGCCCCACAATGGCAAGCTGTTCCTGGCGCTAAAACAGTTAAATTGCATGGCGTTGAATTCACTGTGCAAGGATATGATCCAAAATCAAAACGTTATATTTTAACATGCCCAGATACAGAAGAGAACAGAAAACCTTTCCCTTCTAACGTACCTGGCGTACGTCAAGTTCGTAACCAACATGAAACTGTTGCAAACGGCGTTCAATATAACCGCAATTTGGATACTCCAGATGGAAAAGGATTATTAACTGTTACTGTTCCTCTAGGAAAAAATGCCACAGAACCATCTATTCAAGATCTTCAAGCTCAAGCAAAACAAGGCGTTGGTAAAATGCATATTGTTGACAGAACAACTGAACAAGCTCAAGCTAAAAATGAAAAGAAAGATGAAGATAAAGCTTGGTATGATCCAACTGGTTGGAAATTCTGGGCAATCGTTGCTGCAACATTAGGTGTTGCCGCAATTGGGTATTTTGGATTCCGCAAAGGTGGTTGGTTTAGATCTAAAAAAAGAACACCATCAACACCATCAACACCTCAAACTCCAGATAATCCTGGAACAATTATTCCAGATCATGAAGACGAATGGGGTAATGAAAACGTGGATACGAATACAAATACGAATACAAATACCAACACAGGTAACACAACTCATATTCCAACAGACACAACAACAAACACAGGCAGCGCCACAACAATTGTTGGTAATGCCGCTGATTCAGCTGTAAAAGTACCAGATGGATCAACAAGTGTTCATGTATCAAATAATTTACAATTTGGTGCTGATAAAGATTATTAATTTATCAAAATTTCAAACAGCCATTCATTTTTGAATGGCTGTTTTTTTTACCCTTTAAAAGTTTTCAATGTTAATTTCAATAAAACATCTTTTAATTCTTTTACATCTATTGGTTTGGATAACTCTGCATCAAAAATTTTTCTTAAATAAATTCTTTCTTTTAAGGAAAAAGAACTTCCTGATAACAAAATAAGAGGAATCTTTGCGTACCCATTCATTTTTTTTATTTCTTTTGCAAATAAAATGCCATCCCCATCTGGCAAATGAAAATCCACTAAAATAATATCAAAAACATCTCCTGCCCGTTCTTTTATTTGTTTTTTTGCTTGTTTGCAAGAATAACTTAAATTTACAAAAAAGCCCAAAGATGAAGAAATATCTTTTAATAAAACAGCATTCAACTTATTATCTTCAATAATTAAAATATCTAACATAAAAAACCTCTTTTATCTTATATAAAAGAGGTTTTTACTATTTTAAAGTATTCAAAAAGATAGATTATTCTTCTTTTTTATCGGAAGCCTTTTCTTGTTTTTTCACACGAGGCTTTCTTTTAATCTTTTCTTGTTTTTGCTCTGGTTCTGGCTCTTTTTCAATTAAAACAACTTCTTCTTTGTTTTCAGAAATTCCCTCTTCAACTTCAACGCTTTCTTCTTGAGGAATTTCCACAACCGGCAATTCATCCTTGATTTCTTCAACAGACCCTTCTTTCACCGCAGAAACATTTAAATTTTGTTGTTGATTGTTATTGCCACGCATTTGTTGTTCATTTTGAATGGCTTGATTTTGAAGACGAATATAATGATCTGCATATTGCATACATGTTTGCGCCAAAACAATATCACTTTGCATCATGGCATCTTTTGCCGCGATTTGATATTTTTCAAAAATTTGAAGAGCCGTCCCTCTTAATTTACCACAAGGACCTGAACTTTCCAAAACTGTGTTTCTTGTGATTAATTGACGCGCATTGCGATTATTAAACCGCCCGTTATTAAAACGTTTTTTTTGATTTTGTTTCATATTGCCTCAAAATAAAATATGATTTATTTATAAATAAAAATAAATAATAAAAAAATAAAGTCACCCGGAAAAACCTGATGACCTTATTCTATCAAAAATATTTCTTTTTTGCAAGAAAAATCTTCTTATCTACAATTCCCTGTTGGACAAGGTGGCAAAACTTGACCAGCCGGTGCTTGAACAACAACTTCGCGTTGTTGAACATATGATGGTTGTTGTTGCATACGAACCGCTTGTTGACGGATATAGGCCGGAGCTCTTTCAACCATAACTGGTTGGTTTACAACAACTGGCTTTTGAACAACAACTGGTTGTTCAACAACAACTGGTTGACGAACCGTCACATTTCTTTGAACCGTTACCGGATATTCAATAGAAACTGGATATTGTCTTACAACAGGATATTGAACTTTAACTGGTGATTGTCTGTATTCAATACTTGAAATTTTTGAAGGACAATTGTTTCCAGCAACACAACCAACTTGAGCTGGAACAGCTCTTTGTTGCATCACAGGAGCTGGCAACACTTTACCCGCATTCTGAGGAACCATCACCTGCCCTTGGATTTGTTGAGTTGGATATCCATTTGCAACAGAAGCAACTTGGGCTGGATGTGGCATATATGTTGGTTGCGCAACTTGAACAGGTTGTTGCACTGGTCTTTGCACCCCTTGACGCATCAATGCATCAGCATTTGGGTGGCGATATGTTCTTACATCCGTTTTAACGGAATTATCAATTTCATCTAACGGTGTATACCCATTCATAACAATTTCATTTTGTTTTGAATAAGTTGTTTCCGTTCTAGAAACAACAGGGCCTTGTTCTGCTTGAACGGCGAAACCAGATAACATCCCTGCTGCAACGATTAAAGAAAAGGCTGTTTTTTTCATAAATAGGTCCTCCAATAAGATTCCAATTTAGAATTTACAGAATAACAACTTAAAAATCAAGCATTATTCAGCAATACCCAAAAGTTTTTTATATTCTTCTCTCAAATATTCTGTTTCTGCACGATCTGCTGGAGTCATTTTTCTTAATCTTAAAATCTGACGCATCACTTTGACATCAAACCCATTCCCCTTTGCTTCGGCAAAAATTTCACGCACATCAGCACCTAATTCTTTGCGTTCTTCTTCTATTCTTTCAATTCTTTCAATATAAGAAGCCAGCTTTCCCCCTTCGGAAGTGACTGTTGAAATAACATCATCAGACATTTTTTTATTCCTTTCTTATGATTTTTTTGAAACTGCAACTGCAATCACTTTGTTCAAGTCTGCTTCTGAACAAAGCCCTAAAGTTACAGGGTTTTTCGGATGAATATTTTGAATATTCTTATGAGTACGTTCCCGAATAGCTGTAATTGTTGCTTTTGTTGTTCTAAGCAATTTCACAATTTGAGCATCGGAAACTTCTGGATGGTTCTTAACAATCCAAGCAATGCCTGATGGTCTGTCTCCCCTTTTAGCATTTGAAAGATATCTAGAACCTTTGTTGAGCAAACGTTCAACTTCTTCATTTTGAAGAAGCTCTAAACGAGCATCAGCATCTTTTTCGCATCTTTGAATTTCTTCTAATGTTAATTGATTGTTTAAAATTGGATTAAAGCCCATAATGTTTGAAGCAACATCACCATCAGCGATCGCTTGAATTTCTAATAAATGCATACCGCAAAAATCAGCAATTTGTTGGAATGTTAATGCTGTGTTCTCAACCAACCAAACAGCGGTTGCTTTAGGCATTAAAGGAAGTTTCATAATTATACCCTTTCATAAAATATGTTAAGATTTTTCGCTGAGTATACCAAAATATTTTTCAAAAGGCAATAAAAAATAGTGACACAAAAAGAATATTTTGTTATGGTTATTTTGTTTATTACTTAATCAATGAAAAAAGGAAGAAAAATGAAAAAACTTTTATTAGTCGCTTTATTATCCTGTTCTTTTTTAAGCACAACTGCTCAAGCAGGATTATACACTCAACTTGGCATTGGCGCTGCATTTAATGATGGCAGTCAAATAACAAAAAGCGCAAGATCAAGTTATGAAAATTCTCCGGTCTATTCATTATCTGTTGGTTATGAACTTCCTCTTTTGCTTACAGATGTTCGCATTGAAGGAGAATATTTAAGATTAAAACCAGATATCAAACAAGGTGGCCATGCAACAATGGATGGATTAATGGTTAACGGATATGCCAACCTCCCCCTCACCCCCTTAATTGATCCTTATGTTGGATTTGGTCTTGGATTAACAAGATTTGAACATGAAAATGCACCAGCCTATCAATTCATGCTTGGCGCCGAATACGAACTTCCTTTTATGCCAGCAACTGTTGGCGCAGAATATCGCTATTTTAAAATTACTGAAGATTGCGGAAGCAGAAATGAAACAGCTAAATTACACAGCAACATTTTAATGCTCAAATTCAGATACGAATTCTAAATCTTTGTATTCTTATTATTTAAAACACGCAAGTTTTATTAATTTGCGTGTTTTTTTACAATAAAATCAAATAATAATAAAATATTTTTTTAAAAAATCTTTTTTGATTGACTTTAATTTCAATTTTCGCTTATTATGATTTTTTTTCTTAATAAAAGAATTTGGAGTATATTAAAAATGGATAATACGAAACAAAATAAAGAAGAATTAACAGCATTATTACAAAAAGAAATAAAAAAAACACATCTGTATCCATACACAAAATTATCCCCAATAATTCTAAACATAAAACAATTGTTAATTAAGGGAGCCGATGTTAATAGCACGGATGAAAATTCAAATACATTGTTACACCATATCATCTCATCTCACACTATTAAGGCATATAATGCTTATATTAAAGAAAACTTATATACAAACCCTATTGAAAAAACAAAACACCTTTTGGATTTATCAACAGTTTTATCAAATTATTTACCAAATCCTTTTATTAAAAATAAAGAAGGAAAAACAGCCTTTGATTTAGCAACAGATAAGCATTTAAAAAAAGAAGCCAAAACTTTAGTTGCATATGAAAATGCCTATAGCGCTTTTATTAATGAAAAACAAGTTAATTTTATCAGTTATAATCTCAATCCTGTTTTTATTTTAAGCAGAAAAAACACAGCTCATTTCAGACAAAAAGATTAAAAAACTTATTTTTAGATATATTTTTTTTGACATCCCCTAAAAACAATTGTAATATAAAAAAAACAATTATAAAGGGGATTTTTTTTCATGAATATGTTCACAGATACTTCACGGCAGTCTCTTACCTTAGAGGAATTAAATTTTCAAAAAAAATATCAAGACAAGGGAATTGAAATTATTCCACCCTCAATTGCGTTTAAAAATGGCGAGTATGATTATGCAAAACGTAAAGAAGTGTTAAAAACATTATCCGTCAATCATCTTTTAATTATTGCTGCGGCAAATAAAGCAGGCATGTGTATTGTGGCCGAAAATTTTATTTTCACACCACCTGAAACCATCGAAGAATTGAACTCAGAGATTAATGCCGCATTAAAGGCTTTGGTTAAAAAAGTTTTTTCAAAGTAAAATCAATAACTTATTCACCCTCTTTTGACAAATATTAAAATATATGCTATAATTATTAAGCAACATTTAAATAGGGATACAAGCCATGACTGAAACACCAACAACACCTCAAACACCAGTTACGCCCCAAACACCAGCACCTGAAAGAACAACATCTATTTTGGCGCCAGTAAATCAAGTTTTCCAAGAAAATGAAAAAGCATTTAAAGCAGCAGGAATCACCCTTGGTTCTTTATCAGCTCAAGCACCAGAAGGAGCAGCCCTAGCAGATGCAACAGCTTTAAACGCTTTATCTAAAGAACAACAAGAAGCTGTTCAAAAAGCTCAAGCAGAAGGTTATTTCATCAATGTTGGCGGAAAAACTTTTGCACCAACACAAGAAGGTGTTAATCGCCGAAAAGCAAGAGAAGCTTTAACAACAGCCGCTCAAAATGGAGGGGTTGAAACTCTTGCAAAAGCAGGTCTTTGGGATAAAGAAACAAATAGACCTATTGGAATGAATAGATTGCATCCTGCAACAAAAGATAATGCAGATATTTCTTCTTCTCATGAAGATGATAAGAAAGCCGAAGCATTACTGAATGGTTATCGTGTCGAAGGTGATTGGTGGGAAAGAAATAAAGATTGGATGATTCCGCTTCTTCTGGCCCTTGCAGGAACCGCTCTTGGATTTGCTTTAAGTCATATTTTCAATTCAAAAGACGGTAGCGCTGCCGACTTGGCTAACACATTAATCGATAAATCATTAGGAAACCAAAATACTAATGAAAATCAACAAACGCAAGAAGATGAAAACTCAAATACTAATGGAAATAACACTACAAATACAGGGAATACAACTCAACCTTCATCAACTCTTGGAGAAGCCGGTCAAGATATTACCCCTAATCCAACTCAACCCGCTCAACCCGCATATACTTTGAGCGGAAAAAGACGATAAAACAAACAACATAAACACAACAGCCGATCAGAAAACAACAAATCTTTCTGGTCGGCAAAATATTTTAAATTTCTTTTTATTTTTTTCTTGCATTTTATATAAAATATCTGTATAAAAAACAAAATCAAGCACACAACAAACTTGATGATATGGATAGGTGGCCGAGTGGTTGGCGAGTGGTAACGACCGCAGGGAGGCACCCGAGAGATGTCCGAAGGGACAGTCCCGCAAGGGATAAAATCTTTGATTTTACAAGGCGCACGCCGGGCGCCGAAACCACGAAATACCGGCGACGAAGAATATGGATAGGTGGCCGAGTGGTTGAAGGCGCACGCCTGGAAAGTGTGTTTAGGTCTAAAGCCTAACGTGGGTTCGAATCCCACCCTATCCGCCATTAAAAGCTCTCATTTTTGAGAGCTTTTTTTTATGGCGTGAAAGCGGTGGTGATGAAGAGTCCACGTTACGTGGGTTATCCGGCCCAAGGGGACGCGATGTCGAACAATAGTGAGACAGTCCAAAGTGAAACGAAGACGAGGGATTTATCCCGAGCAATCCCTTACCTCACCATTATTAAAAACTCCCAATCATGGTTTTTTTTTATAAGATAAAAGAAAAAACTATAAAAAAAGTGTTAACTTTTTTCAGTATTCCTTTCTTGAAAAACACGAGCAGCAGCCTGCTTTTCTTTATTTTTTAAATCCTTCTTATTTTTAGCAGCAATCAACTGATCTGAATCAAAAATTCTTAATTTTTTATCTTCAACATCTTTTGATACAACTGCTTCTTGAATAGACGATTGTTTCGTTTGGGATTTAGAATGCTCTTTAACCAGGGATTTATCTTTTAAACCAGCCTCTTCTTCTAAGTCTTTCAAACTTTTCCCTTTTTTACTTTTAACACGATGCTTTAAATCCTGTTTAAGTTTTTTCTTATCAATTGTTTTTACCTTTTCTTGATAATCAGAAACAATCTTTTGCTGTTCATTTTCAGGCAAGGAAGCAATAAACTCATCTTGAAATGCTTTTAAACGATCTAAACGTTCTTCTTCATATTTATGATTATCCATTTTCATTTGATAGGCAACAGAACCATTAAATAATTTTTTAAAAAACCTCTTAAACCATCCGCCTGAAGCATCATCTCTTCGTTCTTCATTGCGAATAGCTTGCTCTTGTTGATGTTCTTTTTCAAATTTCTTTTCTTCTAAATCAAAACGTTTTTTAAGCTCTTGATATCTGGCATTGGACTGCAAACATTCATCCATTTTTTCAGAAGCTTTTTCACGCAAAGCATTTTTAAAATTCCTTGAAAATTCTTTTTCATTTCGATAGGCATTCACAATCGATGGCGTCAATATTGCAACACCAACAGCAGCCCCTCCCCACATTAAAGATTGGGCTAAAATACCTTGAGGAAGCATTATCCAAGGCCCCGAACCGGAAAAAATTTGAGTAGCAGTACCCATAAAAAGATTCTCAATAGACATCGCTCCACTAGCATTTGCCATCGCCACAGCACCAGCATGCCCTCCAAATAAGCCACCAGCCACATAACAACCTACCGTTGGCAAAACAGCTGTTAAAACAGGGGCAACTGATCCTTTCAATAAACCCTTAACACCATTACCAACTGTTTTCAAAAAATCAAACCCTTTATTTGATCTTAAATCATCTTTAATATCAACCATTTTGTGGTCCTCCTCTTCCAGTCACAATCGCCCCTTCATGTGCCACCGGCTCTGCGACACCAGAAAGTGTTTGTCCTACATTTGTTTTATCACCTTCAGAAGAACGAGCTAATGTTCTTGTTCCCCTAGATGAATTTTCATCTCTTTGAAAAACCATCACATCTGATCTTCTTACTTCTCGTTGTTTATCTGACCCTTGAATTTTTGCACCATTAATCACATTATAAGAATGCGCAACAACCCTTCCTTGATCCTGATTATATTCGGTTACCTCTACTAAAGATTCTATTGAACCATTGATTGAATAAGTTAGGCAAACTGCTGGAACATCAAATTTTTGAACACCTGGATCTGATAAAACCGTTGTTTCACCAACTTTTGCCGTTCCATTATATGGAAGCAAATAAACCGATCTTTTAATAACAATGCCTGACGCATTTTTTTCTTCAATAACTACAGGGAAAAATGGCCCTTTTTTATTCCCTTCAGAATCCGTATATTCAATAATTTTTCCCGTTGTTATATCAGAAGATATCTGTCGCCCCTTTAAACGTAACCTTTCTTGAGGCCTATTCAATGTATCCATTATTCTTGATGCCAACGCTCGATCAACTTCAGGAGGTGTCAACAATTCTTCAACTTTTGAAACCACATTAACATACCGAGAATAGTCTTCTAATTGTTTTTTGTTTTCTTCAGTAATTTCCCCTCCCTGCTCTACGTTAAAAACTTCATCAGCTGTCTGAACAACTTGATCAAACTTGTTCCAATCAACATCTTGAAATTCCGGATAAGTGGTGGAATCAGAATATTTATTTCTAAAATCCCGCATCCGAGATAATGTCTCATCAAAAGAACTTCGCTCTGATTGCCTTTTAGAGCGATAGGCGTTATCAATTGCTAGTTGAATACCATTACAGATAGAAAATTTGCGTCTCACATTCTCAAGTGCCGCTGTAATCTCAGAGGGCCCATTAAGTATCGCATTAACCCTATTGGCAATAAGGCCTGATTCTGCTCTCATACGCCTATCCCATTCATCATTAGGATCGTTCGGGTTGTCCTCAACTCCCTCCCTTATTAATTTTTCCTTAAAAACAGTCCACTCACGATTCCTGATTTTTTCTCCCAATTTTGCTCTATTTATCTTATATTCTGTCGGAGAATTATCATCAACTGCATATAAATCTGATAATTTAAGACCATAACTATGTGCAAAATCATAACATATCTGTAAATCTCTGGCAAAATTAGCATCATTACACCCAAAATTTCCTGTTTGAGTAAAATTTTCATTTAAAAAAGATTGAAGTGCTGCAAAATTTTGTGGATCTGTATTAGTTGCAACAGCTTTCCACCTTGATAATAACTCACCAAAATGATCTTCTAATTGTTCAGGCGATTGCCCTCTAAATAAAGTAGATGTTGCAAATCTTAAATGGGCAACGTTTTGGAGCCCTCTATCTATTGTTTCAGAATTTCGACCAGCCGCCTTTATGCCATTTTTAAGATATTCCATAGCCTCTTGCTGATTATTATATACCCAAACCGCCCCTCCAGCAGCCGCTACAACCCCTGCTGTCACGACAACATCCTTTATAACTCTAATTGTCCTAAAAACAGAACCAACCCCTGTTTGTTGCGGTTGCATAGAATTATGCATTGAATTTTGCAAAGAAACAGCATCTCTTAAGGCAGAATTTTCTTCCATAGCCTGTATAAGTGACTCTTCATTTTCATACCCTTTTATCACATCATATTGAGCCAAACGAATAGCGGACAAAACCTCTTTTGGCACATAATCATATGAAGCAAGATTTAGCGAGAAGCCCGTTTCATCTTGAATTGTATCTTCAACAGATCCTGCCACTCTATTTGTAATACCTTGTGGGGTTGGCAATAAATATCTTAATTCATTTGGAGTGTATCCTAACCTAGAAATCAAATCAGATGTATCTTCTGTTTTTAAATCCCGTTCGCTATCATGCGTTTTTCTTCTATTTAAACGCATACTGTTAACTTCTTGAAAAGCTAAATTTGTTTGCCCTAAAGATAAACCATATCGCGAAAAATCAGAAGACCCCATCTTCAAAACAGCCTCATCCATCATTTCTTGAGAGGTATAAGGTTTTAATTGTTCAACTATTTCCCTTGCCTTATTCTGATCTGGCATCATCATAAGAAGTTGTATATCTTTTTCTTGAACAATTGCACCTCTTTCAAGCAAAAATTTCACAACATCTGTCTGCCCATTTCGAATGGCAAGTCTTAAAGGCGTTATTTCAGTTGCGCCAACACCATAACTTTGATTTACATTAACCCCCTGTCTGATTAAAACATCAATAACCCCTATATTTCCACTGACACAGGCCAAATCTAATGCACTCAAACCACTTTGACTCCGTGCATTAATATCCGCACCAGCCCTAATCAATGCTTCGCAACAACGAACCGAACCTCGTTGGTTTTCACCAATAGCTGCATACATTAACGCCGTACGCCCACTTGCATCTGTTTGATTCACGTTTTCGGTAAATCGTAAAATAGCATTTAAACCACTTAAGGAAAATTCTCCACCAAAAGCAGCTTGCCACATTAACGGCGTGATGCCTTGTTGTCCTTGTGCATTCCTTGAAACCTCAACCAACTGATTGATTAAAATCACACGTGTTCGTTGCTCTTGACTTAATTTTTGAAGACCTTCTTGCAACGATGCTTGACGAGCGCGTTCTAAAGGATCAATATCATGATTATTTTCTTGCACCATATCCCCCTCCATTATTTTTTATAACAGACTATTTTATTTTACCATACTTTTTGATTTTCAACAAGAAAAATTAGAATAAGGCGTATTTAGAAAACTTTTTTAAATAGGATTAATCGCGTTGTCTGGAACAATCTTGTTTCATTTTCAAAAAATTCATGCGTTTTTTGAATAATTCATCAAATTCAATATGAATCACTTTTCCACAACAAGGGTTAAAATTCCTATTATAAAAAACAATCCATATCACATTCATCTTTTTCAAATCTTGCCTTGGCATATATCCTGGCGGATTGCCCCCATCTGTGAAAATAATTTTATTCACTTCTTTTTTCTTTGAAAACTGGCGCACAGCATTATCAAAATTTTCCCAACCCCCACTGGAAATAATTCTAAATGAATCAATATCAGAATTCTTTTTAATTTCTCTAAACCCATAAAATTCGGAATCAAAACAACCAACTTTAAATGTTGTGTGTTTTAAAAGTGGTCTTAATTGATGCAAAAAACCTCGAAGCATCGGCTCTGTCACAGAACCAGAAACATCCAATAACACTTCGGTTTCTGATTTTGTTTCCTCATCCAATTCTTCAGCTCTTGCCATATAATCATTCCCCCTATTTGATCTTCGATAAGACCAACGGGTTTCCTCATCTAAAAGTGCTTTTTTTAAAAGAAATTTCCAATTACAAACTTCTTGCCCTTCCCCAATTTCATACTGCGTTTCTTGAGCAGCCAAACATTGCTTTTGATAAGCTGTTTTTTTGGCATTTAATCGATTGATAATTTCCTTTGCTCGTTCTTCGCGTATATTTTTATTTTGCTTTAAAAAGTTTTTCTCATTTTCTGAACATATTTCATCAGCCCCCTCTGCCGCTGATCCAACTTCTTGATCATCTGCTGATTTAGAATAAGGTAAATCATTGTCTGTTGACTTCAATGGCTCTTGTTGCGCTTCAGATTGCTCTTCTTTTTTAATATTTTGATCTTTTTTGCTTGAAGAAGTGTTCTCATCTTCTTTTTTATCACTATCAGAAGCCGTGCCTTTTTTATCAGACTCTTGCAAAGAAGAGTTTGAAGCCTCATCTTTTTTATGTTTTGATTTTTCACTTTGCTTTTCTTTTTGATCTAAACCATCTTCTTCGATAGAGTCCTCTTGTTTATTTTTTCTATCTTCTATCTGTTTTTGAAGAGATTTTTCCCAATGATCATGCGTGTTTTTTCCTTCAAATTGATCAAAATATGAAGATGGTTTTTGGTTTTTAGACTCATTTTCCTTTAACCCACTTTCATTTTTTTGATTTTGCTGATTTTGAGAACCCTCTTGTTGAGTCTCCGATCCATTTTGAGAAGCTGGATTATTTGTTTTGTTTGGCCAATGATTGGGCTCATTATTATCCGTTTTTCCATTTTGATCATCATCTTGATGATTTTGATTAGATGAAGAAGATTGTTGTTTTAAACTTTCTTGATCTCCTTGATCATTTTCTTGATTTTGAGTTTCTTGGTTATTGCCTTGTTTATCTGGCATTTGTGGTTGATTTGGCTCTTGATTATGAGATCCTTGACCATTTCCTTGCCCATCAGAACCTTTCTGCCCTTGATTATTTTGATCTTGCCCCTGATTGCTTTGTTCTTGATTTTCTTGAGAAGATGATCCTTGTTGCGCTTGGGATTGATTATTGGGCATATTTTGCTGATTTTGATTATATTGATCTTGCATTTCTTTAAATTTTTCTTGCTCTTGATCATATTTTTCTTTCAAAATATCATACATTTCAACAGCGGACTTATCTTTTGCCTCTGGAATATTCACCGCCCACTCTGGAATTTTCCAACCTTCAGCTTGTAACATCTGATTAATCACAGCATCTGTTGCAATATTCCAAACAAATGGATTTTTATTTTCCAAACGTGCAATATGATTAAATGCAATATGCATCACCTCATGCGTAATGCAAAAGCATTGATCTTCTTCGGAAATTGAATCTAAAAATTTGGATGAATAATAAATCTGATAGCCATCTGTTGCCATTGTTGGGCAAGATGCCATTTCTTTAAATTTTACGCCTGCTAAATGAACGCCTAAAAGCGGAAATTTTGATAAAATAAGATCTTTTTTATATTCAAAATCAGGTTTCATTTAATTCTCACATCAAGCAATATTTTAAAAGTGTTTGGTTTAAATTTTTCTTTTCTTTCATCAGTAAAACAATTTGAACCATATCGGGCAATTTTTTGCCTCCTAAACGCCTGTCTTTTAAAAGAGGAATAAACTTTTCTTGCTCTGCTTGTGCCAACGCCTCTATCCCTTCAATTAATAAAAATATTTTTTCTTTATCCGATAATAAAAGCCCTTCAAAAAAAGAAGGTGAATGAAGCTCTCTTTCTTCAATTTCGGCTTTTAAAACTCTTTTATTTTGAAAATCATTTTCATTTAATTCATAAACAATAACTGGCATAAATGGGTTATTTTTCAAAATATGAAGCTCTTGGATACGTCTTTTTTGGATCATACACGCCCTCTTGCACTGGCTCGCATGGCTGCTTGAAGTTGCAAAGCGCGTTCTGAATCTCCAGCCACCCAAGCCGCATCAAAAACATCCAAATTTTCGCCACCTAATTTGCGAACAAACGCCCTAACAGGAACCAATTCACTTGGATATACATATCTTAAACTCAAAGCCAACGCCAATCTTGCATCAGCTGAAGAAGGAATATCGTTTTCTGAATAAGTTCCTTCTAAAATATCATCAATCGTTAACGGCGGATTTTTAGCGTATCCAATAAATGAAGCCGCATTTTCAGGACCCATTTTTGAAACAAGCAATTCTTTTTGAATCAATCCCCCATTATTATAAATAATATCAGAAATTTGTTTCCATCCGCGAGGATCCATCGCCCATTTTGGAGCTTCTTCTTCATCATAAGCCGAATAAAAACATTTTTTTCCATATGCCGCAACAAAACTGGCAACTAATGGATGGATATTTAATCGATCTTCCTCTTTATAACGCATATCTTTTTGACTGCCCCATGCCAACCATTCTTTCACATCTGGCTTTAAATAAATATGCCCACACATACGGCGGAACAATGGCTCTGGCATATTATAGGCAGCGCCTGATTCATCTTTTGAGTTCCCTGCTAAAACAACAACGGCATTATCAGGCAACTTTCCTTTTGATGGCGAAATAGCGCGTTTCAAAGTGATATGAAAAATTAAACTTTGCGTTGTTGGACGGGCATTTGTCACTTCATCAATAAATAAAACATGCACTTTATTTGGCTCTTCTTCGCATTTTTTAAGAAGCTCAACATACCAATCTGGCGCAACCCATTCCCCAGAAACAATATTTTCTTCTGTGGCAAGTTTTTCAACGCCATCAGGATATCTGACTTTACCAACAATATCTTCTGGCAAAACCCCATTCCAAAGTGGCACGGCTGTTAAATTAGGATCAATTTGTTCAACTCTTGCTGTTTTTCCAACACCAGATGGCCCATGCAACATAAAACTCATATTGTTTTGAACATAAAAATCAATTTGCTCTGTAACCGTCATTGGTATATCAGAAACTTCAATCCCATACCGTTCTTGACGGGATAATCTTTTTCTTCCCGTTTGTTTTGAATGCCCATTCTTTTGAAGATTATATTCTTCTTTCATTTTTTCTTCAAAGGCTTCAACATCATCTTCAAAATCATCTATGTCATCAATCTTTTTATTTTGACTTTTCTGAATAAGATTCACATTTGAAATAGGCCTCATGTCTTGTTTAAAATAATCATTTAAATAATTAAAAATATCCGCATCTTCAAACTGTCTACAATCCTTAAAATCACCATAATGATATGTGATTCCCGAAAGCAATTGCTTTGTGGCAACAAAATTTCCAGTTGCTTTTTTTTCTTCCCAAACAATTGGCTCAACTTTAATCCAATAATTTTCTGATGGCGAAAGCAACCAATCATTTTTCGTTCTTAATCCTGAAGGAATATTCGCTGGTGTTGAAACACGGATATATTTTGCCCCTCCATGTTCATATTCTGGGTAATTTAATGATAAAAAAGAACCATCAGAAGAAGGGTCTTCAAATGTATAAACACGCCCAGTTTCGCGCAACTGACCGCTTTCAAAAGCATCTTCTAACTCTATTGTGGTAATCACATTTTCTTCAATTGATTGAGGGTATTCCCCATACTCAAACTTTCCATCTTTAATTTGAACGTTTAAGCTTGAAACATCTGATTTCAAAATCATGGGAGAAATGGATCCTTTTTCGCCTTCTTTTGTATAGCGCATCGCATTGCCATCTAATCTCATTTTTGGATATAGACAGGAAGAACTATCTGATTTTAGCCAAAAATCATAACCTTTTTCAGTTACGCCTAAAATTTTTGCCAAATCTGTTTTTTCTGGCAATTCCCAATTTTTAAAATCCTCTTCCGCTGGCAGTAAAATATCCATTTTTGCTCCTATTCAAAACGCATTCTTTTTCTGGCATTAAAAATATCTTTTTGTAATTGCTTAATATGCTTGGCAATCTTTTGAGTTGAGGCTTTTTCAACCTGCCCGTTTGCAAGTTGATCAACAATCATAAATAAATCCAATAATCTTTCATCATCTTTAATGGATTGATAACGAACAAATTTTGCCTTTAATTCCATACTGCTAAAAGAAAAACCTGTTCGATTGTTATCATCAACAACATTTAAATCAACATCTAAATCCAAACCTTTTTGAATGCAAGAAACAAGCATTTTTTGATAGCTTGGAGAAACAGTCATTTTTTTATGTTTGATAAAATCATAAACATCACATAAGGCATAAAAAGGAACTCTCCCCTCCACTAAAGAAGAAAGATCCATTCCCTCTTTTAAGGCCACATCTAACACAACATCTAAATTCAAACAGTTAATTTCTTTTGTTTTATTTTGAAGGCTTTCTTTATGCAAATCGCAAACCTTAATAAATGATTTTGCAATATCTTCTTTATTATATTTCCCCGCATCAATAATTACTTTTAAGCAATCTGGATCATACCATTGCGCTTGCTTTAAATAAGCATCTAAAACCGTTAAAGAAGAACCCTCTTCTTCTTTAACAACGCGAAAATCAAACCCTCTATCGCCCATTTCTTTTAAAACGCGATCAAACCCAAGTTCGCCAAATAATTTAACAAATAAACCTTTATTTTCTTCAACGCCTTCAAATGAAAGCATATTTCTTTTAATATAAGATAAAACGGCTCCTTCACCAGAACCATGTAAGTCATACATTTTATTCAAATGTATTTGATATATGTCGCTTTTCATAAACCCTCCGCTAAAAGTTCAAATATTTTAACATATTTTCATTTATCTGTCAATATTTTTTTATAATATTTTTAACACACAAAATATAGTTTGCAATCAACTTTATTTTGTGTTATATTAACCTTGTTAAAGCAAGGAAAGGAGGGCCTTATGCATTACATGAGCGTAAAACCAAGGTATTTTAACCTATTGAAAGTAGGCGAAAAAACCATTGAACTAAGGCTTTTTGATGAAAAAAGACAAAAAATCAAAATGGGCGATTATATTTTGTTTACAAACAGCGATCAAAGGAATGAAAATTTCCAAGGAAAAGTCATAAATCTTTACTGGGAAAAAAACTTTGCTTCTCTTTGCAAGAAGATCACGCCTCAACAAGCTGGTTTTCAAACAAAAAAAGATCTTTTAAATGCACTTAATGAGTTTTATACAAAAGAAGATCAAGAAAAATTTGGTGTTGTTGGCATTGAAGTGAACACCAAAATAAATGATTGACTTTTATATTTAAAGCCCGCATAGTTAAAGCAAGAAACTTCTTAAAAAAAGGAGGTTAAGTGCTTTTTTCGTTTTTCAAAAAATCAAAGTTTAAAGAAATTGAAAGAATCAGCGAGCAACGAGCCAGCGAACGCGCTGCCCATGAGCTTGGGCTGAAGGTCACCTATAAAGAAGTAACGGATAATTATATTTTACCAAACGAATATTTTAAAATTGTTGTGGTTGATTTTAAAAATGCCTCTGATGAGGCAAAAACGAAGTTTGAAGACTTGCAAGAAGAATATAAACATCAAGAATATCAAAAACTTGTTAAAACACTTGCAAAAAAAATTTTGCTTTCTTTAGGCATGTTAGGCGCACTTGCATCAACATTAGCTTTATCAACTTGCGAAAAGGAAAAAAGCCCTACCGAAGCAAAACTCATTCAAAAAGCAACTCTTAAAAAAGAAAACACCCCCTCTTCCGCCAGATTAAGAGCGGAATAAAGAACCCTTATTATTTTAAGTTACTCGCCTTTTATTTTTGAAAACACATTAATATCAACAAATTTGTTTTCTGCAGTGCAAAAATGCCCTTTTCTTTCAACGCCTTCAAATTGATATCCTAAACTTAAAGCAACCTTTTTTGATGATAAATTCGTTACTTCATTTCGAATCACAATGCGATTATATCCCAACTCAAAAGCAAACTTTTCAATCAAGGAAACAGCTTCTTGCATATATCCTTTACCACATGCTTTTTTCGTGAGCCAATAACCAATTTCAGCCTTTTTATCACAAGAAGGTGAAAGTTTTATCAACCCAATGCCTCCCAAAAATTCGCCCGTTTCTTTTTGATGAATCCCAAATTCAAAATGCGATTTTGCCTTCCAATCATCAGCACATATTTTTAAAAATTCATATTCATCTTCAACAGTTCCCTCTTTTAAAAAGAAAGCCCAATTCATCCACGGCACTAAATGAGAATAATTTTCTTTACTAATATTTAAAAGCACTTCAGCCCATTCAAAAGTTACTGGATATTTTTTTAAAATAACTTTTGATCCAACCAATTGTTCTTGTATATCCATTTTTCCCTCCATAACATAAAATCCATTTAAATCATACACAAAAAAAAATCAAATAACAACCGCTTTATTGATTTTGTTGACTTTTTCAAATAAATATGATAAAATGCCCAAACTCAAATTAAAGGATGCCACATGAAGAATAAAGAAGTTAAAATTTACACTTATACACCAGAAGTTGAAATCATCTCAACTTCAAGGGCTAAAAAAAGAGCTGCAGAAAAATTAAACATCCCCTTTTCTATTGGAGATGAACTCAAAGCATCCAGATTATTAAGAAATAAGGAATATTATATCCATGTAGATTTAAGTAATATATCTGGATTTAGAAAATATAAATATTATAAATTAATGAAAAAATATTATGTTGATGAAGTCAGAAATATCTTGCATCCTCATCATAAATTAAAAAGTTTCATTGCATTTTCTTCGTTTGCTATTGCTTTAGGCGCGCTCACCTATTATGCTTTGGGAAAAGAAAATCAGATTAATCCGGAACCTCAAAAAATTCAAAAAGCCATGCCAAATCAATCAGCAAAAGAAGCTCAAAACACGCGCGAATGAACGCTTCTGTTTCTTGAATAAAAATTTATTCTAAATACCCTGCATTCATATTGACAGGGTATTTTTATTTTTGTATGATGTAATTTAAACTTATGTTTAATTTGCACATCTGTAACGCAAAGACTTATAAATATCAAACGGAGAGAGAATGATACCAAAAATTATTCATTATTGTTGGTTTGGCGAAGGGGAAAAAGATTCTAAAACTTTAGAATGCATTGCCACATGGAAAAAATATTTGCCCGACTATCAAATTAAAGAATGGTCTGAAAAAGACTTGGGTTTAACCAATAATCAATATGCTTTGGAAGCATACCAAGCTAAAAAATGGGCTTTTGTATCTGATTATTTTCGCCTTTATGCCCTGTATCACGAAGGGGGCATTTATCTTGACACAGATGTTGAAGTGAAAAAATCATTCAATGACTTTTTGGATTTAAACTTTTTCATCGGATCAGAACAACACGGGTCCAGCAAACACACGGGAACGGCGGTTATCGGCGCTGAAAAGTCATCACCTCTTATTCAAAAATTCTTAAGCGTTTATGATAACATTCATTTCATCAAAAAAAATGGCACGTTTGACATCACCCCAAACCCTGTTCGTTTAGCAGGTCCACTAAAAGAAATTGGTTTTAAAGCTCTTTATTCGGAAGACACCCCAATTTATTTGGATGAAAAAACGGTTATTTTTCCAGTTGGCTGGCTGTCAAAAGAAACGGTTGACAGTTATGCTGTTCATCATTTTGCGGGTTCATGGCATGATGCCGCGGTGTTGAAAAATAAGTGGAATCTTGAATTTTTAGGCAAAAAAATCTCTGTTTATCGTTATAAAATCCGCCGAAAAGATGAGTTTAAATATCCTCAAGCAAAAAATAACATCTTGCTTGATTGGGATTATCAAAAAAAACATAAATTATTGATTACAAAAGAAGAAAACTTATTCAATAAACCGATTGATTTGGTTTATTTATGGGTTGACGGTAATGACAAAGAATGGCAAAAATCAAAACAATATTGGCAAAAAAAAGAAAATATCACTTCAGATACAGCTTTAAATCCTTGTCGTTTTATCGATAATCAAGAATTACGATATTCTTTGCGTTCTGCTCAAATGTATGCCCCTTGGATACGAAAAATTTTCATTGTTACAAATGGGCAAGTTCCAAAATGGTTAGACATCAGCCACCCAAAAATCCAACTGGTAAAACATGAAGAAATTATGCCAAAAGAGGCCTTACCAACCTTTAATTCTTCAGCGATTGAAACATGTTTGGATAATATTCCTGGTTTATCTGAATATTTTTTATTTGCAAATGATGATATGTTTTTTGATAAACCAATAACTCCAAATTATTTTTTCACTTCAACAGGTTTCCCACGTGTTTATCTTAAACACCACAAAAAGTGGAATGATGAATTATTGCGCACAAATTGGTATTGTAATAAGATTAACCAGGCTGCAAAACTTGTTGATGATAAATTTTTACAATATGAAAGCACTCATAATATTTGTGCATATTCTAAAAGCAATTTAGTGGCATGCAAAAATGAATTTAAAGAGTTGTTCCATAAAACAACTTTATCAAAATTTCGTTCAACCAATAATATTTTGCGTTCTATTTATGATTTTTGGGCCATTAAAAACCAAAAAGCAATTGGGTTATTTTTTAAAAACAAAAAAAAGAGCAAACAGATTTATCTGAATATCAAAAATGGTGACTATATGAATAAAAAATTAAAAAAATATAATCCCATCCTTGTTTGCTATAACGATAATGAAAAGGCTAGTCAGCAAGACAGAGATAATCTTAAAACTTTTTTAAATAAAAGATACCCCATTCAACAAAAGTGGGAAATATAATTTATGAGAGAAAAAATGCCAAAAATATCAATTATTGTTCCCGTTTATAATGTTGAAAAATATCTTCCAAAATGTTTGGATAGTTTAATTAACCAAACACTTAAAGAAATTGAAATCATTTGTGTTAATGATGGGTCAACAGATGGTTCTTTATCTGTTTTAAAAGACTATGCAAAAAAAGATTCCCGTATTGTCATTATCGATAAAGAAAATTCTGGCCCTGGCGCATGCCGAAATATCGGCATTGAAAAAGCAACAGGGGAGTTCATTCAATTTGTTGATTCTGATGATTGGATTGAACCTGAAACATGCGAAGTTTGTTATCAAAAAGCCAAAGAACATAATGTTGATATGGTTAGTTTTAACTCTACCGTTTATGGCCCTAAAATTTTTCCTTATTATTATTATGATATAAAAAAAGAAAAAAAAATAATATGGAAAGATATTTCTACAAATCTTTTTAATTATCATTTTCATTCATGGCATTTTTTATATAAAAAAGATTTCTTATTACAAAACAAAATTAGTTTTCCTAATTTGATTTGGGGTGAAGATGTTCCTTTTGTTATGATGGCTATATTAAAAGCAAAATCTATTTATATGATTCCTAATTGTTTATATACTTATGTTCAACAATCACAGTCAATTACCCACACATCCACGTCACCTTTTGATATTTTCGAAGTAATTAAATTGTGTAATAAATTGATTAATAAAAATGAATTTTGCATATTAAAAGAAGGATTCCACAAATGGGAAATACAAAAATTAATTTTAGCCTATACCAAGTTAAAAACATCTGAAGAACGAAAAAAATTCAAAAAAATGGCATATGAAAACAAGTGTGCTAAAGAATATTCTGAAATGATGAAAAGGATAAAAAATCCAATACAATCTTCTTTTTATTTTAAACTTTTTGGGATATTGCCAATTTTAACAATCAAAAAGAAAAATCAAAAAACAAGATATCGTTTTTTAGGATTACCAGTTTTAACAATCAAACAAAAAGGAAATGTCACCAAATACTCCTGCTTCAAAATTTGTTTAGTTAAAATGATAAGGAAATAAAGTGATAATGAAAAATAAATTTATAAGAAAAAAAACAGGGAAAAATAACACAAAATATTATTTATTTGGTGTTCGTATATGGAAAAAAAACAATCCATTTTCAACAAAAAATCTTGAAAATAAAATTGATAACCTAACTCGATCTATACTAGAAAACAAAATTTTATTATTAAATTCTTATTATAATTCAATTAATGCTGAAAAATTAATATTATGTGTTGATGCCTTGCATGACAAATATGCTGAATGCATTGATGCCTATACCTTTTTTAATTTTTTGCAAGAAAAAGGAATTCCTTCCAAATATATTTTATTAGAAGATAATCCTTTATATAATCAGTTAAAGCAAGAAAATAAATTAAAAGATATTGTTGGAATTAAGAAGCACTGGGAATTTATTGAAAAAAATGCTCACCTTATTGCACAAGCAAAATGTGTTTTAACAAGTTATGGTTTATCAAGTGGCCCAGATAATCTGTTTTTGAAAAATTTACCTTTTTTAAAATATATTTTTATAGAGCATGGGGTAACATTATTAAAAAAATGGGTTGTTCAAATATATAACACAAACACTTTTGATAAAATATTGGTTCCTACTCAATCGACCTATGATTTTTATACATCCAAAAATTTATATGCTGAAGAAAAGATGATAAAATGTGGATTTCCAAGATGGGACAAATTAAAAAAGCAAACATCAGAAATAAAAAATATATTCATGTTCTTTACATGGCGTTATTCAAAAAATAAAGAGGAGATCCAATCTTATTTTGAAAAAATAAAAGAATTAATTTCAGCGCTCAGTAATATTACTGCAAAAAACAGTAATTTGAAAATATATTTTGCAATGCATCATGCCCTTTTAAGTGAAGGATTTGATATGCCTAAATGTAGCGGTGTTGAGTTTATACCATCAACAAATATATCCAAAATGATTGGAAAAACAGATTTGTTGATTACTGATTATAGCTCCATTTGTTTTGATTTTATGTATCTTGATATACCAGTTATTTTTTATAAATTTGATGGTGACATAGAATATTCAGATAAAAGAGATAACGATTCATTTTTATCGGCAAAAAAAGAAGATGAAAAGCTTTACAATTGTTTTTATGCAATAGATGAAGTGATACAAAAAATAAATTATTACATTGAAAATAATTTTGAATTAGAAAATGAAAACAAAGAAAAAAACAACAAAATCTTTTGGCAAAATAAAAAAAATTGTGACACATTATTATCTTTTATTAAAGAAAAATAAAAAAGGATGGCCTATTTATGAATTTTGAATTTAAACCAGCATTCAATAAAAATAATATACCTATATTTTTTTCAACGGATGAAAATTATGCTCCATATTTAGCCGTTGCAATAAAATCTATTTTTATCAACAGAAATTTAGAAGACTGCTACGATATTATAGTCTTACATACATCAATTCCAGAACATACCCAAAATAAAATAAGTTCTTCTTGCGTTGCAGAAAATTTTTCAATTCGATTTATTAACATTGACAAATATTTAATAAACGATTCAGATAAAATTAAATATACCTGTTATCATTATTCAGTTGCTATGTATTACAGGATTTTTATTTCTGATATTTTTACATGTTACAATAAAGCCATTTATTTAGACTGCGATTTAATTGTTCAAAAAGATATTAGCGAATTATTTAAAATTGATATATCAACTGCTGTTTTGGGGGCAATTCTTGATTTTGGTGCTATCCAGTTTAATAATAGTTTTATTTCAAAAAAATACTGCAAAGATGTTTTAAGGATCAATAACGAAACTTATTTTAACTCAGGAGTTTTATTAATAAACTGTCAAAAATTTAGAGCTGAAAAAATAAAAGAAAAATGTTTGAATATCTTACAAAAAATAAAAACACCCAAAGCACCTGACCAAGATATTTTGAATGTTGCCTGTTATAATCAAATTAAATATTTTCCCTTAAAATATAATTTTGAATGGCATTATCCTATAAAGGACAAAAATTATATAAATACCATTCCTCAAAAACATCATGCTGATTTTTTAGATGCAGAAAGTAATACTTTTATTATTCATTATACATCATGTAAAAAACCATGGAAAGAACCACAACTTGAATATGCAAACTACTTTTGGGAATGCGCAAGGCAAACACCATTTTATGAAGAGATTTTATTAAGAATGGTTCAAAGCAACACGGTTATTCCAAATGTGACTGTTAACAAAGAAATGGTGAAACATATCACTCAACGCTTTAAATATCGATTAAGATATTTGAAATATAAACTTTTAAAACCATTCGTTTTTGGAAAATTGCGCAAAAAATATAAATCAAAAAAGAAAAAATATAAACAACTCTTAAAACAAATTAAAAATTACTTAAAATAACTTAACCACTAAAAAACCCCTCTTTCGAGGGGTTTTTGCTTAACTTTAACTTATTTATTTACCAACGCATTGTGGGCATGGATCGTTTGGATCTGGACATGGGCAAACAACTTTTGGTTCTGGTTCAGGTTGCCCTTCTTGATATGTTTCCCACCATGTTTTTTCTGGTAATGGTTCTGGCATTGGAACAACTTCAACTGGTTTTTCCGTAACTGTTTCTGTTGTTGTTACAATAACTTTTTTTGGTTCTTCAACCATTGGAGGGCAAGGTTGGTCGCCACATGAAACGGGTGGCATTTGCATTTCATAAACTTCGCCTTGTTCTTGATAAACACATGGCCCACCTGCGATACCTTCGCAAACTTGACCTTGAGTGTTCACTTGAATCACTTGAGGTTGAGCGGTTTGAACAGGAACCATTTCATTTTGAACGGTTGTTTTTGTTTCAACAATGCTTGCTGTTGCCATTGCTCCATTTGAAACAACTGCAACTGGAAGACCATCAGCTGTTGTTGTTACAGAATAAGTTCTTGGTTTCGTGCGATTATAAGTTGCAAGCAAACAATCTCTATATGCTGATTGCGTATCAGCAAATTGGCAACCCAAACTAATACGGGCTTCTTCGCGGTTTAAATTGCGCTTTTCCTGTGCCTCATAGAGATCAGGATTATAGTTAGAACAAGCCGATAATAAAGCCAATGTTGAAACCAAAAAACTTAATTTTTTCATAGAGTCCTCCTAAAAATCAACCAGTTATTTATTTTTTTATACTCTCTTAAAAATAAAATTGCAATACCTAACTTTATTTTTTTTTGCTTAGTGAAGTAATGGTGACCAAGCTGGAGCTGAAGCGCTGTTCGGCGTGACCAATTGCCGTTCATTATACCCTGTGATATCAATGGTATAAAGCCTTGCATCACCGCCCGTTCCATCGCTTCTTGAAGGGGCTTTGCGATAAAACATTAAAACCCTGCCATTTGGTGCCCAACTTGGAGATTCAACCAAGAATCCATTAGTGATTAATCGTTCGCCAGAGCCATCTGGTTTAATCACACCAATATGAAATTGCCCATGACGGATTTTCGTAAACGCAATATAATCACCACGTGGAGACCAAACAGGGGTAGCATATGTGCCTTCCCCAAAGCTAATGCGATGAACGCCTGATCCATCTGCATTCATAATATAAAGCTGTTGATTGCCTCCTCTATCCGAGTTAAAAACAATTTGCTTGCCATCTGGTGAATAACTTGGAGATGTGTTAATTGAGGGGTGATTTGTTAATTGCGTTTGTTGTTTTGTTGCCAAATCATAGGTGTAAATATCCGAATTACCTCTGTGAGCCAAACTGATAATCAATTTTTTACCATCTGGCGAAAACCTTGGTGCAAAAGTCATCCCTTTAAAATTACCAACAAGAGTTGATTCTCTTGTGTTCACATTCATTAAATAAACTTTTGGATTGCCATCTTTATATGAAAAATATGTCACTTCTTTCATATTCGGCGAAAATCTTGGCGTTAAAACAAGATCTTTTCCATCTGTTAAATAAGTTAAATTTGCGCCATCTTGATCCATAATTGCCAATCGTTTAATGCGGTTCATTTGATTGCCACGTTCATCAATAAACGCAACTCTTGTATCAAAATATCCTTTTTCACCCGTAACGCGTTCATAAACCGCATCTGCCACCATATGCGCTAATTTGCGCCAAGCGCTTGTTTCTTTCGAAAATGTTTTTGAATATAATTCCGTTTGAGCGAACACATCATAAATCCTGAATGAAACGCTTGTTATTCCAAAATTTTCTGTTACTTCTCCATAAACCAAAACTTGCGCATTAATGGCTTGCCAATCGTTAAAACTTGGGCGCATATTTACGCCTTTCATCTTTTGAATATAGGCCGCTGGATTGATATATCTAAATAAGCCTGATCGTTCTAAATCAGCAATAACCACATCTGTAACATTGGCATCATCATCCCCTGTGAACACTGGCATGGCAAAAGGAAGTGGATCCGATTGAGCACCCGTCACATCAATTTTAATTTCAGCAAAAGAATGCCCAGACGTCAATAATAATACAACAAATAACAATCCTTTTAATAACATCTTTTTCATTAGTAAACTCCTTTATCAACCGGATTCATTCTTAATCTGATTTCCTTCCATGAACTATACATTTCTGGCCGTTTATTTGCTAAAATCCTGAATGGTGATTCTTCTTTTAAAGCATCACAAACATAAATAGCTCTTTTGGCACTTTCAGCCATTGAACGGAAAACGGGATCTGATTTCATATTTAAAATTTTCACTTCGCGAACGGACCCATCTTTATTCACAAACGCACGCAATTCAACAATCATTTGTTCGGCATTTTCCACCCCAGCGTTCACATTCCAACAAGAACTAATCTTACTGGCAATTAAGTCTTTTTCTGAAATTGTCAAGTCACTTAACAATGAACCTTCCGTTCCGCCTTTAATGCCATTGTTCACTGTTTGGCCTGAGCTTGTTGGCGCTGAACTTGGTGCTTGATTAGCTGGTTTTCGAACTTTTTCAACCGAAGCAAGCAAACTTTGAAGCCCTTGATTTTGCTTTTTAGGAACTGGTTTTGGCGCAACTTTTGGCTTTGGAGGTTCTTTAGGCTTTGGTTTTTCTTTTTTCACCTCTTTTTTCGGCTCTTTCTTAGGTTCCTTCTTTGGTTCAGGTTTTTTCACTTCTTTTTTGGGTTCTGGTTTCACTTCTTGAACTTTCACCGCTTCTTTTTTCGGCTGTTCTATTGGTTTCACAGGCTCAGGCTTTGCCACTAGCTCTTCTTTTTTCACCAATGGGGTTTTATCTTCTTTTTTAGATTGCGGTTTGGGTTCTGGTTTCTTTTCTTCTTTTTTAACTTCAGGTGTTTTTACTTCCTCTTTTTTCGTTTCTTTCACAAGGGGTGGTAAATTTGTTTTTTCATCAATTTTAACGTTCGTTAAATCCACCATTAAAATGGCTGGAGGTGATTTTTCAAATTCACTGGTATTCCATGAAAAATTAAAACACATAATCGCCAAAATAAACAGGTGCAACATAACAGAAAGCCCTAAACATTTTGACTCTCTTTCAATAAACGCCTGTTCATCATATAAATTGGTCATCTATTTCGGCTCCATAATTTTTGCATCCGTTTTTAAACCAACTTGCGTGTATCCCGCACTTCTTAATAACGCCATCACTTCAATAACCGTTCCATAAGAAGCATCTTTATCCCCACTAATCACCATTCCAATTGAAGGATTTTGCGTGACAATGGCTTTTACTTTGCCAACCAAATCTTTAAGCGCAATTGGATCTTGCCCCACATAAACAATGCCTTTAGAATCAACACTAATATCAAGCGTTTTTTCTTCGCCTTCAATTTGCTTTCCATCTCCTTTTGGTAAATTAAGCGGAATCCCTGATGTTAACATTGGTGCTGTTAACATAAAAATTGCGAGCAAACAGGTCATCACGTCAATAAGTGGTGTTAAGTTAATTTCAGCCCGAATGCGCGTTCGTCTGCTTCCTCTTGCCATTATTCGCTCTCCACTTGTTCAATTTGACGGGATAAAATAGCCCCAAGTTCATCTGAAAATGTTTCCATACGATGAACAATGCGTTCAATATCATTTGTCAATTTGTTATAGGCAATCACCGCTGGAATAGCAGCAATCAAACCAACAGCTGTTGTAAACAATGCTTCAGCAACCCCTGGGGCAACAGCGGCAATATTCGTGCTTTGCGTTAACCCAATGGCATTAAAACTATCCATAATTCCCCAAACTGTTCCAAACAACCCTAAAAGAGGTGCAACTGATCCAGTTGAAGCTAAAAAAACCATTTTGGTTTGAAGCTTATCTTCTTGCTTATCAATTGAAATTTGCATCATTTTATCAACGCGTTTTTGAATTTTAATAGCCGCACCTGTTTGTTTTTTTTCAGCCAATGAACGGCGAAATTCCTTAATAGCGGCAACAAAAATAATTGCCAATGGATTTGATGGATTTTTCACATGACTTGCATAAATGGCTTCTAAAGATCCACCTGACCAAAATTGTTCTTCAAAAGCTTTCATTCCTAAACGAATGCGTTTAAGCAAAAAAGCTTTATCAAAAATAATCGCCCAACAACAAATTGAAGCAATCAGAAGCCCTAAAATCAAAACTTTCATAAATAAATCTGCATCCATAAACATGGAATACATAGATAAAGATGATCTGGCTGCTATCTCATTCATTTGTTATTCTCCTTAATTTTCCTGATTATATTTCATAAATAAATTCTTTAAATCTTCTTTGATGCGAATAGGTCTTAAATCTTTTGGATTAATCACTGCCAACTTGATTTCAATGGCAACTTTTAATTGACCTTCAACCAAAAATCTGTGCTCCATAATCATGCTGGCATTTTTCATTTCTTTAACCATGGTTTCAACTTCAATCACATCATCTAACTTCGCTGGTGATTTATATTGAATGGAAGCTGAACTTAAAACAAAAGCAACGCCTTCTTCTTCAATCAATTTCTTGTTTGAAACACCCATTTCAACCAAAAGCTCCGAACGCGCGCGCTCTGCAAAATCCAAATATTTAGAATGATACACTATGCCACCAGCATCTGTATCTTGATAATAAACTCTCACCTTATAACTATGTTTCATTTTAAATTCTCCAACAAATCTGGTTGCACCAAATTTTGAGGTGCTGCCATTCCTAGATGCCTGTATCCTGCTTGAGATAACACCCTTCCTCTTGGCGTGCGCATCACTAAACCTAACTGCATTAAATATGGCTCAATAATTTCTTCAATTGTATCTCTTTCTTCAGATAATGCTGCACAAAGCGTTTCAGCTCCAACTGGGCCACCACCATATTTAAGCGCAATGCATTTCAAATAGCGCCGATCCATTAAATCAAGCCCGGAATTATCAACTTCCAATCTTGTCAACGCCATATCAGCAATTTCAGCTGTTACTTGCTTATTTAAAGCAAAATCTCGAACACGACGCAATAAACGCCCAGCAATACGTGGCGTTCCTCTGGAACGTTTTGCAACTTCCATAGCGCCTTCTTCTGTCATATCAAGTTGCATAATTCTTGCCCCGCGGGACACAATTTTCATCAATTCTTCAGGTTCATAAAATTCCAATCTGAGTGGAATACCAAAACGATCTCTTAATGGTGTTGATAATAAACCACTTCTTGTTGTTGCCCCTACAAGAGTAAACGGTGGCAAATCAATGCGAACAGAATGCGCTGCTGGCCCTTCCCCAATAATAATATCTAATTGAAAATCTTCCATCGCGGAATAAAGAACTTCTTCCACTGTTGGATTCAAGCGATGAATTTCATCAATAAAGAGCACATCTCTTGGTTCTAAATTCGTTAAAATTGCCGCTAAATCACCAGCCTTTGAAATCATCGGACCAGAAGTGGGGCGAAACCCAACTCCCAATTCTTTTGAAATAATTTGCGCCAATGTTGTTTTTCCAAGGCCTGGAGGGCCAAACAAAAGCGTGTGATCCAAAGCTTCACCGCGCTCTCTGGCCGAACGGATAAACACAGCCAAGTTTTCGCATAAATTCTTTTGCCCTGTAAAATCAGAAAGACTTTGCGGTCTAATTGAGCTATAAAGTTCTTCGTCTGCCGCTAACTTATTGGGCGTAATCAATCTATTCTCAGCCATTTGCTTTCCCCATTTCTTTAAGCGTTAAACGAATCACATCTGATAAAGAAGCCTCTTTATTATTTTTAAGCGTTTCAGCTGCTTTTATGCCGGCTTCTGTTCTTGAATAACCCAAATTAACAAGCGCAGAAACCGCATCTTGTAAAATTCTTGAATCGGACGAAACAGAAGCATTACCTCCAACAGAATTAATTTCCATCATATCCGCCGTTAAAAGACCGGCTTTTCCCTTTAATTCGGTTACAATTCTTGTTGCCAATTTTGGCCCAATACCTGAAACTCTTGTAAATGCTTTATTATCACCAGTTGCAACCGCCATAGAGATTTCATTTAAACCTAACACAGATAAAATAGCCATTCCAACTTTAGCGCCCACCCCTTGAACGCCTGTTAACGTATTAAAAACTTCTTGTTCCGAAACAGAAGAAAAACCAAACAAATGAATATGATCTTCCCGAACCTGCGTTTCAATAAATAAAGAAACTTCTTCATCTTTTGGCAACGAAGAGATTGTTTTTGTTGAACAAAAAACGCGATACCCAACGCCATGCACGTTCAAATAAACAAATCCATCCCCTATTCCATCTACATAACCAGTTAACTTTCCAATCATCAAAGCCTCACTTTAAAGACAATCCCTTTTATAAAAAATGCTTTAAAACAAAAAGGATATCTCTTTTTTAATCACTATTTGTTCTTATGCTTAAATCTACTTTAAAAAAAATAAAATTGCAATCACTTATTTTATCTTTACAAGAGAAAATTTTTACTGTATGTTAATATATTATTAACCATTCACTTTAGGCGGAGTTTTTTATTCATGCTAGAAGATACCATGCGCATTCCTCCTCAAAACCTAGAAGCCGAACAAGCGCTTCTGGGCGCTATTTTGTCGAACAATCGCGCCATGGAAAAGGTTTCTGATTTTTTAAGACCTGAATGTTTTGCAAACCCTGTTCATGGGCGCATTTATGAAGCTTGCAAATTTTATATTGATCAAGGACGCATTGCCGATCCAATCACATTGAAGGCTTATTTTGAACATGATGGTCAATTAAAAGATGTGGGTGGTGCTTCTTATTTGATGCAACTGGCTGCCGCTTCTGCCACTATTATTAACGCGGGGGATTACGGTAAACAAATTTTGGATCGATATATTCGCCGTCAAATGATTGCCCTTGGAAATGATGTGGTGAATGATGCATTTGCCATTTCGCTGAATGAAGAAGCCATTAGCCAAGTTGAAAAAGCAGAAAAACGGCTTTATGAAATTGCAAATGCCGGCGAACTTTCAGGTGGCCCTCAAATTTTAAACACCGCATTGCAAGCAACCTTATTAAGCGCGCAAAAAGCCATGAACACGCCGTCTGGCGTTTCTGGGGTTACAACTGGCCTTGTTGAAATGGATAAATTGCTTGGTGGTCTTCATGATTCAGACTTATTGATTTTGGCTGGTCGTCCTGCCATGGGTAAATCCGCTTTAGCTTTAACAATTGCCTATAACGCCGCTGTTAAATTTGAAGAAGAAAACAAAAAACCAGGTGCTGAAAAAAAATCCGTTGCCTTTTTCTCGCTTGAAATGTCTGCCGAACAGTTGGCTGGGCGTATTTTATCTGCAAAAGCCGAAGTTCCTGGCCATCAAATGAGAACGGGTAAACTCACTGATCAGCAATTTGATGAATTAGCTGCGGGGGTGGCTCTTTTAAGCCGCGTGCCTCTTTATTTGGATGAAACGCCAGGGATCACGGTAACGGCCATTAAAAACAGAGCACGTCGCATGAAACGCGATAAAGAAAAAGGCCTTGGATTGATTGTAATTGACTATTTACAGCTGATTAATTCAGCGGGAAGAAGCGAAAACCGCGTTCAAGAACTTTCCGAAATGACGCGTCAACTTAAAATTATGGCCAAAGAATTAAACGTTCCTGTTCTTGTTCTTTCCCAGCTCTCTCGTTTGGTTGAACAACGCGATAATAAACGGCCACAACTTTCTGACCTTCGTGAATCTGGATCTATTGAGCAGGATGCTGATATCGTGATGTTTGTGTTCCGTGAAATTTATTATTTGCAAAATGATGTGCCGGTGAAACATTTAAATGAAACGCCAGAAAAATTTGCCCTTCGCATGAAAGAATGGGAAGATAAAAAGATTCTTCTTGCCAATCAAGCAGAAGCCATTATCGCCAAACAACGTCACGGCCCTGTTGGAACAGTGAAACTTTATTTTAACGGCGAATTCGGTAAATTTGGTAATTTAGAACAATAAGTTATAAATAATCTCAATAAATATAAGAAAAATTTATGCAGTGTAGAAAACCCACATAAGATAATTTTTCTTGCTTTAGATGTTCGTTAAAAAGATACAGGATTTTAGCGCAACAGATAAAGATGAAAAAATTTATCGCAGTGTAGAAAACCTACATCAGATAATTTTTTTCGCTTTAGATGTTCGTTAAAATCCTGTATAAAAGAGCATCTTTATAAGAACCATCCTTCATCTTATAATAATTTTTGCGCACACCTGTTTTTATAAACCCCATTGTTTCATATAAAGAAATAGCTGGTTTGTTTTCAATGTTCACTTCCAAAAAAATTTGGGCAACATTATTTTCTTTGGCATATTGAATTAAGTGACTTAAAAGGGCTTTTGCCTTGCCCTGCCCTCTGGCACTTGGATGCGTTAAAATGGTTAAAATTTCAATTTCATCTAACACATGAGAAATCATTAATAAAGAGCTTTCATCCATCCAGCCTTTAGTTGTTGATAAAGAAAGAAGGCCTTTAAATTCTTGTTCACTCCAAGGCTTATCAAAAGCTGATGCATGCAATAAACTTGCCGCTTCAACATGCGCTAAAGTCAACTCACACAGTGACATCTGCATCTCTTAAATACATTGGTTCTGCGGGCAAATTTTCTTCTCCACGCATTAAAGCAATTTTGGCAATTTGTTCTGAAAGAGAAAAATCATTTTCGCGCATTTTAAACCCTTCTTGCATAAAAACATCAGGCACATCTGAAGCAATTAACTTCGGATTTAAAATCTTAATTTCATCCATTGACATCACACGCGGCTCAAAAACTTCTTCCAAATCTTTATTATAGCCTGCCACATAAAAATCACCACGCTTTGTATCAAGCGCAACAAAAACATCTTCCCCTGCTCCATAAGCATAAGCATCTAAAGAGGAAACGCCATAAACAGGAACATTAAGCGCCAAAGCAAACCCTCTAGCTGTTGCCAACGCCACGCGAACACCCGTAAACGACCCTGGACCAACCCCAACAGACACAGCAGACAAGTCTTTAACTTCCCGCCCAGCTTTTTGAAACAACATTTGAATTTCAGGGATCAAACGTTCTGCTTGACCGCGAAGCATTGTTTCATCAAATTTTGCCAAAACTTTTTCATTTTCAAACAACGAAAGAGAAAGCGTTGTTGACGCGGTATCTAAAGATAATAAAAGCATGTTTTCCTCTTTAAGTTAACTAAACAACATATCTGTTAGAATATCCCAAATTTATCAAAAAATCAAGGATATCCTCTTTTATGGCATAAATATTTATATTTTGCTTTTATTTCATGTTTTAAAGAGCTTATTCTCTTGGACCTTTACCCATTTTTTTTATTGGTTTTGTTATCACTTTATTTAATATTTTTTCAGCCTCTTTTTGAAGGGCGATTTCCCTCTCATTAAAAGCCGTTTCTTCAATTAAAGAAAATATTTTTTTAAGCGTTTTATTTGAAAACAATGGCTTTCCTTTATCATCAGTTTTGGTGATAAGCAATTCAAAATTTTTCAAGCGATTTTCTTTAATAGACTCTGTTAACACTTCCTCATCTGAAACATGCAACACACTGCTCATAAAATCAGCAAAATCATCTTTTTCAAAGCGATTACTTTCCATAATCGCTTTAAAAGCCGATGCATTATTCACACAGGAACTTTCAATAAAAACCCTTAACTCCTCTTGATCAATCGCATATTCTTTTTGGCTGTTTTTGGCGTTGCAAATTCTTGTTACTTTTTTGCTATCTTCATTTGCAACGGCTTGTATTAAAATACCCAACGGCGTTATTGCTTTTTTTGAAACAAATGAATCCAACGCTTTTATAACAGACACCATATCTTTTTTATCAACGCCAAAAGCATCTGGAATGCTTGTTAACCCCTTATCTGTATATAAAATTGGCAAATCTTCATCATATCTATTTTTATAATTTAAAGAAACATCTGAATACATAAAATTCATCACATGATCAGCCACCCATTTTGATGACATATCCCCTTCAAATTCATCTAGTTCTGGAGAGCCAAACAATCTTTCTAAAATGGATTTTTCGCGTCTTTCTTCTGGAAATTCTTTATAATACCTATCTAACACAAATTTATCACACGCATATGCCAACGCTTCATCTAAAAAATGCAACTGTTGTTTTTGATAATTATTTAATTCTAAGCCATCAATACCGATATGTTGTTCTGCATGCTTTAATTCATGTGCAAGTATTTCAAGAACGCGGGATAATTTTTTTCCTTTTCCTTTTAAATGGATTTCATTGAGATCTGTCATATATATGCCGGCATATTTATCAACCTCAACAGTGCAATCAATTACAAGTGGTTTATCTCTTTTAGGAAAAGATTTGTAAATAGGTGGCGTTTGATCATTTTGCTCATATAAAAATGATAAAGCCGATTGAATCATTTTTTCTTCAGGTGTCAAATCCTTTGGATCTAATGCTAAAAAGTCTTTTAACGGCAATTCTTTTGCCTTTTTCTTTTGAGCAACCAACTTTCGAAATTCTCTAATATCTTTTGCTGTATAAAAAGCTTTTACCATTTTCCTCGATAAAGAACTTTTAACAGCATCTTGCAAAACTTTTTCAGCAAACGCAACTTTTCTTTGCTCTTCTTCACTTAAGACAGGCAACCCAAAACGCACCAACACACAATCCATTGAATTTTCCATAGTCCCCTCCTTCTAAAACCAATAGATTTATTGTAGCATATTTTTCGATTTTTAACAATAATTAAAAATTGCGCGCAAATAACAACTTTAAAATCAATATGTTAAACAATATTTTTTATCGTATTAAAAAAAATTACGAGTTTTATCCTTAACAGAAGATCCTGTTATTCGAAAGCGCCCCATCAAAAAATCCAAATCTTTTTCAGACATTTCCCTCTTTTCACCAGTTTCCTCATTATATATAAAACCAGAAATCGCCTCTCCCTCTTTAAAAATAGCTTCACTTTTTAATTTTCCATTTTCATAATATGCTTTACTTATGCCATCTTTCTTGTCATTTTTATAGAGTGTTTCTATCCACAAATTCCCATTTTCATAATAATCTTTTGCAATTCCCTCTCTCACTCCATTTTTCCAAGGCTCTTCAAATGCTAAATTTCCATTTTTATAATACCTTTTTGCAATTCCCTCTCTCGCTCCATTTTTATAAGGCACTTCAAATGCTAAATTTCCATTTTCATGATATTCTTTTAAAATACCATTCGCTAAATCTCCTGATTGTTCACACATTTTATCATCACATAGGGAAAGATCGCCTGAGTTATAAACCTTTGCCATGGCTGAAAATGAACAGCAAAACATTAATAAAAAAACAAATAATCCTTTTTTCATTTAAAACTCCTTGATAAACCACTGATATTTTATCATTATACCATAGGTTCAAAACCCTGTCAAAAAAATTATTTAAAAGCAAATTATCTTGTCACAAAAAAAGATTTATAACAAATTAAACACCCAAACCAAAGGCATCATTTTCAAGATGTTAAAAAACATTTATTTTAAATCACATAAAAAATTCTTCCTCTTCATCAACCACCTCTAAAGCTGCCAAGTCTTCTTCCTCTTCTTTTGCGCTTTTAGGTAAAGAATCAATCTTTTCTTCTTGCAAAACAATGTTATTCTTCAAATTTTCAGCATCCAAAATCGCCAAAGCATCTTTTATATTATCCAAAACGGATTGTTTTTCCTTTGATTCAGGCGAAAACAAGTTTTTTAAAAATTCAAAAAACGCCATTTAACATAACTCCTTTTATTTACTTTAGTTTGTTTTATATGTTTTTTTACCATTAACCAATTAAAAAAACAAGCAACTGTTTTCCACCCATTACTTAAAATAAAATTTGTTTGCTTTGTCACAAAAAAGATTTATAACAAATTAAACACCTAAACCAAAGGCATCATTTTTTTGTTTATTTTCATTGAAATTTATTGAAAAATATGATATTATAAACGCCAACAAAGATAGGGAATTTTAATAAAGGTAACAAAATTCCAATGTTTAATTTTTTTAAAAAATTATTTAAACAAATAAAAAAAGAAAAATCTTATTATGAAATAAAATGCCCATACACCTATAACGCGTGGGACAGAAAAAACCGTTGTTGGTGGATTATTTACACGCAACCATTAAGTAAAATCACAAATTTATATCAAGAAGAACTGGGTGAAAAACCCATGTCATTTTTTGATTGTGGCTGCGCCAATGGCCAACTATTAGTTCAAGCAGAAGAAATGGGCATGCGCGTTAACGGCATTGATATCAAAGAATATAAACCAGTTCATCCAAATGTAACAGTTGGCTCTATTTTAGAGTATGAACAACCAATTAATCATGATCTTGTTTATTGCAATGAAGTGCTCACCTGTGTTAAAGAAGAAGAAATCCCCGCTGTTTTAGATAAATTTAAATCAACAAAAATGCTTGTTGCTATTCATTTAACAACCGAAGATGATGAAAAAGCAGGAGGCACAGAATATCGCGCAAGCACAGTTGGCCCCCGTGTAATTAAAAGCCAAAAATGGTGGCTCGATTGCTTTAACAAAAATGGATTTAATGCCAAGTTTCATGAGCAATCAGGTTTATTTCTTGCAAAACCCCGTCAAAGAGATTGATGACAAACCCTGTTTAATTTATTTTGCCAAAAAACCAGCATGATTGATGTGTGAGAAAAACGGTCTTTTTCTCATGCTTTTAAGCAAGCGGCGTTTTTCGGGATGATCTTTTAACAAAGCTAACCTATTTTGCAAAAATGGCGTATTCATATGCTTCAACTGGGGTGTTTGTTCAAAAGAACCCTCACCAGCTTTTTCCAAATAGATGGCTGAAAACTCTTTTAATAAAGGCATATTAACAAAACATCCTTTACCGCATTCTTTCAACTGATTAAACTTCAAAACTAAAGTTTTTTTAAGATCAACACAACAGTTATCTCCCATTTTTTTCAAATTAGGAAGAGAAATTTCTTTCAAATTTATCATCCTATTCAAACAATTATCTGACATCTCCTCAACATGATTTGCTTCAAGCCGTTCAAGCGCTGATAAATATGAGCTTGTTTGCTCAATTTTTGTGGCATTTTTTGCGACAACTTCTTTTAACCCCTTTAACGGCACATTCAGGTTGATTGTTTGAGCTTTTTCAAGATAAAGACCTGTTATTTTTCCATTTTCCAACCGCATCAATGGCCGTTCATCGCTATATAAAAAAGCAATTCCATCTTTTTCTTCAATTCTTAATTTGCAAGAATCTGTTTCTTGTGCCAACATTTTTTCAAATTTATTATGTGTATCTCTTGACGGCACAATAATCTTATTTTGATGCAAATTAACAATCACCTCACCAAAAACAACACATTGATTATCTTTAAAATAATTTGTTTCAATTTCCATTCCTGAAAAAACACCTTGATCCGAAAAACACGTTGATAAATCAGCTTCAGCCAAATTTGGCAACAAAACTTTTTTACCCTCTCCTTCTCCGCAAAAAGAGGCCTTACCAATCGTTTTAACCTCGGGCAAAGAGATTTCCTTCCCATTAAAAGAATTAAAACAATCATCTCCAATATTTTTTAATTTTGGGAAATGAATTTTTTCAACAGAAATATAATTCATATTGCCAGGACCCATCTCTTGCAAATTATCCATTTTTAATTCTTCAAGATCTCTTGAATATCCAATGACAGATGGTCCCATTTTTTGAATATATGACAAATCAAGTTTTTTAAAAGACCCATTTTCTAATTCAGACATCAGCTGATTATTCAACAAAACTTTGCAGATCCCGTCATCTGTTTTTAAGACATTCAATCTCCCATTTTCAAGATTATATCCTAGACCCAAACTAATATTTTCATTCAACATTGAACAAAAATTTTTTAGGTAAGATTTTTGAGAAATAAATCGTTTTAAATTCAAATCAAGCACTATATCTTCAAAAAAATGAACACCATTTTTTTCTAGCTTTTCTTTATTATAATCATCAGGGTTTAACTCAACATGCTCCAAAAGAAAAAATCCATTCACACCCAAACTTTCAGCATTTGGAATATGTAATTTTTGCAAATTCATCAACTCTAAATTTGGCAAAAACTCTTTTTCCGGCAAAATTCTTTTTGTGTCAGGTAAAGAAAGCTCTTTCAAAGCAAAAGATTGATTCTCCAACAGCTTCAAATCAAACTCTTCTAATCCAGTTAATTTTAATTGAGTAATCTGATTTTTCGTTAAATCACAGGTAACAACTCTTTGCCCATCAACACACAAATAAGAAAATTGCTCCTCTTTTTCAAAACTGATGTTTTTGTCTTTAAAATACTTGTTAAAAAAGATTCCTGTTTCATATGGAAAAGAAATATAAGGGGAAAGTTTTTTTAACAAACACCCACTCAAAACCCCATCTTCCTTGTTATAGATATAAGGGGCATTCACCACACAATCTTCATTGTGAACCTTACCCTCTTCAGATGCAATATAATAACAGTTTGGCAATTCCACACGTTTTAGATTTTTGCTATCAAAAAATGAGGTGTATCTATCAATCGTTTCAACATGTGGGGCTACAATTTCTTCAATACCATAAAATGAAAGAGGGGGAAATTTTTTGCTATTATTCAAATAAAGCCCATAAATCGTACCTGCATTTGTCAATCGAGCCACTGGTTCCCCATTTGCCAAAATCGTTTTCCATCCATTAACGATTTTAAGCTTAACATTTTTATTTTTAAATTCCTCAGGCACCCATCGTGCCAAATTACTAACATCCAATGAAGAATTCAATCGTTCATGAAAACTTTTAAGCTGGTTATTTTCAAAAACAGATGGAGCATTGATTTTTACATCATTTAAATTTTCCAAAAATGATGAAGGGACACAAACACAATTTGGCAAATCAACTTTTTTTAATTGAGGGGCATTTTTTAACGCCTCATTTGCCACACAGATCACATTTTTAGCCGTCAACTCTTCCAACAAAGGTGCATCTTTTAAAAATGAATAAGGCAATTCCATTGTTTCAGCCAAATGAAGTGCAACAACCTCATTATCTTTGAATTTTGCCACTAACTTATCATCAGCGTATAAATATGAAAAACCTGTTGCTTCATCTTTTTCATAACGAATTTGCTTATTTTTAAGCTCCTCTTCCATCACGGATTTGAATTCTTCTTCCCCATTTCCCAAACTGGTCAAAAGAATCTCTCCATTAGGTGTCAAATATCCACATCCTATACGATGACACTCTTTTAAATCACGCACGCTGCCATATCTTAAATAATTATCCTTTGAAAAATAAACACCATTTACCTCATAATCATAACCGAACAAACAAGTTCCATCATAAACCACATGCTGATAAGGAATCTCAACCTGTGCTGTATCAAATGAGGTACCTAACTCTGACTTCAATGATAAAACCATCCCTGGTGAAATATAATCTGGATTTGAGTTAAACGTATTGTCCGGATTTTCATCTCGCAACGTGTGATTGTATCTGTTTTTAATTGAAATACCATTATGTAATTTTGAAACTTGAATTGAAATAACTGAGGTGCCATATTCATCTTCTCGTCGCGGGTTTTTAAAATTTTCACGTCTCAAATCAGCAACATTTCTTTTCACCACATTTATCATATAGTTTGATATATGACGCGTTGAATCACGCAAAGTACAAATAGCCTCCCCTGGCGCATAATAAGGGGCTATCATGTTCTTTTCAGTTTCACTTGTCACGGTTAAAACATCTAAATCAGAAATTTCTTCAATAGAACATCCTCTTTCTTTTGCAAGCAAGATTTTTTTATCTTTTGCATAATCTTCGGCTAACTGAATGGCCAATTCTTTTGGAACAGAAGGATCATTCTTGCCTTCTTCATCAATCCGAACTGGCACAAGCTTATTAACCCGTTGAATATATTTATCCGTCAATTCCTGTGTGTAACAAGGCACATATCCAGCCATAAACAAATGGGTTAACGAATTCACATCTGATTTAATATCCGTTTCCAATTTTTCTTTCAATGATTGCAAATAAAAAATCAAGCTTCCTGGATATTCTTTATCTGCATATCTAATCACATCTGTTAATTTTGGCACATCAAAAATGCGACTGTCTTCATGTCTTAATCTTTCAGCAAATGCCCGTCCTTTCAACCTGCAAACCTGATCAAAAACAGACATGCTTTTACCTTCTTTAACAAGCGCAACTTCTTTTTCGTTTGCACACAAAATGCGAATGTTTTTTTCCTCTTTTAAGAAAAGTGATTTATTTTTAATTTTTTCGCGTAATGCTTGAACCTTTTTTGCATCAACACCTGCTGGATTTAAAATTTTTCCTGTTTTTATATCAACAATTAATCCATCAATTTGAAAATATTTTTCAGGGTTAATGGGCACAATCTCACCAGCCTTCAGCATCGCATTGTCCATAAAATAAACACCATTTTCTTCCAGATTAAACCGATATAACTTACCATTCTCATAATGATATTTACCCATAAACTTCGCCAAAGAAGCTGAAAGTTCGCCCCTCACTTCCTCTAAATTTAAATTTCTGGCAGAAATACCCTTCCCGTTCTTTTTCAAAAATTCAATTTCGTTAGAAATCATTGTGTTGAGCAAATACCCAACAAGATAAGATGGATTCCCCTCTTTGATAAACTCAACATCCAAATTTAAAGCTTGTTCTCTTTCTGTTGCAGCAAAAATCTCATTATTCTTAATGTCTTGTGGCAACACACCTTTTTCAATCGCTAATTTTTCGCGCCGAATATCCATATATTCTTTCAAAATATTTTGAGCCACCACAGATGATTTTGGATAACCACCTTCCATCTTTCTAATTTCATGAGCTTTTTTTATAAAAATCTCAATTAAATCATCATCAAAATAAACAGCCTCGTGCCCACAAAATCCTTGATTTTTAAATGCATCTTTATTTTCTTTTAACGTATCTAAAAAGAAAAGCGTGCCAACCAAATCTTTCCCCGCATATTGCAACAAATCATCCAATGCCGGCATATTTAAAATATTTTTATCATATTTTCGCAGCATTTGGGCAAATGTCGAACCATTTTGCTCTGAAATTTTTTGATATATTTCTGTAATATCCATCATGAAGCCTCCTAAACATAACTTATCTATAGTATAGCACAAAAATTTATTTTTGTGAACAGTAACACATAACACATTGATTTTATTGATATAAAATTGCTTTAAACCAACAACATAAAAAAGATTTACTTTTATTCATTTTATGATATATTAAAAAAACACTTTTAATCAGGAGAAAAAAAATGAACACCTACTCCACAAAAACAAATAATACAGCTATAGAAAGAACAACTTCCAAACCTTTTTTTATTGGACTGTGTGATATTCTTGGTTGGCCTCTCCTTGTTTTTTTGCCTATTACAGCTTTTGTTTGCATCGCTTTAATCGCAAAAAAACAATCAAACTTTGTTTCTGACATTTTCACCGGTGGATTTAGAACATTTAAACGCAGACATGCCTATCTATGCCTCTTGATTCTTTTTATTGTTTCAAGCATTTCAATAAGTTATAATTATTGTCAAAAAACAGATCCTGTTTTCTTTATGTTTGTCATCTTTTTTTCTGTGTTGGCCGTCCCTCTTTTCTTTATCAAAAAAGTTACTAAAATTGAACAAGACTATTGCAACTCATTAACAAAAAAAAGATTGAAACGAATTAGAACAAGCTGAGTTAAAACAATTAGATCAAAAAAAATGTTTTGACACGTTCACAAGCGATAAATCTGAATTATAAAAACATCTCTTTCTAATTTTCTTTTACCGTCTAAAAAGTCCTGCATTATTTTTCATTATATCACGGTTTTAATCCCCACCAAAAAAAATCGCGTTATCCTCCAAAAAAAGACAGCACGACAATGAATATCATTAAAATTACACAAAAAATTGAGATATTTCATTGAAATTTACAGATAAATGACAAATAAATATCACACAAAATCAATCACTTTTAAAAAAAATGCATTTTTTTTGATTTTCTTTCAAAAAAACTCTTGCATTTATTTTTTTTATCGTGTATAAATAGTCTCACAAAGCCGATTTAGCTCAGTTGGTAGAGCAGTTGATTTGTAATCATCAGGTCGTCAGTTCGAATCCGACAATCGGCACCATTTTTTAAAAGCCACCCTTCTGGGTGGTTTTTTTATATGGTGGGCGATTGGAGGATTCGAAGAATCCGGCGGCTATTTATAGACGCGACGGC
>JAZOOQ010000014.1:0-58149 GCA_045655105.1 Alphaproteobacteria bacterium | reverse complement strand
AGGAAAAACCTTCCTTGAAAACATCATAAAACTCTTTTTAAAAGATTAGTTATAAATATTTTTTTAAAAAGGGTTCTATTTCCTTTTCCAAACGTTTTTTTAGTTTAGGACTTCCGTGATTGTAATCTTCATTAATCACCAGTTTTGAACGGCGCATTTTTTTATGCAACGCCCACGCTTCTTCCACAGGGCAACAAAAATCAAAACGATTATGAACAATTAATGTTGGGATATCTTTGATTTTATCAATATTTTTTAAGATCACATCTTCTTTAATAAACAAATTATTTTGAATATAAGTTAAAAAGATTTTCAAACTATTAATCTTTTGATCTGTAATTGCAGGAGCTGTTTTAAAATCCAACTGCATTTTCCCCAATTGATTTTCATAGGCTCCATAATATTGAAGAGCCAATTGAATATCTTTATATTTTTCAGAAAAAATCTTTTCTTTAAAAAAGGATTCAATGCTTTTTTGACCAGCTAAACGTTCAAATTCAGCTTTTGCTTCTGGATAAAATAAAAACATTTCTTTATATGGAAAATCTATATCTTTTTTTCGACCTAAGAAAATAGCATTCAACACCAATGCCTTAACTTTTTGAGGATATTCAAGCGCAAACAAAAGCGCCAATGTTGACCCAAAAGAGCCACCACCAACAACAACTCTTGAATGAATTTTCAAATATTTTAACAATAAATAGGCATCTTTTACTGAATTTGGAGTAGTGTTTTCTTCCAACAAGTCCTTAAACTTTGATTTTCCACATCCTCTTTGAGAAAAAAGAAGAACACGATATTTTTTTAAATTATATGTCGTAGGAGCTGATTTTGCTTGCCCACCAGGCCCACCATGAAACAATAAAACAGGCACTCCTTTAGGATTACCAAATTGCATATAGTGAATTTCATGTCCATCACCCACATCACAAAACCCCTCATCAAATGGCTTTATTTCTTTTTTAAAAATTGAAAATAAATTCATATCTGCCCCCTATTCTTCCAGTTGTTCTGACAAAGAAAACCATTTTTCTTCCACCCTGTCAATTTCTTTTTGAATTTCTTTAATTTTTTGCGAAATATTAACAATTTCTTCATTTGTTAACACTGTTTCAAATCGTTTTTCAAGTCCTTCTTTTTCAAGGGTTAATTTTTTAATCTCTCGTTCAACTTCCAAAATTAAAGCTTTAAGTTTTCGTTTTTCCGCCTCTTGTTGCTTTTGCTTTAATTTAAGCTCTTTTTCTTTTTGAATTTCTTTTTGCTTGGCTCTATCAACTTGTTTTTCAAGCAATATTTTTTGATAATCCAATAAATCGCCCTCAAATGGTTTACAATTACCATTATTAACAAGCCATAATTCATCAGCCACTTGCTCAATCAAAGAAAAATCATGTGTAATTAAAACAACAGCGCCTTGATAATCATTTAAAGCAACTGCCAACGCTTCGCGCCCCTTTATATCCAAATGGTTTGTCGGCTCATCTAAAATTAATAAATTTGGTTGTTCTAAAGATATTTTTGCAAATAAAAGACGCGCTTTTTCACCCCCAGAAAGCAAACGAATTTTTGTTAATGCCTTTTCTCCTGTTAATCCAAAAGAAGCTAAATGCGAGCGCACCTCAGTTTCATTTTTTCCATCCATTAAAAAAGAAAAATATGAAACAGGGGTTTCTTCCAATGGCAACTCTTCTTCCTGATGTTGCGCAAAATAACCAACCTTTAGCTTTGAAGAGGCATGCACCTGCCCTGATTTTAAGGCTAAAACACCTGCCAAAAACTTAGCAAATGTTGATTTTCCATTACCATTTTGCCCTAATAAAGCAATTCGCGCTGTATCTGAAATTGAAAAAGAAAGCTTTTTTAAAACAATTTTTTCATCATAACCTAATGAAATATCTTCACCACTTATTAATGGTGGCAAAGCTTTAATGGGTTCTAAAAAAGAAAATCGCTCTTCTTTATCTAGATAAACCGCCGGTGTTTCAGCCATTTTTTCCAATATTTTAATTCGGCTTTGCGCTTGTTTAGCTTTACTTGCCTTATACCTGAAGCGATTGATAAAACTTTCTAAATGAGCTCTTTTTTCTTTTTCTTTTTCCGCTTGGCGCATCAATACTTTATCTTGAAGTGATTTCGTTGTTAAATATGCATCATAGTTACCACTATAAAGAATTAATTTTTGATTTTGAAACACAACAATTGAAGAACAAATCTCATTTAAAATGGATTTATCATGACTAATTAATAAAAGAGTTCCCGAATATTTTTTTAAATGCGCTTGTAACCAAATAACGCTTTCAAGATCTAAATGGTTTGTTGGTTCATCTAAAAGCAAAATATTTGATGGTTGAAATAAGGCTCCTGCCAAATTTAAACGCATCTGCCATCCCCCTGAAAAATCAGCCACTTTTCGATTTAAATCATCATTTTTAAACCCAAGACCAGCTAAAATTTCAGCAATTCTTGCTATCGCCGTTTCCCCACCTAGTTGTTTAATTTTTTCATACAGCTCGGGCTTATCTTCATCTAAAGCCTTATTATACTCTTCTTTTGCCTTTGTTAAATATCTATCTTTTTGCAAAACATAATCTAATACAGTTAAGGATGTATCTTCAATTGACTGCTCAACAAAAGCAATTCTTTCCCCTGAAGGTATCATCACATTACCCATACCCTCTAAGGCACCAGTTAAAACTTTAAACAAAGTGGATTTACCACACCCATTTGGCCCAACAATACCAACCTTTTGTTTATCAGAAATAAATAAAGACACATCAGATAAAAGATCTTTATGCCCCATTTGAACAGTTAAATTCTTTAATTCAATCATATCCATAGGATATAGAAAAAAACACATAAAATCAAGTGTTCCATCTTGATTTTTCAATAAAAAAGAAGTATAACCCCTTTTCTAAAAAGGATATAAAATGCAAAAACAAGATATTAAACAGTTAACAAAAGGAAATATTTTAAAAACACTCATCTTATTTGCCATACCCTTTTTGCTTTCTAGCTTTTTGCAAGCAGGTTATGGCCTTGTTGATATGTTGATTATTTCTTATTATGGAACACCAAGCGATTTAGCTGGCGTTACCAATGGCGCACAAATTGTTTGGACCCTCATTTTCCTTGCCTCTGGGCTCACAATGGGGGGAACTATTTTAATCGGCCAATTTTTTGGAGCAAAAGACAATAAAGGTGTTCAAGACGTTATTTCAACTATGTTTGTCTTATTCTTTTATGTAGCTCTTTTTCTTAGCCTTATAACAATTCTTTTTATCAATGAGATCACAAGTGTTTTACAAGTTCCAAAAGAAGCCTTTTCAGCTGCAAAATCCTATATTTTAATCAGCGCTATTGGCATTTTATTCACATTTGGGTATAATGGCATTTGCGCCATTTTAAGAGGTCTTGGAGATTCAAAAAATCCTTTTTATTTCATTTTGATATCAAGCATTCTTAATGTATTACTTGATATACTTTTTATCAAAGATTTTAAAATGGGTGCTAATGGTGCAGCCCTTGCAACCATTTTAGCACAAGGATGCAGTTTTATTATTGTGCTTATTTATCTTCAAAAGAAAAAATTTCCTTTTAACCTTCGCTTTTCTCATCAAAAATTCAAGAAAAAAACAGCTCTTTTACTTTTTAAAATTGGGATTCCTCTTTCATTGCAAGATACTTTTTTAATGATTTCATTTTTAGTTGCAATGATCCAACTCAATAAATTAGGTCTCATTGTTTCAGCCGCCTCTGGCATTGCTGAAAAAATTGATGGATTAACCTTTTTACCTTCTTTAGCCATTGGATCTGCTGTTTCAGCAATGGTTGCTCAAAATGTTGGCGCTGGGAAAATTAAACGTGCCAAAAACGTAATGTATACTGGAATATTTCTTGCGCTTTTATTTGCTATTCCAAGTTATATTGGGGTTGCTTTTTTTCCAAAAAACATAATGGGACTTGCTTCTAATAATCAAGAAATTGTTCAAGCAGGTTCTCTTTATTTGCATTCTTATAGCTCTAGCGTTTTAATGATTACAATTGTTTTTTTGGTAAACTCTTTTTTAAATGGATGTGGTGCAACAACGTTTACAATGATTAACAACTCTTTTGCCAATTTATGCATACGCATTCCTGCCCTTTTAATGGCAACAGATATCATTTCTGTTGGTTTTTCTTCACCATTAACCGTTTATGGACAAGTAACCATCGGACTTCTTTACTTTTATTCAGGCTATTGGAAAAAAGCCATTATCAAAAAAAGAAAAAATATTTGATTTATCAATCCCTGGTATTTCTAAGATTACTATAACGTCTTGTCATATCATCTTCTTTATAAACATCTTGTTGTTCACTACATTCTGCTAATCTAGCTGAGGCATTTGTTTGCCTTGTGTGACTTACAGGTGTTGTTTGCGCTTCTGTTTGAACAGGCGTTTTTCGATGAATAATTGGCCCTGTTCTAGGTTCAGATTCATTTTGTGGTTCCTCTTGCTCGTTATCAGAAAAAAACAATCTGCCAATCCAACTGGAACGAAACCATTCGATAAAAGAATTTTCTTGTTTCACGATATCTACAGGCATTGAACTTGCCATTTTTGGGGGTTTTCCTCTTCCTGATAAAGTTAATTCTCTTGATTGAAAAGCCATATTCGTTAATTCTTCTAACTCTTCAAAAGGCAAAGCGCCAGCTTGTGGATCACGATAATCTTCAATCGTATGTTCTCCACAAAACCATGTGTAATGCTGGTAATATTTACCATTATGTTTCGTTTGAACAAGTTCATACCGTGGATTTATCCCATGTTCAACATGGATATGCGGTTGAAAAGAATTTTCCGTGTAACCAACGCCCCCAATATTGCCAATCCAATCCCCATGATTCACAATTTGCCCTGTTTTTAAATGCTTCATTGATCCAGTTGCAACATGCCCAAAACGAACCATTTCACTGCCATCTGGGCTAATCAAAACAACTTGATTTCCCAACCCATCAATTTTATTATTTTCAATAACATGGCAAATCCATCCATCGCAATATTTTGGAACACCTAACGGAACATCTTTTTTGCCTCTTGTTCCATAATCCCTGCCATAATGCCATTCACCGCCATTTCTTGGTCGCCGACCAAACTGTTGATTTACCCCATCATGACTAAAATCCCAACTCATAAATCCCCCTTTTTCTTTCTTCTTTTATAAATATTTTAACATAAAACATATAATCATTCAAAGTTTTTTCAAAAAAAAGATTGATTTTTTTTATGATCTTTTTTATAATGATGGTAATTCTTATCGGATTTATCTCTACTTGTCCAAGGTAAGAAGGTTTAAGGTTAAATGGACTAAAAGGAGAAACGAATGTATAATCGTTTAAATTTCGATATATTTTGTTCCTTTCCTTTTAATCTATTGTTTTGTTAACAATAAATAAAAAGGATTTTTTATGCTTAAAACTGCAGAATATGTATCCATCGGTCATCCAGATAAGGTTGCCGATTTTATCAGTTCTTATTTACTTGACACGCTTATTCAACAAGACCCTTCTTTAAAATATGCCGTTGAAGTTATGATTAAAGATAACACCGTTATTTTAGGTGGCGAAGTCAATGGTTATATTAAAATTGATGATATAAATGAAATTGTTAAACAAGCGCTGCGTGAAATTGGATATGATGAAGAATATGCTTCTATCTGGAAAGAAAAAGCCATTGATATCAACAAGTTAAAAGTAATTGATTTAATTGGCATTCAATCAAGCGAAATTTTACAAGGCGTGACTCAAGATGGTTGGGGCGATCAAGGCGTTTTCGTTGGTTATGCATCGCAAGGTGATGACTTAATGCCAAAAGATTTGGTTTTGGCACGCAAGCTCAATAATGCCTTATATCAAAAAGCTAAAAATTCCAAACACTTGGGATTAGATATTAAAACTCAAATCACTTTGGATGAAGATGAAACGATTTTAACAGCCATTGTTGCCATTCCAATGATTGAGCATGAAGATTTAACAAACTTTGTGATTGAAACACTTGGCCAAACACCAAAACAACTTATTATCAATGGAACGGGCGCTTATACTTATCACTCCTCTATTGCCGATTGTGGTATTACGGGGCGAAAACTTGCTTGCGATTTTTATTCCACTTCATGTGCCATTGGTGGTGGAAGCCCATGGACAAAAGATCCAAGCAAAGCTGACTTAACGCTTAACTTATATGCCAGAAAATTGGCAAAAGAGTATTTGAAAGATAATGATGAATGTTTTGTTTATCTTTCTTCTTGCATTGGAAAAGCAGAATTACCAAGCGCTTTAGTGAAAACTGTTAAAGATGGCATTTTTAAACTTGAAAATATTTCTGTTGATTTAAAACCATCTGAAATTATTGAAAAATTGAATTTAAGACAACCAATTTTTTCAAAACTTTGCAAAACAGGCCCTGTTTTTGCTGAGTTATAGAAATTTGATTTATTTTAAAGATAAAAGCCCTGCTCCCTGCAGGGCTTTTTTCACTACCAATTGGACTTATTATTCCATTTAATCCCATCTGGAGCAGTTCTTGTATGCGGTTGAACATATGTTCCATCTTGTCTATGATAACCCTTAACATGAACGGTCCCTGCCTGAGCAAAAGAAGTCAACATAATTGAAAACAAAATCAAACTTGAAAATAATAACACTTTTTTCATACATCTCTCCTAATAATTGTGTTAAACAAAACCCACCTTTAAAAGGCGGGCGGATGTTAGAAAACCGTGTACAAGTTGACGGCTCGGCTTATTTGGCCAAAACCTTATTCACCGACATCCGTCCATCAGACGAAAGTCGGCATACTTATTTTAGTCGCTATGCTTAAACGACTACTTGTACAAAGGGTTTCTACGCCCTAGATTTAATCTCTTTCTACAAAATTAAATCTAGGCTTCAGTTTATCATAAAGATATTTTGAGTTCAATATTTTTTTTAATCCTCAAATAAAAATCCTTTTATACAGAAAAGTATTTGATGAAAAATCTTGTTGTAAAAAAGCCCTGCTCCAAGCAGGGTTTTTAATTTATTTTTTTAATTCTAATGGATTAAATGTTCCAGAAGATAATGCAATCAAGGCTTTTCTTGAATCTTTTGGAGAAACTTTGTTTTTGCGCTGAAATTCACATTTTGAACATTCATGCAAAATAAATTCTGCACCATTTTTGATTTCATACCCAACAGCATACATTATTCCATGACAAGTTGATGCCCTATCCCCTGGATTAATATCCACATGCAAAGAAGATAAACATTTTGGGCAGTGGTTGGTATATCCATTGCCTTCAACTTCTTGCCCACAAACGGCGCAAACAAAATCTTCAACATTTCTTTCAAAAAGTTTGCTCATTTTTCGCCTTTCATAAACTCTTCAAAATAAAAAAGTTCACTTTCTTTAATTTTAACCTTTAACTTTATATATCGTTGCAAATCTTTTCGCTCTATCACTTGAGCTTTTTGATAAATTTGCGCCAACGCCTTTCCATCTGTAACCGGTATTTTAAGTTCAACTTCTTTAGCTTCTTTATTCAACGCTTCTTCAATGCAATTTAAAAGCTTATCAAACCCCTCGCCTGTTTCAGCACAAATTGGACATTCCTTTGGGCGGCGTTTCTTTTGTTCTAAAATCATTTTTCGATCATCTTCATCATAAAGATCCATTTTATTTAAAGCCTCAATCAGACCTTCTTCAACTTCATCATGAAGACCTAAATCAGATAAAACCGCCTCAACATCTTTACGTTGAGCCGTTGAATCATCATGAAAATAATCCCTAACATGAACGATCACATCTGCATCTAACACTTCTTCAAGCGTTGCCCTAAAAGCCATAATCAATTCTGTTGGCAAATCAGAAATAAATCCCACTGTATCAGATAAAATTACCACCTGCCCTGACGGCAATTTAATTTTGCGCATTGTTGGATCTAGTGTTGCAAACAACATATCTTTTGCCATCACATTTGCTTGGGTTAATTTATTAAACAAAGTGGATTTTCCAGCATTGGTATATCCCACCAGGGCAACAATTGGAAACGGCACTTTTTGGCGGGCAGCTCTATGCAGATATCTTGTTTTTTTCACTGCCTCTAATTCTTTTTTAATTTTGATGATATCTTCATCAATTAATCTTCGGTCAAGCTCAATCTGCGTTTCACCTGGCCCTCCCAAGAACCCGGAACCACCGCGTTGTCGTTCAAGGTGAGTCCATGATCGAACCAAACGAGATCTCGCATAAGTTAAATGCGCTAATTCAACTTGAAGAACACCTTCTTTTGTGCGCGCTCGTTTACCAAAAATTTCTAAAATCAATGCCGTCTTATCAATAACTTTTGTATTCCATGCTTTTTCAAGGTTTCTTTGTTGAAGTGGAGATAATTTACAAGCTAAAATAACCAGATCAATTTCATTTTCTTTAATAAAATCAATATAATTTTCAATAACGCCTTTCCCAATATATGCATTCGCTTTAATTTCTTTTAAAGGAACAAGCGCACTTTCAATCACATTTAATTCAATAGCCTTTGTTAAACTGGCAACTTCTTCAAGCCTTGCTTTAGGCGTTCTTATATCCGTTTCTTGTTTTAAATACGGCAATAAAACCAATGTATTCGTCAAAAATTATTACTCCAACTCTTTTTTATCCCAACAACTAAAAATACGCGCATATTCTTTTTTTGTTTCTGAATCTTGAACAATCGTATAAACATTACTATCAGAAATATGGCTTAATATTTTAACAACACTTTGTTTTTCGGCCCCTTGCTTGAATTGAATTTTTAACTCTTTTAATTGATGATGAGCTAAAAAATCCTCTGGCAAAGCATCCAATAACCAAGAAGGATACACGGCATTATTCACATGCTGGTTAATATCAATATCATCTTCTCGAATAACTTCATCAGCCTCATACTCAAATGTTTCAGGCAATATAATCTTTTCAAAATTTGTTTGAAGTGATCTTTCTTCAAGCGCTTTTAAATGCCCCACATGCTTTTGAACTGGCAAAGGTCTTTTTCTGATTAAATCAATTAAAATCCAACTACTTGAAGCAACAAGAAGCGTTTCACCCATATCATTTTTAAGCTCAAAATCTCTAATCGCAGATAAGGATGCAACACCTGATGGCCAAGAAGATAAAATCAAGTTTTCATCTCTTTTAGGCAACCTATTAATCTTCACATGATACCCAGACCCCATCCAAGTCATATTATTTTGAAGGCAAAAATTATATCCAACCCCTAATTCTTCAGCATTCAAATCGGCAATATCTTGAAATAAATTAAATAAGGAGCGTAATCTTAATTGATTAAACCTGTCACATTCAGCTGATCTGACGCGATATTTTTTTTGAAATTTATCCATTAATTCTAATCTCTTTGTTTTTTTACAATACGAACGATATCCTTTAATCTTTTATCTTGCAACATTTCTTCAAGATATACAGGCAATTTATGGCGCCAATTTGGATATTCCATATAAGTTCCAGGCAAATTAAACTGCTCATCCATTTCAAAAATGTCTTCCGGTCTTATAAGCAAAATTTTACTATTTGTCAAAGATAAATATTTATAAACAGATGGAATAAACCAAGCAGGAACCTCTTTTTCTTCTTTTTGAGCCATTTTAATCTCAAAACCTTGTTGTTCAAAAGCCTTTAAGAATAATTCTTTTTCTGTTTTTCTGTTTTCTTTATGGTGCGTATATTGCTCTAAAGAAATGGTTTTCATCTTTTTAGCAAGCTCTAAATCTAACTCTTTATAAAACCCTGTATAAGAAGGCAAATCATGAGTTCCCGTTGAAATTAAAGAATTAGTTGGATAGTGCTCTGGCGCAATAAAACCATTCCAATCGCGTTCAAAATGCATAATTTTAAATGAAAAAGCATTCAATTTAATCATTTCATTTGAAAAGCCATCTGGCGCAGTTCCCAAATCTTCAGCAATAACAACCGTTTTGTTTAAGTGACTTTCAAGCGCTAAAATCCCTGTTAATTCTTTAAATGGGAAAGTTAAATAAGCCCCTGTTGCCCCTTGAACTCTTAAATAAAGGCGCATTAATCCAAAGGCATGATCAATTCGAACAGCCCCTGCTCCCTTCATTACACTTCTTAACACATTTATAAACGCTTTATATCCCGTTTTGTGAAGAACTTTTGGATTAAATGGCGCCAAAGACCAATCTTGCCCTTTTTGATTAAAGGCATCTGGTGGTGCACCCGTTGTTACCCCTGTCATAAATGAAACTTGATCTGACCATACCTCCGCCGAATTATCGCTCACACCAACAGGCATATCCGTATAAAGCCCCAATGGTAAAGCTTTTGCTTTTTGAATCACTTTATCTAATTGTTCAAAAGCAATAAATTGTTGATAGTAAATATTATAAATATCGGTTTCATTTTCTTTAATAAATTCTTTGAGCTCTTTTGAAGAAGGATTTTGAAAAAACTTTTCCCATTCACGCCACATCATTGATGTTTTATTTAAAGCAGCTTTATCTCTTAGCACTTGAAAGACTGCAAAATCTTGAAGAGCTTTACCTTTTTCTTTCAAAAACGCATTAAAATCTTTTCCCCGTTGAGTCAAAGCATTCCCATTAAAATCAAAATGAAGCTCCTTAAATCTTTTATATAAAATTTTAAATGCACTCTTCTTTAAACCCAAAACCGCATGATAATCAACCGTTTTACCGCGACGCGCCATTTTTAAAAGTCTTTGAATAGAAGGATACGAGAACCAACGTTGAAATTGAACATAATTTTCTCGTTCCGCAACACCTTCAACATCAATATAAATTGGATTTAAAAACAATCTCGAGCATGGGAAATAAGGACTTGCGTCATCTGGATTATCTTGAAAAAGAGCGGATAATGGATTCACTCCAATAAAAGAAGCCCCTGTTTTAATAGCAACATCAATTAATCCTTCTAAATCTTTAAAATCACCAATACCCCAATTTCTTTTGGATCGAACAGCATATAATTGAACAGGATATCCAAAAACTTTTTTATCCTCAGCCAATGCTTCATTCATATAACAAGTATCTGGAACAATAATTAATGATGAAGTTTCTTTTTTCTTTTTTATTTGAACACTTAAAGAATGATAGCCCATTTCTAACTCAAGCATTAAACTTAATTCTTTTTGAATATAAACTTCTCCATCAATCTCATCTTCTTGAATCGTTGGCAATAATGAAAGTGGCACTTCATCAAAAAATTCTTCACCTTCACTCGTTTTAATGCGCCAAATCAAAGTTTCATTTTCTAATTCCTTTTTAAGATAAATGGGAATAATTGTATCCTCTGATTCAGTTAAGCGCACAACAATCGTTTTTGAAATTAAATAAGCATATTCATCTTGTTTAATTTTTTTTAAAGAAGCCTCAATTTCTTTATTTGTATCAGCTTTATATCCCAAACTTTTTAAAATCGTTTGCTTAGAAAGAGTATCTGCTTCATAAAGAGTATTTGTTCCACGATCCCAAAAATTAAGCCAAATACCTGCTTTTTCAGATAACAAATTTAATTTTTCGAGATTAACAACCTCTTTTACCATCTTCTCCCCCTATTTCATTTTTTCTAATACCACAACGCTAAATGGTGGTACTTTTAAACTTTTAACTTTTTGTTTTTTTAACGTATCTGATGTTGAAAAAACAATCTTCCAATCAAAATCTCTTGCAGGCAAAGTCCACTTAATTTCTTCATGATATGCATTAAAAATCATAAATAACCTATTGTTATTTTTATGATTTTTTATCAAACAAGAAACAGCCCTCACATAATAATGCCAGTCATTTTTTTCCATTTGCAAGCCATCTGGTTTATACCATGTGCAAATATCTTCGGTAAAGAAATGACTATGTTCCATAATTGGTCTTGATTGACGAAAAGACATCAATTCCTTCACCATTTTAAGCATTTCTTTGCCTTGCTCTGTTATATGTTCCCAATCAATCCATGAATATTCATTATCTTGGGCGTATGTGTTATTATTGCCTTGTTGCGAGGCCATAATCTCATCACCGGATCTGATCATTGGCGTTCCGAATGAGAGCAATAATGTTGCCATTAATGCTTTTGCTCGATCCATTCTGTTTTTCAACACAATAGGATCATTTGTTGGTCCTTCAACACCACCATTATAAGATAAATTATGATCCGTTCCATCACGATTATCTTCACCATTCGCTTCATTATGTTTTTGATTATATGATACAAGATCATTCAAAGTAAAACCATCATGAGCCGTGATAAAATTAACAGATTCCCATGGTCTTCTACCACGATACTGATATACATCAGAAGAACCCGTTAAACGGGAAGCAAAATCCCCTGCCTGCCCTTCATCACCACGCCAAAATCTGCGCATAGTATCTCTAAATTTATCATTCCATTCTGCCCAACCTGGCCTAAAAAAACCAACTTGATATCCGCCAAGCCCCAAATCCCATGGTTCAGCAATAAGCTTTAAACGTTGCAAAGTTGGATCTTGTTGAACTGTTGATAAAAAGGCACTTTTAGCACCATATTGATTATTTTCGTCACGCGCCAAAGTAGTAGCCAAATCAAATCTGAATCCATCAATTTGCATCGTGTTGGCCCAATAGCGCAACGAATCCATCACCAATTGTAAAACGCGAGGGTGCCCTAAGTTAAAAGAAGCACCACAACCAGTTGTATCTTCATAATAGCGCTTATTTTCTTTATTTAATCGATAATAAACCTGATTATCAATCCCTCGATAACAAAGCGTTTGTCCCATTTGATTACCTTCGCCTGTATGATTATAAACAACGTCTAAAATCACTTCAACACCAGCTTCGTGGAACACACGCACCATCTGTTTTAATTCATCTAAATTTCGTTTGTCTGATAAATACGAGGCTTGAGGTGCCATAAAAGCAATTGGATCATATCCCCAATAGTTTGAAAGCCCTTTCTCTTTTAAAAAACCACTATTCATAAAAGAAGCAATCGGCAACAATTCAACAGAGCTAACACCTAATGATTTAATATATTCAATCACTTTTTTGGTACTCATTCCCTTAAAGGTACCCCTAAAAGCCTTATCAATCTCTGGATTTAAAGCAGTAAAACTTTTCACATGCGCTTCATAAATAATTTCATCTGTCCATGGAACTTTTGGTTTAGAAATACCACCCCAATCGAATGCTAATTCATCTGTAATAATTCCTTTTGGCACAAATGGGGCAGAATCTGTTTTAGAAAAAGATAAATCTTCTTTTTTGGATAAAGCTTGATAACCAAGCATTGAGTTATGTGCTGAAATTGGTCCAGTCAGCAACTTTGCATAAGGATCAATCAAGAGCTTATTTGGATTAAATCGCAAGCCATTTTCTGGTTCATAAGGCCCATAAACACGATATCCATATAATTGACCAGGTTTTAACCCCTCAATATATCCATGAAATACTTCATCTGTATATTCGGGCAACACAATACGCTCTTCTTGTTTCCCAGAACTATCAAAAAGGCATAGTTCAACCTTTGTTGCTGAAGAAGAAAAAAGCGCAAAATTCACACCCTTTCCATCATATGTAGCTCCTAATGGATATGGTTCTCCTTTTAAAATGGTGCGTGTCATCTATCCCCCAAATTCAAACTTATCTATTTTTCAATCGATAAACCACAACAGCTAATGGAGGCAAAGTTACTTTTAAGGCATGTGGTTTAAAATTCCAGCCTTCACCTGATTGAATCAATCCTGAGTTTACAACCCCTGCTCCACCAAACTCTGTTGAGTCAGAATTAAAAATTTCTTCATATTCTCCAGCTTCATTAACACCAATTTTATAATCATAACGCACAACTGGCGTGAAATTACAAGCAATAATAAGAGAATTTCCCTCTTTATCTTTTCTCATAAATGAAAAACAAGATTGAGCTGCATCACTTCCATCAATCCACTCAAATCCACTCCCATCAAAATCCAAATCAGAAAGCTCTTTTGAAGAAATATAAAGACGGTTAAGCGTTTTAATTAAGTGTTGCAATTTTTTATGATCATCATATTGTAACAATCCCCAATCTAAACTATCAGCATAATTCCATTCTTTACGTACCCCAAACTCATTTCCCATAAACAAAAGTTTTTTACCTGGATGCATATACATATAAGAATAATAAAGTCTTAAATTAGCGCATTTTTGCCAATTATCCCCTGGCACTTTATCATACATGGGTCCTTTTCCATGAACAACTTCATCATGCGAAATTGGCAATGTGAAATTTTCAGTAAAAGCATACAACATTGAAAAAGTAAGTTCATTATGATGATATCTGCGGTGAATAGATTCATGAGAAATATATCCTAATGTATCATGCATCCACCCCATATTCCATTTATATCCAAAACCAAGACCACCAATATACGTTGGTTTTGAAACCATTGGCCAAGCTGTTGATTCTTCAGCAAAAGTTGTGTATCCCGCATTTTCACCAAAAACAAGCTCATTTAACTTACGAAGGAAATTGATTGCATCAATATTTTCTCGTCCACCATATTTATTTGGAATCCATTCCCCTTCTTTTCTTGAATAATCCAAATAAAGCATACTAGCAACAGCATCCACTCTTAAAGCATCAATATGATATTCTCTAAGCCAAAACAATGCATTCCCAAGCAAGAAATTGGAAACTTCATTTCTTGAATAGTTATAAATTTTTGTTCCCCAATCTTTATGTTCACCTTGTCTTGGATCTGCATGTTCATAAAGAGCTGTTCCATCAAATTCCGCCAAACCAAAAGCATCTTTAGGGAAATGAGCAGGCACCCAATCCATAATAACAGCAATTCCCGCCTGATGCAACTTATCAATCAAATATTTAAAATCATCTGCGGTTCCATATCTGCTTGTTGGTGCATACATACCCGTTACTTGATATCCCCAAGAACCATCAAACGGATATTCAGAAAGAGGTAAAAATTCAACATGCGTAAATCCCATTTCTTTTACATATTCAGGCAATTCTTCAGCCATTTCACGATATGTTAACCAACGATTTCCCTCTAAAGAATTGCGACGCCAAGAACCAAAATGAACTTCATAAATGGAAATTGCAGAATCTAAAGCATTTGCTTTATGCCGTTTCATGGCACACCATTTTTCATCTTGCCATTGATATTTATTAGGATCAACAACTAATGTTCCTGTTTTGGGGCGCATTTCAAATGAACGACCATAAGGGTCTATTTTCAAAGGAAGTAAATCTCCATTTGGACCAACTATCTCATATTTATAAATTGTCCATTCTGGCAAATGAGGAATAAAAAGTTCCCAAACCCCCGAAGAACCTCTGGGGCGCATCATGTGTCGACGTCCATCCCAATCATTAAAATTACCCACCACACTCACTCTTTTAGCATTAGGAGCCCAAACAGCAAAACTTACCCCTTTTACCCCTTGATGTGTTATAAGATGAGATCCCATTTTTTGATAAATATCCTTATGGTTCCCTTCGTTAAAAAGATATAAATCCATATCACCTAAAACGGGCCAAAACCGATAAGCATCTTCTGTCTCATAAACTTGATCATTAAAAAGAGTGATTTTAAAATAATAATCAAAAAATTCTGTTTCATCAATAAAGGCCAATTCAAACAACCCATCTTGATGAATTTTTTTCATTTCATACACGTCTTTTGTTTTTGTTCTAACAACTTCAACCTTTTTTGCTTGTGGTTGAAACGTTCTTATAAATAAAAACGGGGTCAAGATATTTTTTGAACATAAATGCATTCCCAAAACACTAAATGGATCGCCTTGATAACTTCCAAAACAAACGGCATTCATATCATCTATTGTCATAAAACTCATATTAAACCCCTTTTTTTAATAAAACTATTTCTATATAACATTCTTTTTGCAAAAAAGAAAAGCAAAAAGATATTTTTTTATTTATTTTTTTAGGCAATTACATTTTCAAACTGATATTTATACAAAAACAAAAAAATCACTTGCAATCAAGCAAAAAAAATGTTAAACATTTTGCGAATAAAAATCTCAAGGTTCCATACTTCTTTATGAGAAATATGGTTTTTAATTAACTAACAAGCAAAGGAAAAACTAATGACAAAATGGGTTTATACTTTTGGTGACGGTGTTGCAGAAGGCGATGCCTCTATGAAAAACTTGTTGGGTGGTAAAGGTGCTAACTTGGCTGAAATGAGCCGTGTTGGTGTTCCTGTTCCTCCAGGTTTTACAATCACAACAGAAGTGTGTACATATTATTATGCAAACAATCATTCATATCCAGCTGAATTAAAAGACCAAGTTTTGGCTGCTCTTGCTGGTATTGAAGAAAAAATGGGCAGCAAATTCGGCGATCCGAAAAACCCACTTTTATTCTCAGTTCGTTCAGGCGCTCGCGTTTCAATGCCTGGTATGATGGATACAGTTTTAAACCTTGGTTTAAACGATGAAACAGTTGTTGGTTTAGCTGAACGTTCAGGCAATGCAAAATTTGCTTATGACAGCTACCGCCGTTTTATCCAAATGTATGCTGACGTTGTTATGGGTGTTCACAGCTCAAAATTTGAAGCTGTTTTAGATCGCGTTCGTGAAGAAAATGGTTATCAATTTGACAACCAAATGACTGTTGAACAATTAAAAGAAGTTATTAAAGAATACAAAGAAATCTGCGTCAACGATGGTCACCCACTTCCACAAGATCCATTTGAACAATTGTGGGGCGGTATTGGCGCTGTGTTCTCTTCATGGATGGTTGATCGCGCTATTTACTATCGCAAACTGAACAACATCCCAGGTGATTGGGGTACAGCTGTTAACGTTCAAACAATGGTATTTGGTAACTATGGTGACACATCTGCAACAGGTGTTTGCTTCTCTCGCGACCCTGCAACAGGTGAAAACTATTTCTATGGTGAATACCTTAAAAATGCTCAAGGTGAAGACGTTGTTGCCGGTATTCGTACACCACAACCAATGACAAAACTTGTTAAAGAACGTTCAGGCACAGATATGCCATGTATGGAAGAAGAATTCCCAGTTCTTTTCAAAGAATTGTCAGATATTCGCGCCAAATTAGAAGATCACTACAAAGATATGCAAGATATGGAATTCACAATCCAAGACGGCAAACTTTGGATGCTTCAAACACGTAATGGTAAAAGAACTGGTACAGCAGCTCTTCGTATCGCTGTTGAAATGGTAAAAGAAGGTTTAATTGACAAAAAAACAGCTATTATGCGTGTTGAAGCTGCTCAATTAGATCAATTATTACACCCAATGTTCGATAAATCAGAAAAACGTGTTGTTTTAACAAGCGGTTTACCTGCTTCTCCAGGTGCTGCTGTTGGTGAAGCTGTTTTCTCAGCTGAAGATGCTGAAAAAGCTGCTGAAGCTGGCAAAAAAGTTATCTTGGTTCGTATTGAAACATCACCTGAAGATATCGCAGGTATGCACGTTTCTCAAGGTATTTTAACAGCTCGTGGTGGTATGACAAGTCACGCCGCTGTGGTTGCTCGTGGTATGGGTAAACCTTGCGTTTCTGGTGTTTCTGCTTTACGCATTGACTATGATGCAAAAACTCTCACAGTTGGTGACACAGTTATTAAAGAAGGCGACATGCTTTCAATCGATGGAACAACTGGTGAAGTTATGGCTGGTGGTTTGAAACTTGTTCTCCCAGAAATGACAGGTAACTTCGGCGAATTCATGACATGGGTTGATGAAGTTCGCACTCTTGGCGTTCGCACAAATGCTGAAACACCATTAGATGCAAAAACAGCTCGTGATTTTGGTGCTGAAGGTATTGGTTTGTGCCGTACAGAACATATGTTCTTTGATCCAGCACGTATTAACCACATGCGTCAAATGATTTTATCTGACACAGTTGAAGCAAGAAGAGCAGCTCTTGCAAAACTCTTGCCATATCAACGTCAAGACTTTACAGACTTGTTCACAATCATGGAAGGTTTACCAGTAACAATTCGTTTCTTAGACCCACCATTGCATGAATTCTTACCAAATAAAAAAGAAGAACAAGCTGAAATCGCTCGTGAACTCGGCGTTTCTGTTGAAGAAATTGCAGCACGTACAGCAAAATTACACGAAGCCAACCCAATGCTTGGCCACCGTGGTTGCCGTTTAGGTGTTACATACCCAGAAATCAACGAAATGCAAGCTCGCGCTGTTTTTGAAGCCGCTGTTGAAGTTATGAATAAAACAGGTCGCACAATCGTTCCTGAAATCATGATTCCATTAGTCGGAACAAAGAAAGAATTAGATTTAGCTAAAGCAGTTGTTGTTGCTGTTGCTGATGCTGTTATGGCTGAAAAAGGCGTTAAATTCGAATACCATGTTGGTACAATGATCGAATTACCACGCGCTGCTATCACAGCTGACAAAATCGCTGAATCAGCAGAATTCTTCAGCTTTGGTACAAACGACTTAACTCAAACAACTTTGGGTATGAGCCGTGACGATGCTGGTTCATTCTTACCAGAATACGTTCAAAAAGGTATCTATGCTCGTGATCCATTTGCATCACTTGACCAAGAAGGTGTTGGCGCTTTGGTTGACATTGCTGTTCAAAAAGGTAAAGCAACTCGTCCAAACATCAAACTCGGTATCTGTGGTGAACATGGTGGGGATCCAGAAACAATTGATTTCTGTCACAGAGTTGGTTTGACATATGTGTCTTGCTCACCATATCGTGTTCCAATTGCACGTTTGGCAGCAGCACAAGCAGCCGTTCGCAACGAAAAGAAATAAGCAATAGCTTAAATCTTTATAATCCCCTACCCTTGGTGGGGGATTTTTTTATTTTACCATTTCACCCAAAATATCTTTAATAAAAAAACACCTCTTGCTTTCAAAGTATGATTCTGTTAAAATAAAAAAAGAAAAGAAACCAAAAAAATGGAGAAAAAAATGGCAAACATTGAAATGGCGCTTTCAAGATTTATCAAAGAAGATAATCCAAATATCAAATTAATCATCGATGAAAAGAAAATTCCAAATACTGCATTTTTACACAACTCTATTCAATCTGATAATAGAACTTTCTTCTTCGGAGAAGAGAACAATCGTGTTGATTATGAGCTGATTTCTTCTGTTTATTTAATGGATTATCAATTCAAAAACCCAAATGAAACTTTTGGAAATAAGCACCCATTTGCCTGCAATTTTAATATTCCAACATTGCTCGGAAATGATGGTATTTTATTTTCAAAAGAAGGAAACACTCTCTTTCGTGTTTCATTAGATGAATCCAATCCTTGTTTTCAAGAAATCAATTTAAAAAACAATAAAGTTTCATTAATGCCATTTTCAAAAGCCAATGAAATGGTTTCAAATTGGCTTAAAGCAGATCTTTCTACAGCAGAAGCTGTTTCTTCTAAACTTGAAAAAATTTATTCTAAAACGCCAAAATCAAAATTAATTAAACCAAAAGAAAAAAAGATATTCCCCCATTTTTCAGATATTTACCGATATTTTGGTTTAAAGGATTGTTTTAATAGAGGTTCAAAACAGTTTACATTAATTAGCAATAATTTTCCAATTCCCCCTGTTTTAACAAAAGGGAAAAAATTAATTTTCAAAAAAAATAATATTTTTTACAAAATTGAATTTGGAAATAAAATTTCATTTGAACGTGTTTCCGATTTAGGTCACTTTTTAATGACGCGAAATGAATTAACAGGATTTTTAAATGAAATCAAAAAACATAGACTTTTCAATGAGAAAACAAATGCCGTTTGTTCCGCATTGAACGTTATCTATCGCCAAAATGTTGCGCCTGAATTTTTGAAAACAAAAAATGATCAAATTCCTGTTAAAACACCTCCTCGTCCCACAGAAAATAATTTATATCTTTTACGAACAGGATTAGATAAAACCGCATAACAAAAGGATTTTTTATGATAGAAATTTCAATGGCTATTGTTACATGTAATGATAAAATTTTAATTGCTCAACGCAAAAAAGGAAAATTCCCTGAACTTTTATGGGAATTTCCAGGTGGAAAACTTGAAAAAGGAGAAACCCTTCAAGAATGCGTAATCAGAGAATTTAAAGAAGAAATGGAAAAAGAAATAACTGTTCATAATCTTTTTATGACTCATATTCACACCTATCCTGGAAAAGGAGATTTTCAACTTCATGCCTTTTGGGCAACTTCGGAAAATCAAGTTTTACCAGCATTATATGAGCATAATGATGCAAAATGGATTTCATTATCTGAATTAGATAATTATGAGTTTTGCCCAGCAGATGAACCTTTCATTAATGCTTTAAAAAAACTCAATAAGTTACCAAATTTTAAATAAAATTTTCAATAGCCCTAAAGAGAAATCTTGGGCTATTTTTTTATTATTTTTCTCTAAATTGAAAAAAACACATTTTTTTCGAAAAAAAGAGAGAAAAAACATGCTATTTGACAAAAAAATATTTACCAAACAAAAAAAATTTGATATAATATTATAATAAAGGGTATAACAAATTGGGGGATTTAAATGATATTTTGGACAACTGTTTTAACTTTCATAATTGGCTTGATGGTAACAATGTTGTTTCCAAGAACTGACCGCGTTAATGTTGAAGAACTTCCTGTTTCTGAAGCATATGTTGCCAGTTTTGTTGCACAACACCAATTTGCCAGAGATTATGCTGACCAAATAGCTCTTACCCTTCCCTATATTCAACCCATTTCAGGAAGTGATATTCAACCCATTTCAGGAAGTGATGAACTAAGCGATAAAGATAAAGCTGCCTATATTCATATATTCAAAGATGAGTTTGATAATCTTGAAAATGGATATATGCCCAAAATGATGCCTGATGATGTCTCTAGAAAAACCTTTCCAACTGATGGATCTTATACATCAGCCATTGTTTGCATGGATGGTTTAGATAAAACTGTTTCTTCTGGAGAAACCAAAAAAAATGTTTATGGGAATGTTGTTTCTTGCAAAACGCCCATTCAAACTTTTAAATACGTTTTAACATATGGAGCTTTATTCCCCCAAAACCAAGTTCAACATAATCTTTATAAAACCAGATTAGACACATCTGTTGATGAAAACGAAATTCAGCGCAATCGTATTTTATGGGAAAAAGCCTTAGCTAAAAGAACAAAGGGTGATCCTGATTGTGGCTATATCGGAATTGAATCAAAGCTACCCTATATTTTTTCCGTTGATGGCCAAAAAAGAAGAATTCCTCTTAAGCTATATGAAGTTTTTAAACTTAATGAATACTTTCCTGATGACTCGACATATGATTATCAACCAATTTTTTGCATTACTCCGGTTAATTCTCCCTATATTGCAGATGGGTTAATGTATCATTTCGATAGCACCATGAATAACAAAAATGAACATGGCGCCCCAATCCATGATGATAAAAAAACTGGATGGCTTGATATTATATCTCAAACAGAAGTACCCTTCATTGATTCAACAGCTGAATCCATATGGAATCCAAATAAAGAGGTTCCTTTAGCTATGGCCAGTGATATTTATATCAGACTAGACAGCTCAAATGGCAAAGAATCCCTAAATAGAGAGTTCACACTTTCTTTTGTTGCGCAGTTTGATCAACATGATCCAAATGGGTCGGAAGCTCCTCTTTTTTCAACAAACACAGGGAGTTTCCCTTATATCTTAGCTAAATATAAATCAGGTCAATTAACTGTTTCCATATATCAAGCAGCCGATAAGAAAATCGGAGAAATTCAAACCATAATTCCTTATAGCATTACTGCTATTTCTTATGTTATTGGACCAAGATTCCATCATCTTTTTGTTAATGGGAAAAAAGTTGCTTCTGAGACATTTGCAAATGATATATACTTTAGTGGTATTTCATCATCCCCGTCAATTTTCATTGGGGCATCCCCACACAATTCAACCAACAAAATTAATGCAGATATGTATAACATAAAAATATATAATCGAGCATTAAATATGGATGAAATCCAACATAATTTAAAAACAGAGAAAAAACGTTATAATTTTTAAAAATTAAAGGAGGCAAACATGAATAAGAAACTAAAAAACCAAGAAAAAGGCTCCGTTCTTATTGAAGTTATCGCTGTTGTTGCCCTTTTAGGGGTTATGGGTCCGCTTCTTTTTAAACAAGTTGCAGACAGAAACGAAGAAGTTGAAAATATCAATATTGCCTCTGAAATGCGCATTATGAAAGAAGCTTTTTCTTCATATATCATGAACTATCACTCTGAAATAGCGTGCACGAACGGAACTTGCACTCCAAATCTTGCAATAGTTAGATCTTACTTACCTGCTGGCTTTGAAGACACAGCTAATGGCTACTCTTTCACTATTTTGAAAAATGAATCAAAACAAGGCAGCAGCTCTTTACAAGGCTTTATTATTCCAAACTTGGGTTCTTTGGGCCTTGAAGGACTTGGTTTAAAACGCGTTGCTAGAATTGCAACACTTATTGGTGCTGATGCAGGTATTTTAAGAAAAGGAAGAACAGAAATTAATGGAACTGGCGGTGCTTGGCAACTGGATGAAACAGAAACAACTAAATTATTCCCTAATGCGCCAACCGATCATTACTTTTTAGCCACAACGGGTATTGATACATATGTTCCAACAGTTAAATATGAAGATTTTGATCAATCAAATATTTTATTGCCAGATCAAGGTTTTGCAAGTAAACGCTTACATGCATGGAACTTTTTTTCCGTTGGGCAAGTTGATAGTTCTGCCAGCAATACTTGTTTTGAATTAAAACATAATAGCACAACAACATCAGCAGATGGCATTACAACCGCTCAAAGTGACACCATTAAAATGCCTGGTGAAAATGGCTGTGACCCATTATTTTGGGTTGCTGCTGAAGGCGACTTTGCAGGAAATGTATTTGTTAAAAACCAATTGCATATGCGATCAAGCCCAACAGGAACAACTTCTGTTTTAATCGCAAGCGAACCAATTGCAGATAATCAAAAACCATCATCTATTTTAATTGAGGGCGCAGCTCCTTCAGAGATGCCCTCTATTGATGAAAATAAAAAAAGACGAATTGTTGTTTATACTGCTAATGGCAAAGAAGCTGTTACCATTAATGGCCAGGGTGAAATTATAGCCAGAGGCGTTAATCGTTTAAGCAGCAGTCAGACCATGTCTGGCAAAAATAATGAAGTTGAAACACTCACCATTAAAAATGGCCGCATTGAATCAAACGAAAAAGCACAAAATGCTACTCAAGCTGCCGGATCAGATCAAGCATATCGAGTTGATCCAAGTCACATTTCCGTTATGGGAGATATTCGCCTTGAAAGTCGTGGTGGTGCAAAACTGAGTGATCTTTTACCACAATATCAACTCAAAGAAATTACAACTATTACCAGTGAAAATTACAACCCAACTCTTTCAAACACAATTGACATGCCAACATGCCCGAACATGCATGTTCCAGCAATTGTTGTAACGCCACTTCAATGGCATCAAATCTCAGAAAAGGATATTACCGATACTGTTGTTGAAAATATTGAAACAAATGACGATGGTAACTTAGAAGTTAAAACAGAGATGATTCCAAATGCTTATCCTATTTTGCCACGCATTGAAATTAAATATAACACGGATGTAAGCAAATATTATCATTCAGCAAACACATCATCAGATACAAAATCTTGGATTGTTAACTTATCCTATGATCAAAATGATTCTGCAGTTGCTGACCTTACTGAAATTACAACTCCAATCACTGCATTAGTTCATACTTATTGTGTTTACACAGGCGGTGACGGTTCTAGTTATGTTTCAGACCGAGCAGATGATGCTTCTTCAATTGTTGGGAATTAAAAACATTTATTTCCAACATATTAAAAGGCTCTTCGAAACGAAGAGCCTTTTAATATGACCTACTCTATTTTAAAAAATATATTAATATAAAAAAACCGTTCTGTTTCCAGAACGGCTTTTCTTATCCAGATACTGATTAACGAGAATAGAATTCGATAACCAAATTTGGTTCCATTTGTGTTGCATATGGAATATCAGCTAATTGAGGAACGCGGATAAATTTACCAGTTCCTGCTTTTGCATCAACTTCCATATATTCTGGAACTTCACGATCTGTTGCTGCCAAAGCGTCAATGACTAAAGCCATTTCTTTTGCTTTTGAACGAATTGAAATTTCATCACCTGGTTTAACCAAGTATGATGGAATGTTTACTTTTTTACCATTAACAAGAACATGACCATGGTTTACAAACTGACGAGCAGCAAAAACTGATGGAACAAATTTCATGCGGTAAACAACTGAATCTAAGCGTGTTTCCAAAATACCAACCAAGTTTTCAGAGCTATCGCCTTTACGACGAACAGCTTCGGCATAATATTTACGCAATTGTTTTTCAGAAACGTTGCCGTAAACACCTTTTAATTTTTGTTTAGCGTGCAACTGAACACCATAGTCCGTTAATTTTTTACGGTTTGCACCATGTTGACCAGGACCGTAATTTCTTTTTTCAACAGGGCTTTTTGCTTTACCCCAGAGGTTAACGCCTAAACGACGATCAATTTTAAATTTAGAACTTAATCTTTTTGACATAGTATACCTTTCTTTTATAGCCGGAGTCTTTGTAAAAGAAGAAAACAAAAACTCCTTGTTGTCCCCGATAGTCTTTGACCGAATTGCCAAAGCGTGGCCCTAACCTATTGTCAACACCCGCATTCTCAGGGAATGGCTTGTATTTTACACAAAAAATCTTTAAAAGTCAAGTAGTTTTTATTATATAAAAAAAGCCTTCATTTTTGAAGGCTTTTTGCTTTTATTAATAGATTTCTAATTTTTCATCAATTGTTAAACCAGGCAAATAATCAATTAAAGGCCTTTCAATAAATGTATATGCTCCAAAATCTTCATCCACATATGCTTTCATGCAAGCTCTGGCGCATGAAACCATAATATTAGCTGTAAACTCTGGATTAACACCTTCTGCTTCATATTTTTGATTCACTTGCATTCCTGTTCTTTCCAAACAAACAGAATGATTCAATGTGTTATATTTATTAATATCCTTAACAACAATTACCTCTGTTGGATCATTTTTAAAATAAGGATCTGAAACAATCGCTTTTTCAACAGAATCAAAATCTGCATCTTTCTCAAGTTCAACGTATACTTTTCTCTTTTGTTTTCCACGACCATTTGCCAATGTTAAAGCCACAGCATCTTTAACACCTGCAATTTGCTTAACTTGAGCAGTATGCCCCATACTACGCCCACCTTTTTCACCACCAAAAGTGGTTGTTCCATGCCCTGTAATAGAAACAAGCTTCATAATAGCACGAATGGCAGAATCGGTGCCTGGATCCCAACCAGCTCCAATAATTGAAACAACTTTTTTTGATTTTGCAGAAATATCTAAATCTCTTCGAACAGAGGCAATATTTGAATGCTCATCATAACTATCAATCGTTGAAATACCAAGTTCATGATATTGTTTCACACGTTCTGGAACTTCACGTGATGGAATACATAAAATAGCCACATCAACATGTTCAAGTTCTGTAATATCAGAAACAACAAGCGTATTTTCCAAATCAGGATCTTCATATTTTAATGAAGAAGCCCGCCGAACAACGCCAGCTAAAACTAAATCTGAACATTCGGAAATTGCCCGTTTACAACCACGACCCACATTTCCCCATCCAACAATTGCAACTGATATTTTTTGCATTAATATACTCCCGATAAATTTTGATACAAATCTTTATATTCTTTTGAGGATCTATCCCAAGAATAATCCTGTTTCATCGCCATCTTTGTAAGAGACTTAATATGCTCTGGTCTATCAAAGTAAGTTGCGTTTGCCCACCCAATTGTATTATACAAAGCACGCGATGAAATATCTCTAAATTTAAATCCGGTGCCAACACCATAGGATTCATTATAATTAAAAATTGTGTCATCTAAACCGCCAGTTGCACGCCCAATTGGCAATGCTCCATAAGTTTGGCTTACCATTTGCTTTAATCCACAAGGCTCATAAATTGATGGCACAAGCGAAAAATCAGATCCCGCATCCATTAAATGCTCTGTTTCCTGATCAAATCCAATCTTAACTCCAATTTGGCCTTTATATTTATTCGGCAACGATGAAAAATAATCTTGAATCCAGCTATCGCCATTTCCCATAATTGCAACTTGACATTGCATTGTTTGCAAAACAGGTTCCAAGCACTCTGTTAACATTTTAACGCCTTTTTGTTCTGTTAAACGCACTGCCATTGAAAAAATAGGCTTATAGTCATCTTGAGATAACCCAAATTCTTTTCTCAATTCACGTTTATTCAAACGTTTAGCTTCATCAAAATTTTCAAATGAATACTGTTTAGGAATAATCAAATCTTTAGAAGGATTCCAAAGTTTTGTGTCAATCCCATTTAAAATACCAACTAAATCTCCTTGACGTTCTCTTAAAAGAAAATCAAGCCCAGCCCCATATTCTGGGGTTAAAATTTCTTTTGCATAATTTGGTGAAACCGTATTTAACTTATCTGCAAAACGAATACCGCCTTTTAATAAGTTGATTCTACCATAATCTTCAAAAGCCCCTGCATGGAAATCCCTCCACTCAATTTTTGCATATGGAACAACATCTGAACCAAAGCGCCCTTGATATGGTAAATTATGTAAAGTTAATAAACTTTTGGTACCATAGAAAAATGGATCATTATCATGTTTTAAATAATAAGGGATTAATGATGTTTGCCAATCATGAACATGAATCACATTTGGTTTAAAATTCATATCTTTTGCCGTTTGAAGCGCCGCTCTGCAAAAAAATGAAAAACGATAAGCATTATCTTGATATTCTTGATGCGTTGCACAATCATCATAAATTCCATGTTGGCGCCAAACAGGTCTTCCAAAATATTTATTAAATTCAATGAAATAAGTTTCAACACCAGGCACATAGTCTGAACGATGAACACTGAAAAATTCCTGACAATTACCCATTGCAACGCAGTTGCCTTGCATCACACGATAAAGACCAAACTTTTGATAATCAATGCTAGAGTAAAGTGGAACAATCACTTTTATATTCACACGATGAGCCTCCGCCAAAGTTTTTGGCAAAGCTCCAACAACGTCACCCAACCCTCCTGTTTTGATAAACGGAGTCATTTCACTTGCAACAAATAAGATATTTTGCGTCATTTAAAATCCCCTTTAACGTTATTTCTCTTTTTAAGAGTATAAACAAAAACAAAACCTATTGCAAGCACAATTAATTTATTTTTTCTTGATTTTTTGTTTAATTCAAGATAAAGTAATTAAAAAGAAAAAATAAAGGTTCGAGTATGAGTGTTTTAGGTGTAGAAAGTTCGTTTAACGGTTTAAAGTGGGTATATAAAAATATTGATGAAAGACTAGCTTTGGCAATTTCCCAAAGGTATGATTTACCAGATATTGTTTCAAAAATTTTATCTGCCCGAATTGAAAATTTAGATGATGTTGGAACATTTTTATATCCAACTTTAAAAAATAATCTTCCAAACCCATTTTCATTGATTGACATGAAAAAAGCAGCCGAAAGAATGGCTAAAGCTATATTAAACAATGAACCTATCGGTCTAATGGGTGATTATGATGTTGATGGAGCCACATCAACCGCTCTTTTAAAAATGTTTTTAGAAGAACTTGGTGTAACTGTTTATTCATATATTCCTGATCGCGAAGATGGATATGGCCCAAGCGCAAGCAAAATGCATGAATATCATAAAAAAGGTTGCACTGTTGTTGCAACACTTGATTGTGGGATGACTGCGTTTGACCCTATTCAAGAAGGAACAAATCTTGGCATAGATGTGATTGTTTTAGACCATCATGATGCTGATGAAAAAAGATATCCAAATGCTTATGCGATTGTTAATCCCAAAAGATTAGATGAAGATCCCCATCATCCTTGCCACTATATGGCTGCTGTTGGTGTTATCTTTTTATTTAGTGTTGCTCTTAACACCATCTTAAGAGAAAAAGGATTTTACCAAAATAAAAAAGAACCAAACTTAATTAAATATTTAGATTTAGTTGCATTTGGAACTGTTTGCGATGTTGTTCGCTTACAAGGGGTTAATAGACTTTTTGTTAAAGCTGGGCTCAAGCAAATGCAAACTCAAAATAATTTAGGATTAAAAGCTTTAGCCCAACTCGTCAATTTATCAGAACCACCCTCAGCTTATCATTTAGGATATGTATTTGGTCCTAGAATTAATGCTTGTGGCCGTGTTGGAAAATCAGATATCGGAATGCATCTACTTTCATCATCTGATCCGATTAAAGCTGGTGTTTTGGCGCAAGAATTAGAAGCATTAAATTTAACAAGAAGGGAAATTGAAACAGCTGTTTTATTAGAGGCTATTGAACAAGTTGAATCCAAAGAACTGGCCACCCCTTTTATCGTAGTTGAAGGAGAGAATTGGCATCAAGGCGTTGTTGGGATTGTTGCTGGTCGTTTAAAAGATAAGTATAACATGCCTGTTTTTGCTTTAAGCATTGAAGAAGATGAAATCAAAGGATCTTCTCGCTCTGTTCAAGGAGTTGATCTTGGAACTTTGGTTATGAACGCGATTCAAAAAGGAATTTTAAGCCGTGGCGGTGGACACCCTATGGCGGCAGGTTTTTCACTTAAAAAAGAAAATTTGCAAGCTTTTAAAGATTATTTAACCGAAAACATCAAAAGCAACATGATTGCAAATGATGGCAGTATGCTCGAAATAGACGCTATTTTAAATGCGCAAAGTGTCACGGTTGATCTGATGGATAAAATTCTTTTGCTTGCCCCTTTTGGAGAAGCAAACCCCGAGCCTATTTTTGTTTTAAAGGATATGATGATCAGTAAAACCACCATTTTAAAAAATGGCCATATCGCATGCGTCCTCTCTTCAAAATCTGGCAAATATATCAATGCAATTGCCTTTAGATCTGTTGATACAGAATTAGGTCATAAACTTCTCAATAAAGAAAAAGTTTATCTTCATATCGCGGGCACTCTTAAAAAAGATACATGGAAAGGTAACACAAAAGTTCAAATGCAGATTATAGATGCTGCACTTGCTACTTAAAATATTTTTTTCTTGCCTTTTTATCATATTTTATGTAAAAAAGAAAAGATTTAAGGAGGTTTCTTAAAATGATTATATCTATTTTTGCATTATTAATTGGTTATTTAATTGGGTCTATCCCTTTTGGATTGGTTTTAACAAAAGCTGCTGGTCTTGGCGATATCCGCAAGATCGGATCTGGTAATATTGGCGCAACAAATGTTTTAAGAACTGGTCGAAAAGATTTAGCTTTATTAACACTTATTTTAGATGCAGGTAAAGCAGCAATTATTGCTTTATTATTCAAATATATTTCCCAAAATGAAATTATTGGCGTTTTATCTGGTGTAGCCGCTATTATTGGTCATAATTATCCTATTTGGTTAAAATTCAAAGGGGGCAAAGGTGTTGCTGCTACTTTAGGTTTAATGATTGCGATGACTCCTCTTGTTGGTATTTTAACTGCCCTCACCTGGTTGTTTATGGCTTTTACATTTAAATATTCATCTTTATCTGCTTTAACAGCTTTGGCCTTATCTCCTGTTTATGCCTTATTCTTTGAAAGCCCAATCATCTCTCTTATTTATTTAGGGTTAGCACTTCTTTCTTTTTATCGCCATAAAGACAACATTAAACGCATTTTAAAAGGCGAAGAAAGCAAAATCAAATTAAAACGGAAGGCTTAATATAAATGAATACAAAAGAACGTTTTGCCTATTTAAAATTAGCGCTCAGTCAAAACGTTGGGCCGATTACATTTAAAGAGCTTATCAAACACTTCAAAAGTGCGGATAAAGCCATTGAAAACATTTTGGATTTTAAATTTAAATCATCCAAAAGAGTTATTAAATTACCCCCAGATTCTTTTGTTTATGAACAATTTGAAACAGCTCAAAAAACTGGAGCTCAAATTTTATTTTTAGAGGATGCAGACTACCCTAATCTTTTAAAATATATTGAGGATGCACCACCTGTTTTATTTATTTACGGCAATAAAAAACTATTAAATCAAAAAAGCATCTCTATTGTTGGAAGCAGAAATGCATCCTTAAATGGAATTTCTTTGGCAAAAAAAACAGCCTATGATCTATCAAGTCAAAATATTACTGTTATTTCGGGACTTGCAAAAGGAATAGATCGAGCAGCCCATGAGGGAGCTTTAGTTTCTAATGTTTCTTCTGGTTCAACAATTGCCGTTCTTGGAACGGGAGTTGATGTTCTTTATCCAAGAGAAAATCAAGATATTTACGATAAAATTAAAGAACAAGGTCTTTTGGTCAGCGAAATGCCTTTTGGCACAAAGCCAACGCCATCCGCCTTTCCGCGTCGCAACCGAATTATTTCTGGATTAAGTTATGGCACTCTTGTTATTGAAGCAAGTTTAATGTCTGGCTCTTTAATTACAGCAAGAGAAGCCCTTTCTCAAGGAAGAGAAGTTTTTGCGATACCTGGATCACCACTTGATTCAAGAGCGGCAGGACCCAATCAACTGATCAAAGATGGTGCCCATCTTGTTTCCTCTGCTGAAGATATATTAAACATTATCGATAATGAAACATCTTTTAGATTTTTTGATTCATATGAAAAATCTGAACAATTAGATGCCTTATCGCTTAAAATTGCAGAAGCAGAGATTAATCAGGCTCGAAAAACTTTATTAGACAAATTATCACCACAAGCCACTCATATTGATGTTTTAATCAGAGAAACAGGGCTTGCACCTTATATTGTTAATACCATATTAATGGAATTAGAAATTGCTGGCAAAATTGAACGTTTTGCTGGGCAATATGTTGCACTTATTTATAATAATGAATGGGTTATATAATGAAACTTGTTATCGTGGAATCTCCAGCAAAAGCAAAAACGATCAATAAATATTTAGGAAAAGACTATTTTGTAATGGCTAGTTTTGGCCACATTCGTGATGTTCCTGCTAAAACAGGATCTGTTAGGCCTAATGAAGATTTTGCTATGGATTGGGAAGTTCAATCACGAGGCGAAAAAACAGTTCGTGAAATGATTAAAGCATTGCAAAAAGCAGATGCATTATATTTGGCTTCCGACCCTGATCGTGAAGGAGAAGCTATTGCTTGGCATGTTGTTCAAGAATTAAAACGCCGAAAAAAATTACCTGAAACACTCCCTATTCACAGGGTTGTCTTTCATGAAATTACAAAAAATGCAATTTTAGACGCCATCAAAAACCCTCGTGATATTGATATGCAACTTGTTGATGCTTATTTAGCAAGAAGGGCTCTTGATTATTTAGTTGGTTTTTCTATTTCTCCTTTACTTTGGAGATCTTTGCCTGGAGCTAAATCAGCAGGACGTGTTCAATCTGTGGCATTACGATTAGTTTGCGAACGCGAAGATGAGATAACGGCCTTTGTTCCGCAAGAATACTGGTCAATTACAACGTTATTATCCACGCCATCAAATGAAACATTTTCAGCAAAATTAACTCATTTAAAGGGCGAAAAACTCACAAAATTTGATTTAAACAATCAAACAACAGCTCAAGAAGCTGAAAATATTGTTAAAAACGCATCATTTAAAGTTTCAAACATTGAAAGAAAACAAACAAAACGAAATCCGGCCCCAGCTTTTACCACATCAACTATTCAACAAGAAGCCTCCAGAAAATTAGGTTTTTCAGCAAAAAAAACCATGCAACTGGCTCAAAACCTTTATGAAGGGGTTGATATCGGTGGAGAAACCGTTGGTTTGATTACTTATATGAGAACAGATAGTGTTGCCCTTTCAACCGAAGCAACAACTGCTATTCGGGAACTCATCGAAAAAGAATATGGGAAAGACTATCTCCCAGAAAAACCACGCATTTACAAAAACAATTCAAAAAATGCCCAAGAAGCTCATGAAGCTATTCGCCCAACAAACGTGATGCGAACTCCACAAGCAATTGCCTCACATTTAACACCAGATCAAAGAAAGCTTTATGAACTTATTTGGAAAAGAACTGTGGCCAGCCAAATGCAAAGCGCTGTTTTAGATAAAGTTGGTATCGATATTATAGCTGAAGATAAATCTGCCCAATTAAGAGCAACAGGTCAAACAATTGCTTTTGCTGGATTTATCAAGGTTTATAAAGAAGATGTGGATGATAAGAATCAAGATGATGATGAAAAAATATTACCACAGATGAATGAATCCGATCCGTTAAAAATTGAAGACATTCAAACAGAACAACACTTCACAGAAGCCCCTCCTCGCTTTTCAGAAGCAAGTCTTGTTAAAAAACTTGAAGAACTTGGAATTGGAAGACCATCTACTTATGCCACAATTCTTTCTGTTTTACAAGAACGCGCCTATGTTAAGTTAGTGGCTAAAAAATTTGTGCCAGAAGATCGTGGAAAAATTGTAACCGCCTTTTTGGAAAATTATTTTAATACCTATGTGCAATATGATTATACTGCACAAATGGAAAATAAATTAGATGAAATCACCCAAGGCGCATTACAATGGAAAAATGTTTTAAATGATTTTTGGAGCACATTTTTTGCAACCGTTCAAGCTGTTCCACCCAAAATGACGGATATTTTAGAAACAGTTTCAAAAACTCTTGAAAAACAACTTTTTCCGAATGAAGAATCAAGAAAATGCCCTGATTGTGAAGATGGCAAACTAGCCTTGCATATTGGAAAATTTGGTGCATTTATTGGTTGTTCTAATTACCCAAATTGCAAATATACCAAGCAATTTGCATCAATCACTCCCCCTGAAGTTGATGAAAATGGAAAAATTATTGAAACAACTATTGATGAAAAACAAGCAACTATTTTAGGGAAAAATGCAGCAGGACTAGATGTAAGTTTAAAAAAAGGACCTTATGGTTGGTATGTTCAACTTGGAGATGGAAAAGAAGCTAAACGCACAAGCCTGCCTAAATCTATGGCTCCAGATTCAATTACTATTGAAAAAGCACTTCAACTTCTTGCTTTACCACGCATTTTAGGAAATGATCCTGAAACACATGAACCAATTGAAGCTGGACTTGGAAAATTTGGCCCATTTATAAAAAGAGGAACAACATATCAATCTTTAACAAATGAAGATAATATTCTAACAATTGATTTTGATCGTGCAATGGCATTGCTTTCACAAGCAAAAGAAAAATCAAAATCAAAAGACATCGGCAAATGGCAAGATGATAAAATCACCTATCAAATTGGCAGATATGGCCCCTATGTAAAATGGAAAAAAATCATGGCATCTGTTAAACAAAAAGATAGTATTCCATCGCTTGAAGAAGCCATTTCTCTTATTCAAGATAAGATGCATCAAAAATAAAAAAGCCAAAGATAAAGCGCTTGCAAAAAGAAAAAAAGTGTTATATAAATTTTAACACGATTGTTGGTATTACCTTATCAACAACTGATTTATTATTAACGAAAACGGGAAAACAAAAATGATTACTTTTTTTAATAAACTCGGCAATTCTTGGGTCGCAAAAATTATTTTAGGTTTCTTAGCGCTCAGTATGATGGCCTTTTGGGGGCTTGGTGGCTTAACAAATTTAAATATGTATAATAATGAAGCCATCAATGTTGGAAAGGTTTCTGTTTCAGCACAACAAGTTGCTCAACTTTTTGACCAAGAACGCAAAAATTTATCTGCTCAAATTGGCGGAAAATATATCTCTCCAGCCCAAGCTTTGGAAATTGGTTTATTACAAAAAGTTATTCAAGAAGAAATTTATAAACAAGTTAAGTATCAAATCAAAGAAGATTTAGGTTTATCTGCTTCAAATGAATCAGTTCAAAAATATGTTGAAAACAATCCTATTTTTAAAGATGCTCTTGGAAACTTTGATAAAAATATTTTTTACGCATTTTTATCTCAAAGAAATCTTTCTGAAACAGCTCTTGCTTATCAATTAAAAGAGGAATTATCCTATAATCATTTAAAAGATACATTAAATGATTTAGCTTATGCCCCTACTCCAATTAACACATTAGCATACTTATCTTCAAATGAAACAAGAAACGTCAGTGCATTATTTTTAAAACCAAGTGATTTGACTATCAGTCAACAACCAACTGATCAAGAATTAACTGATTACTATGAAGCTTACAGTGAAAACTTCATGAAACCAGAATATCGAAAAATCAGATTATTATCATTAACACCAGCTTTAATGGAAAAATTCATTCCAATTAGCGATGAAGAAATTGCTAAAAACTTTGAATTTGAAAAAACAAAATATGATCAACCAGAAGAAAGAGAGCTTTTACAAATCCTTTTCAAAACAAAAGAAGAAGCTGAAGCAGCTTTAACTCAACTGAATCCAGAAAATTTTGAAGAAAAAGCTCTTGCCTTTGGTCAAACAAAAGAGGCCACCTATTTTGGCATGACTCAAAAAAATCAATTAGCAGAAGTTTTGCAAGAACCTGTTTTTTCTATTTCTCAAGGACATATAACTCAACCAATTGAAACAAATGTAGGTTGGCAGGTTTTTTATATTAAAAATATTAAAGAAGCAGTAAAAGCTGATGAAAATATTATTAAAGCAGAAATTAAGAAATCTCTGATTAATAATAAAACATATGATAAATTAACTGAAGTAGCTCGTCAATTAGAAGATTTATTAGGTGAAGGCAAATCTTTACAAGAAGCGGCTTTAGCTTTATCACTTGAAACAAGCGAATTACCCTTATTAGATATTGCAGGAACAGATACTGATGGAAAGATAAATGAATTCATTTCATCTGAGTTGATGCAAGAAATTTTCACATTAAAACAAGGTGAAATTTCATCATTAATTGAACATAATAATGGTTATTTAATTGGAGAAGTCACTGAAATTGATCCAGTTGGCATTAAAGCTTTTGCTCAAGTGAAAAATGATGTGATTAATCTTTTTATTGCTGAAAAACAAAAAGAAAACTTCACAAAAGTTGTTGAATCTTTAACACAAAAAGCGAAAAATGGATCCAATCTTGAAAAATTAGCTAGAACAACAGAAGGCTCTTTTAAATATGAAAAAGCTCTTGCATTAACAAGAACAAGTGAAAACAATTTATTTAAAGCACATTTAAAGCAAATTTTCTCTCAAAATAAAGGTCTTCAAAATGCAACCTTTGTTTTAGCACCAAATAATCAAGGAGCTGTGATTTTGGTTATTGATCATATTGAAAAACCTAATGTCACACAAAACAACATTGATTTAACAGTAATACAAACAACAGAAAAGCAAACAAATGCATCAATGTTAGATGACGCTGTATTTAATGATTATTTAAACAAATTAAATGTTAAAGTTAATCAAAAAGCGATTAACCAAATTATTTCTCTTTATAAAAACCAAGAATAATTTTTTATAAAGTTTTATTAAAACATCTGCATAGCTAAAATATGCAGATGTTTTTTTATTCTAAATGAGAAAAACATTAAATAAAAGAAATAACCTTCTTTTGTTTGTTTCAAGCTATTTACTTCCTTCGCCTAAAAATATAGTGAAATAAAAAAATTCAAACTGAACTTATTTATATATCTTATTTAAACATGCTTTATAATTTAAAATAAAAAAAAGACACTGTAAACAATGCCTCTTCTTTAAAATCCCTTACTAAAATAATAGTTAAAAGATTATGATGCTTTGAAACCAGCAAATTTTTTGTTAAATTTCGCTAATTGACCACCAGTATCAATCATGCGGTAGACACCTGTCCAAGCCGGATGTGATAACGGATCAATATCTAAACGAACAACAGCACCTTCTTTGCCCAATGTTGAGCGTGTTTTAAATTCAGTGCCATCTGTCATAACAACTGTAATTTCGTGGTAATCCGGATGAATATCTTTTTTCATTTTTAACTCCATAGATTCATTGAGGTCTATTTTATACACGATATAAAAAGAAAAATCAATACTTTTTTTAAATTTAATTCTTTTTTTTATCAAAAAATCAATCTTCAGGCTCTTCACTAAGCGCTGGATTATCATCTTCTGCCACTAAATTTAAATCATCTTCCTTCGAAATCTTTTCTGGAGAAACAATTTTAGAATTCAAATCATCATTGATACAATATAAAACCCAAATATCATATCTTGGGTGTTCCATGGCAGATAAAGCTGGATTTGAAGAAAACATCCACCCATTAAAAACTGTTTGCTGAACACCATCTGCATCTTTTTCAAAAATTCTAAAAAAGGCAGCATTTTCAGGTGTTTCTTCTGGAGGTTTTGTTAAGCATCTTTCAGGAACAATCATTAATGAACCAAACTCTAGCGGCTCATGCACAACTGCCTTCACCGTTGAAACATGACCCGTCACTTTATCAACCCCTCGAATCATCATGGTTTTGGTTGAAATATCATCAGCAAAAGCTGATGAGCAAAAAAGCAATGCACTAAAAAGAAAAACTTTTTTCATTTAACTCACCTTTAATTTGTTGAAAGAAAAATGAACTCTGAAACACTATCTTCTAAAGACTTATAATCTTTTGTTTGAGAAATTCTTCCTTGATCACGCAATAAAACTTTGCTTTTCCCTGGTGTTAAAGAAACATATTTGCCACCCATAACACCCACATCAGAAACGGCAGCCAATGTATCATCAGGTAAAGAAACAGAATGATCAATACTTAACACAACATCAGCCGTATAATCCTCTGGATTTAAAGTTGTTGACAGCACTGAGCCCACTTTAATACCTGCAATACGAACATCTGATCCAACTTCTAATCCACCTATTTTCAAAAAGTTTGCATGAACCTTATAACCTTCAACAGCTTTAGTATCAACTCTTGATCCGGCAAAAAAGAGAAAAACTCCTGCAAAAATTAACACACAAAAACCTAAAATCGTTTCAACTGGATTTTTCTTCATTCTGCTTGCTCCTCTTTTTCTTCAATTTCAACATCAGCAATTGAACTTGTTGTTTCCGCAACAACCTCTTCTTTCTTTTTCTTTTCACGCATATATGCATTCACTTTATCCATTAATTCGCTCAAAATTAATGCATCTTGAGTATACTCAAGCTCACCACCAGAAACACAAAGCTCTTCATCAGCACCTGGAACAATTTCAATATGTTTTGCTCCTAATAATCCATCTGTTTCAATAATAACAGAAGAATCAACAGGGATTGTCATTGATTTAAAGAATTCCATTTTAACCAGAACTTGATAATTATTATTCAACGATTGATCAACTACTCGACCAACCTTAATTCCGCCCATACGAACATCAGCTCCAATCATAAGCCCATCAGACTGATTAAACGGCGCATACAAAACAAAATCTGTTCCTTTTTTATCCAAAACAGAGCGTGCATGAACAAATAACAAACTTACAACTAAAAGGATAAATAGCAGAAGTCCCGCGATAATTTCTTTATTTTCTGATTTCATTTTTTTACCTCTAAATAGGTATATTTAGACACAAATTTATATTCTTTGTCAAGCGCTCTTTTTTTTTCATTTCAACAAACCCATTGACGATTTTATTTAATTATCTTAAAATAATTAAAACAAAAGGTAATTAAAATGAAATTCAAAACTCTTATTTTCTTTTTACTCTTCTTTTTTTCATTCAATGCGCCAGCGCAATCTCTTTCCCTTATTAGAGACACAGAAATAGAAGGCGTTTTAACCAGTTATATACAAAAAATATTTAAAGTTGCAGGATTACCCTCTCAAAAAGCAAGTGTTGTAATAGTAAATGATCAAAGTTTAAATGCCTTTGTTGTTGGTGGCCATACTATCTTTGTTCACACTGGACTTCTTACTCAAGCAAAAAATATTGATGATTTAATTTTTGTTTTAGCTCATGAAACAGGGCACATTAAAGGTGGTCATATTTTACGGAGCATTGAAGCTTATAAAAAATCACAAACAACAGCGTTAATCTCCACTATTTTAGGAGGTCTTGTTGCTGTTGCTGGTCGTCCAGATGCAGGCATTGCCGTTATGATGGGCGGGAACACGTCGGCAGAAGCACTTTACACTTCGTTTAGACAAACAGATGAAAGTGCCGCTGACCGAATTGCCGTTGATATTATGGAAAAAACAAACTATTCAATGGCTGGCTTTTTAAACACAATGAAATTAATTCGCATTGAAGATCGATTAACACCAGAAAATGAATTCAGTTATTTACGCACCCATCCACTTTCTCAAGAAAGAATGGCAGCTCTTGAACGTTTTACACAAAACCCCCTTCCCTTAAATCAAGATATCCGTTTTGAGCTCATTAAATCTAAACTAATTGGTTTTTTATATCCTCCACAACGTGTTTTTGATATTTATCGAAATCAAAATACAATACAAGCCCTTTATGCAAAGGCGATTGCTTATTATAGAAATAGAGAGTTAACAAAAAGTTTGGATACCTTGGATACACTTATCAAATCTAAACCTAATTTTCCTTATTTTTATGAATTAAAAGCTCAGTTTTTACTTGAAACAGGAAAAATTGATGAATCTATTCATTATTATAAAGAAGCTTTAAAATATATTCAACAGGCACCGCTCATTCGCCTTTCTTTAGCTCAAGCCCTTCTTCAAAATGAAAATCAGCAAAATGCTATTCAAGCACAAAAAGAACTTGAAAAAATCTTATTAACAGAACAGGATATCCCTTTTGTTTGGCAATTATTAGCAACAGCTTATGATAGAACAAATCAAATCGCCTTGCGTGATTACGCTATGGCTGAGTTATATCGCACTCAAGGTGATTATAAAAATGCTGAAAAATCAGCACAAAAAGCTCTAAAGGGGTTAAAAAAAGACACACCCCAATATCATAAGGCACAAGATATTTTAGAGTTATCACCAAAAAAATAAAAAATTATTTTAATTCAATAACGGAAAATTGCCTTGCAGGATTTTTAGGATCACGTCTATAACTTAAATAGGCATCATCTTGATATGTATCAATCAAAACAGAGTCAATCTGTTTAATTCCTGCTCTTTTTAAACGATAAAGAACATATCCATGAAAATCAAAATGATATCTTCCATCTTCTTTGTTTTCAAAAAAATGATGTTCCGTAACCGGAAAAAGAGATTTCATTTTTTCATCAGCTTCAAAACTTTCTTTTTGAATATGAGGTCCTATTCCAGCTTGAATACAAGAAATATCTGCGCCTATTTCTATCATCTTTAAAAGAGTGTTTTCAATAACGCCTTGAAAAGCGCCTTTCCAACCAGCATGAACAGCACCAACTACTTTATTTTTTTTATCACAAAGTAAAACAGGCGCACAATCAGCTGTTTTTACAGCTAATGCCAAACCTGATGTTTTTGTTACTAATGCATCTACTTGAGGGGCTTTAGAAAGAGGCTCACTTATAACCAAAACATCTGCTGAATGAACTTGGTTCATTAAAATAATATTTTCCAGTTTTTCACTTTCTTTTGCATTATAAAATCCATGAAAAATAAATTCACTTTCTAGACAAGGAACTGTTTCCATCTGATTCTCGCCTTCCTATGTTATATATCAATTTTTTTCAATTTATTTTTAAAAGAACTCTTTTTAATCAAATAAACACCAAATAAAACCATTGGGATACTCAAAATTTGGCCCATAGATAAATCTTGCCAAATAAAACCTAAATGACCATCAGGTTCGCGCGTATATTCAAGCAAAAAGCGAAATATTCCATATAACAAGAAAAATAATCCCGTTAAAAAACCTTGACGTTCTTGTAATCTTTTTGAAAACCAAAAAATGGAATTTAAAATTAAAAATAAAACAACACCCTCTAATGCCGCTTCATACAATTGACTTGGATGCCTTGGTTCTGGGCCTCCATCAGGGAAAATAATTGCCCATGGAACAGAATGCGTCACTCTTCCGAACAGTTCCCCATTTGAAAAATTGGCTAATCGCCCTAAAAACAAGCCAAAAGGCGCAACACAAACTAAAATATCAGACATTTCTAAAAGAGGGATTTTTCTTTTTTTAGCAAAGATGCATGAAGCAATGATAACCCCCAATAAGCCTCCATGAAAAGACATTCCTCCTTGCCATAAGGCAAAAATTTTAAGAGGAAACTCTAAATAATATGAAGCATTATAAAATAAAACATATCCTAAGCGCCCACCTAAAATAATACCAACAGTTGCCCATACCAAAAAATCATCTATTTTTAAAACCGTAAACACGCTTTTCTTTTTAATTGACATTTTTCTGGCCATAAACCAGGCACCAATAATCCCAACGATATAGGCTAAAGAATACCATCTTAAAGAAAAAAATCCTATCTGAAAAATTACTGGATCAATTTCAGGAAAAGGAACACCTGAATACATCGTTTCTAACCCCTCTTTATCTGTTATTTAACTGACCTTATGATGACCTTTTCCTTTAAACAAGTCAAGTTATTTATTTTGATCGTTCGTTTTTAAGTTTGTTAATTATCCAACGCCACAAAGAAGTTTTAGACTGGTAAGTATTTAAAATTACCTTCTCTTTTTTCTTCTTTAATTTAGGAACATTTGTTGTTCCACCTTGAATAGTATATTTCCAACCAGCTAAAGACCGACCTTGATATGTTTCAAGTTCATTAAAAGCAAGCTGATTTGCAATATCTTGTTTCATAAAATATTTATAATCCGAACGTACAGGCAATAATTTATTATTAATTTTTGTAACTTGTGTTAAAACTGGCCAAGAAGTTTTAGACGTACATACAATTGAAGTTGTTGCAGGATTAACAACAGTTACAACATCCGGATTCGTTGCATCAATAATTTCAGATGGTTTTCTTTCCATTGTTCTTTTTAAAATTTTATTATAATGAGATCTAAACATTTCATTTTCATTTAAAAACCAATTGACAATACCAGTAAATTGTTTTCCTTGCTCATCCAAATAAAATGCTGGAGATAAAAACTTACTGTCACTGTTTTTATCTTTGTATAAAAATGAAAAACGTTTACGTTCGCCATTAATATACCATATTTTTAAAATTGAACCCAATTCAACACCATTTTCAATATATTTCGGAGGATTTGAACTTTCTTTAGCAACCTTTTCAAATGCTTCTTCATAAGCATCCATCAAATAAAAAGGAACATCAGATGATTTTTCAAATTGATAGGCTGGATATTCAATATCTTTCAAAGATGCTTTAAAAACCAAACGCAACCATTTTTGATTTTCATACGTCACTTTTTCAGCCGCATCAACAAGCGAACCTCTGAATGATGGGAATAATGGCAATGAGCGCAATTCTTCATCATGAACTGGTTTATTATTCAATAAATTAATGGCATTTTCTTTTATTTTCTTTACTGTTTCTTTTGAATCTTCAGCAATCAAATAAAGTGTTACTTTTTTATTTTCATTTTTTTTATTAGGGGTCATAACGCTTAATCCTTTTATACTTGTTTAATCTCACCTATTCCACCTAGGTGTTGCAAGGCCTCCAACGTTTTTTGTGATAATTCATATTTTTCTGAAAGCTCAACTTCAATTTCATACCCTTTCACCTTCAGGCGTAAGAAGATTTTGCATCTTCCTGGCGCATCTTGCGAAAGAATATTTTTAAGTTCTTGAAGCGTTTCCATTCCCCCATCTAAATCTAAAATCAAGCAAGAAGTCGTTCTTGCCATTACTTCTGATAAATAATCAACTGACAATAAATTCATTCTGATTTGTTCATCATCTGGTTTTTTATCTGCAGTCATTGTTAATAACAAAGGTTGTCCAGATTTCAATTTATCTTTTGAACTATTTAACACATCTGAAAAACAAATTGCATCATAAGAACCATATTTATCCGTTGCCGTTACAAATGCAAATTTATTCCCTTTTTGACTAATTCGTTCCCGAACAGAAGAAACAATTCCCGCTAATTGAATACGAACCGATCCAGCAACCAACACTTGTTGTTTCACCTCATTGCTTGGAATAACTCTTAATCTCTCAAAAACACTATCAAATGTATCCAATGGATGAGCAGACAAGTAAAAACCAATAGCTTCAGCTTCTTTTTCAAGCTTTTCAAGGTGAGGCCAATCTGGATAATCACGCATTTTTAACCCATTGACAGACGTATCTGCTGCACCAAATAAATTAATCTGCGCACTTTTCCGACTTTGAGTTGCCGTAGAAGCGAAAGCCAAAAAGTTTTCAATATTTTCAAAAAGTTTTGCTCTGTTTTTATCTAAACAGTCAAAAGCTCCTGATTTGATTAAATTTTCAATATATCTTTTATTTAAAGCTGATGCATCTACTCTTGAGAAAAAGTCTTGAACAGATTTATATGGTCCATTCTTTTTTCTTTCTTCAACAACTAATTGCATACCACCTTCACCAACATTTCTCACTGCTGAAAGCGCATATCGAACAGCACCATTTTCAACACTAAAATTCACCTCAGATTTATTAATATCCGGAGATAAAACTTGAATATGCATCTGAGTTAAATCATTTTTAAAAAAGGCCAACTTATCCGTATTGGTTTTATCAAGCGTCATCGTTGCAGCCATAAACTCAACAGGATAATGAGCTTTCAAAAAGGCTGTTTGATAAGCAATATATGCATAGGCGGCTGCATGCGATTTATTAAATCCATACTCGGCAAACTTTGCCATCTTATCAAAAACAAGCTCAGCTGTGGCGCGCTCAACATTATTATTCACCGCGCCTTCAACAAAGATAGAGCGCTGTTTATCCATTTCAGATTTAATTTTTTTACCCATTGCACGACGCAACAAGTCTGCTCCTCCCAGCGTATATCCTGCCATCACCTGAGAAATTTGCATAACTTGTTCTTGGTAAATCATAATCCCATATGTTTCTTTTAAAATGCCTTCTAACATTGGGTGCATATAATCTGGGATTTCTTCTCCTTTTTTACGCGCAATATAGCTTGGAATGCTATCCATTGGTCCAGGTCGATAAAGAGAAACCAAAGCCACAATATCTTCAATTTTATCTGGTTGCATCTCTAACAAGATTTTGCGCATCCCAGTACTTTCAAGTTGGAACACCCCGGTTGTGTTGCCAGATTTTAAAAGCTCATATGTTTTTTCATCTTCAAGAGGTAAATTATTAATATCAAATGTAACATCTTCTTTTTGACGAATAAGTTCTAATGTTTTTTCAATTGTTGTTAAGGTTTTTAATCCCAAAAAGTCAAATTTGATCAAACTGGCATCTTCAACAAAATGCTTATCATATTGTGTAATCGGCATATCCGAAGATGGATCTTTATATAATGGAACAATTTGATCTAATGGCTTGTTTCCAATCACCACACCAGCTGCATGCATTGAAATATTACGATACATCCCCTCTAATTTCAACGCAATTTCTAACAATCTTGCAATTGTATCATCCGCTTGTGCTTCTTTTTGAAATTCTGGCTCTTGATCTAACGCTTCTTGTAATGTTATCCCTAATGTTGGAGGAACTAGTTTAGATAAACGATCAACAACAGGATATGGCACCTGCAATACACGCCCTACATCTCTGATAACCGCTTTTGCTTGCAACTGCCCTAATGCTAAAATTTGAGCAACATGATCAAGACCATATTTTCGTTGAACATATTCTATTGTTTTTGCTCGATTTTCCTGGCAAAAGTCAACGTCAAAATCTGGCATAGATACACGTTCTGGATTTAAAAACCGTTCAAAAAGAAGATTAAAACGAAGTGGATCGATATTTGTAATTGTTAAACACCAAGCAACCACTGAACCAGCCCCTGATCCTCGCCCTGGCCCAACAGGCACCCCATTGGCTTTTGACCATTGAATAAAATCAGCAACAATTAAGAAGTATCCAGGGAAACCCATTGTTTTAATAATGCTTAATTCATATAATAAACGCTCATGATATCTCTTTCGTTCTTCTTCTGAACGCCCTTGCATGCGAATTTCAAAACCAGCCTCAGCCATTTCAGCTAATTTTTCATCTTCTGTTTTTCCACCACAATCATAATTAGGGAATGCAGGTTTTTTCTTACCTGCCAAAAAATAACACCGTTTTGCAATTTCAACAGTATTTAAAGTTGCCTCTGGCAAATCTTTAAATATTTCAAGCATTTCCTCTTCGCTCTTTAAGTAATGCTCTGGCGTTACCTTTCTGCGAGAAGCCACATCAACAAACGTTTTATCAGCAATGCAAAGCAATGCATCATGCGCCTCATACATATCTGGTGAAACAAAATATGCCTCATTTGTTGCCACCAAAGGAATATTTAAATCATAGGCAATTTTTAAAAAACCATCTTCTGTTTTTTCTTCAACTTCCGTTCCATGCCGTTGAATTTCAATATAAAGCCTATCTTGATAAGCTTCTTTTAGTTGCATAGCAAGCTTTTGGGCAAACTCTATATCCCCATCATATACCGAGCGAGCTAAAATTCCTTGCGCACCGCCTGTCAATAAAATCAAACCTTCTGAATGAGCTAACAACTCATCAAAAGTTAAGTGAGGAGTGCCTTGTTTTCCCTCACCTGTATAAAAATATTTAAAAAATTGAAGCAAAGAAAGATAACCTGCTTCATTTTGAACCAAGACAACAACTTTATCAAAAGTTTCTTTATCATCCACAAAAGAATTTGTTTCCTTTTTTGGTGTTTTTATCAACAATTGGCAACCCAAAATAGGCTGAACCCCTGCTTTTACGCAAACATCAGCAAAATCCATTGCACCAAAAATATTATTTGTATCAGTCATTGCAATGGCTGGAACACCAGAATTAGCCGCCCACTTGGCCAATTCTTTCATTTTAATTGCGCCTTCTAAAATAGAATAAGCCGTATGAACGCGCAAATGAATAAATTTTGGTGTTGCCGTCATGAGTTCATCTCTTCATTCTGTTTTTTAATATAGAGCTTTTATTTTACTTAAAAATATTATTTTATGCAAGCAAAAAACTTATTTATCAAGGCTTTTGATTACCTTTGTTGTTTTAGAAGAATTTTTTTCCAAAAACTCTTTAAAAACAGTTGGCAATTCATCACAAGGTAAATGAGTTTGCTCTCCTGTTGTCATGTTTTTCAATGTCACTGTTTGGCTTTGAACTTCATCTTCTCCTAAAATTAAAACAAAAGGAACTTGAAGTTTATTTGCATAGGTTAATTTATTTTTAAATTTACCATCTGCCGCATTTGTTTGCACATTAAATCCATGTTCTCTTAAAAAGCTAGCCACTTTTAAACCATACAAAAGAGCCTCTTCCCCCATAGGTAAAACCAAAACATCAGCAGGTGTTTGCGCTAAAGGAGAAATTAAATTTTGATCTCTGAGCAAATCAAAAAACCTTGTTAATCCAATACTCATCCCAACGCCTGGAAGTTTTCTGTCCGTATAATATTCAGCTAAATTATCATATCGACCGCCTGAACAAATTGAACCCCAGTTTGGATAATCATCTAAAAATGTTTCATAAACAGTCCCCGTATAATAATCTAATCCTCTGGTAATTTTTAAATCAATTTCAAAAGAATTTTCATCTACACCCAAATTTTTCATAGCTTCACAAACAAGAGATAATTCTGAAACACCTTCATTATATTTCTCATTTTCAATACCTTGTTCTTTAAGAAAACTCAAAATTTCATCAACGCTCCCTTGTTTCATCGTAAAGGAAGTGATCATTTCAATCAAATCATCTGATAACATTAAATCTTTTAAACAAGCTTTAACATTTTCAATGCCTATTTTATCCGCTTTATCAATAATTCTTAAAATTTCTGCTGATTGCTCATTCAAACTTAATGAATCAAAAAAACCAATCATAATTTTACGATTATTCAATTTAATATGAAAACGTTCAAGACCTATTTTTTTCAACACATGATACATAATAGATGGCACTTCAGCATCATATACAATAGATAATTTTTCACTTCCAATAATATCAATATCGGCTTGATAAAACTCTCTAAACCGACCTTTTTGGGGTCTTTCCCCACGATAATTTTTTGAAATTTGATATCTTTTAAACGGAAAAGTTAAATCATTTTGATGTTGCGCGACATATCTTGCCAAAGGAACGGTTAAATCAAAACGCATGCATAAATCATTATCACCTTTCTTAAAGCGATAAATTTGTTTTTCTGTTTCGCCCCCAGCTTTTGCCAATAAAACTTCAGATAATTCCAAAACTGGCGTATCCAAACCAACAAAACCAAATGAACGATATGTTTCCTCAACAATATTTTTCATTTTATCAAAAATTAACTGCTCAGCCGGCAACAACTCCATAAAACCAGATAATATTTTAGGCGTTATTTTCTGCTTCATTTTTATTCTCCTTCAACTCTTCAAAAAACTTGGAATTTACACATTCTCCTCGTTCTTCAGCAAATCCCACTTTTCCATTTTTATTAAAATACACAAATGTGATACATTTATCTTTTCTATATGTCCATACCTGATTGGGATCTTCTGTCAAAACAGTTCTAGGATTACCTAAAATCTCAATAACCTCCCCTGCTGATCGACCAATAAATTCCCTTTTTTGAACACGATTAAATCTTGATGATGCGTCAAAAAAATCGCCTTGTAACGAGCTACAGGCACTCAGCAAGAAAAAAGATACAACCAAAAGATATTTCATTTTAAATTCCTTTATCTTTATTCTATATAATTTTACCAAAAAACTCAACTAAAAAAATCAATCTATAACTTTCTTTTTTTGATTCCAAGGCCTATTTTCATCCGTCTTTGAAAAATCAACAATAAATAAATTCCCATCTTTAACAAAAAGATCTAACGAACCCATTTGTTTCAACTTTTCTTTTGAAATAAGATTTTGGCAATTAGAATAATCTTTTTTCATGAGTTCAAATGTTAAATCTGCATCCGCACAAGAAGCTGGTTCAAAAGATATTTTTTTATCTTTAATAAAAATATAATCTGGCTTAAATACTTTAGTTTCAACATAAAATTCAGGAACTTGAGAATTTGAAAGAAGCCAATTATCCGAAACAATTTTATGAATATAACTTTCATTTAAACGCCAATTTCCCTCCTGAGTTTTCACTGCCAAAAGACGCCCTTCTCTACCCAATTTCATATCACTTTCAGGATATGTTAAAAATGAAAAAGGGAACAAAACAATTAAAAGAATACCTATATACTTTAATTTTCCATTCATACATGAAAATAAAATGAAGCCAAAAGAAAAAACCAACAATCCCCAAATTGAAAAAGATGAAATTGGCAGCATTAAATATGGCAACTGGGTAATCTTTTCTCCAATAAAATGAACCAGTAATAAAGCATTTTCAGCCAACCCAAAGAAAACACCATCTAGTTGAAATGGCATAAAAAATATTCCAAGAACCAACAGTGGCATAATTGCTAATGAAAAAACAAAACTTAATATTAAATTACCAATAATTCCATAAAGAGGTATTTTATGAAAATGATAAGCAATAAATGGGAAAGAAACAAACGTCACCAAAACATTTAACAAAAATAAACTAAATATAAACAGGAAAAAAGATTTTCCACTAAAAAAAGAATTTACTTTCTTTTGAATATTCTTAACCAAAACACATAATGTTAAAACCGCCATAAAAGAAAGTTGAAAGCCAATACTTAAAATTAAAACAGGTTTATAACACAACAATAAAAAGGCAGCTATAAATACCGTTCGAACAGAAAGAGTTTGCCTATTTATAAAAAAACATAAAAAGATAAAACCTGTCATAATAAAAGCTCTAACCGCTGGTGGCTCTGCCCCCGTTAGAATAACATAGAAAAAAGAAACTATAAGCGCAAAAACAGCACTGATACTTCTAATTAAGAATGGAGATATAACTCTTTTTAAGGATATAATCGTTAAAATTAAACGCGTGAAATAATAAACTAAAAAAGAAAGAAGCCCAACATGAAAACCTGAAACAGAAAGAATATGCGTTAATCCTAAAGAACGATACAAATATTCAATGGGTGCCGTTATAAAATTTGTATCCCCTAAAAGAAGCGCTTGAATAACACCTCTTGTATCCTCTCTTAAAAAGGATAATCGTTCTTTAAGATATATTTTAAAAGAATCAAAACGAGAAGGTTGTTTAAAATTTTCCCTTACCAATAAAACAGTTGAAAAACTTCCAACCGCTTCAACACCTTCAAAAAAAAGAGTTCTTGCTTCATAATAACCACCAACCTGCGTTGGTTCCGAAGGAGGTCTCATTGAAAAACTTTTTCCACTAATTAAATCTCCTTTTTTCAAAAAAGGCGGTATAGGTTTTTTAAAAATACATGTATCTGTTGATATTTTCTTACTTTTCTTTTCTAAGCCTCTTTGATTTGATATTTTTTCTAAAACACTCAAATCTTCGCATATAAACTCTTGGGTATCTGAATTTTTATTTCGAATCAATTTCTTAGAGGCCCACATTCTCACTTTATTTAAATAAAATTTTTCATCTTTTGTTTCAACTAACACATTTTCAAGTGTTAGCCTTAAAGATTGAGGACGCTCATCAATATTCATGATAGTTCCTGTTATATCTGCATTTTCAATAGGTCTTTGCAAAAATTTTGTGTCAACAATACTGGTATGAATTTTTGAAACAAATATTCCTAAAACAAAGAAAAAAAGAAAAAGAGAGAAAAATTTAAATCTTTGTTTGAAAAAGAAAAAAAACACTATGAGAAGAGATAATATAAAAAGAGAAGTCACCCCTTTTAAATATGGTTCAAATGGCAAGGAAAAATAAACTATAATTCCCAAAATAAAAGACAATACCAACAAAATTCCTTTATGTTCTTCTTCAAGAAGAAAAAAATATGGCTTCATTTTTAATAACCACTCAAAATAAATCTTTTAGGTAATTGTTTCAGAGCTTCTTCATCAACCTTATAAATCATAGCATTTAGCATTTTTTCAAAAACGGCTTCTTTTGATGCAATTGAACTTCGTTTTGGTAATGAAGATGTTTCATATCCTTCAATATAATATGTATACAAAACTTGATTTTCCTTTTTAAACACAAATTTTACAGCATATGTTAACGTATATTTCTCATTATCAAAAATATACCATTGCGGAATTTTATCATCTTCTTTAGTTAAATATGCCTTTTCAATAATAACATTTAAATAAACTTTAGAAACAGCATCACGGGCATAAAACCTATTTAAAACCCATCCTTTAAGAGCATTTTCTGGTGTTATAGGCATTTCATCTTCAATATGAGGTAAACGATCAAAAGTCTCAACTGTTGATTTAACTTCAACAGTTGAAACATTTACAGCTATTTTCTTTTCTTCCTTATATGTATTTACTTGAACGCTTTTAAATTGAGGAGCCACACAAGCACAACATAAAAACAAAAGTAAGAAAGAAAAGTATTTCATTTAATTAAAATCCTCATGTTTAAAAACATATTGTGTTCTGCAAAACTGACATTCTGTCACAATTTGATCATCTTGATACAACTCTTCCCTTTCATTCTTTGCCAATTTATCCAAAAAACGTCTCATTTGATCTTTATGACATGAACAAGAAAAATGAGGAACTGTTGGTTCATAAACGGTTAAATCATTTGCGTGGAATAGTCGATAAAGCAACTGTTCTGGAGCTAATTTATCTGAAAATAACTCAACATCTTTCACACTATTCATCAAAACATCTATTGTTTCATACAAAGAGGAAACTTCTTCAAAATCATCCTCAGCTTTTAATGGCATTTGTTGAACCATTAAGCAACGCGTTTTCCCATCTTTTTGTCGCACAATTAAATCTGTTTTAATTTGTTCTGAAAGTCTGAAATAATCTAAAACTGTATCAATAAGCGTTTTTCCAGTTAATGCAACAATCCCTTGATAAGGTTCCTGACCCAATTGCGTTACAGAAAATAACAATTCTCCATTCCCAAATAAAGCTTCATTCGTTAATTCATCTTCACCTGGTAATTTTTCTTCATCATAAACAGCATAAGCGCGAACTTGTTTATCATGTGTCACATTTATAAATAATGATTGAACTGGACCAGCAGAACGAACCTGCAATGAAAAAACACCTTGATATTTAATACTTTGAGCTAAAGCCAAAGCTAAAACAACACCCTGCCCCAAAATTTTTTGAACAACAACCGGATAAGAGTGGCATTCCAAAATATCTTGAATTGCCTTATCAGCCCCAATATAAACACCTTTAAAACGGGCTTCTTCCAAAATAAATGACATAATTGAATCCATTTTATACTCCTTATGATTTTTTTATATTATGATAAAAAGGTTTTTTCTTGTCAATGATTAAAAAGTATTTTAAACTTCTTTTTAAAGGAAAAACACATGACAAAGCAAATCACAAAAACAAGACTTTACAACATAACTCTTTTTTATCTTGAACGATTTGAATCCTCTCGTTTTAAAACTAAAAAAATGTTAGAAAAACGCGTTCAAAAAGAAAGATTAAAAGGAAATATTATCCCGGATAATATTAATTTATTAATTGATGAAGTTATCCAAAAAATGACTGATCTAGGCTATATTAATGATGATCGTGTTATTCAAAATCAAGTGCGTAGACTTTCAAATGCTGGAAAATCAAAATCTTTTATCTTAAATAAATTAAAACAAGACGGTCTTTCTGAACAATCTATCTCTCTTTATTTAAATTCTTTTGATGAAGAAAATTCATGTTCTGATTTAACAAGAGCAACTAACTGGTTGAAAAAACATAAAAAAGGACAATTTCGAAGCAAAGATGCTTCTTTATTCTATCAAAAAGATATGGCTGCTTTAGCAAGAGCTGGATTTTCTTATACAATCGCTAAAGAAGCATTAGATGTTACACCTTTAAATACAGAAAATTATTTTGATTAATCAATAAGATAAATTAAGCTATTTAAGTTTTAATCAAAAAAAAATCAGAATAAAAAACACCCGCACCAAACAGGCACGGGTGTTTTAGTTTTTTTCTTATTTTTGTTTTGTTGCAAAAATTGAACGACCAGCATAAACAGCTGTATCACCTAATTCTTGTTCAATACGGATCAATTGGTTGTATTTTGCCAAACGATCTGAACGTGACAATGAACCTGTTTTGATTTGACCACAACCTGTTGCAACAGCGATATCAGCAATTGTTGCATCTTCTGTTTCCCCTGAACGGTGAGATAAAACAGCTGTGTAACCTGCTCTATGAGCCATATCAACAGATTCCAATGTTTCTGTTAAAGAACCGATTTGGTTAACTTTGATTAAGATTGAGTTAGCAACTTTGCGTTCAATACCCATTTTCAAACGTTTTGTGTTTGTTACAAACAAGTCATCACCAACGAGTTGGATACGTGAACCCAATGTTTTTGTGAGCATATCCCAACCTTCCCAATCGTCTTCTGCCATACCATCTTCGATAGACATAACTGGGAATTCGTTAACGAGTTCTTCATAGTATTTAACAAGTTCAGCTGATGTTAAAACTTTACCTTCACCTTCTAAGTGATATTTACCATCTTCACCATAGAATTCAGATGAAGCAGCATCTAATGCCAAAACAACATCATCACCTGGTTTATAACCAGCTGTTTCAATAGCATTTACGATAAATGTTAAAGCTTCTTTTGCAGAACCAATATTTGGAGCAAAACCACCTTCATCTCCAACGTTTGTGTTCATACCAGCTTTTTTAAGGTTTGTTTTCAAAGCTTGGAAAATTTCAGCACCCATACGAATAGCTTCTGAACATGAAGAAGCACCAACAGGCATAATCATAAATTCTTGAATATCAATTGGGTTATCAGCATGTTTACCACCGTTTAAAATGTTCATCATTGGAACTGGTAAAACATGAGCCAATGTGCCACCAATGTAACGATAGAGTGGCAACCCAGCGCTTTCAGCTGAAGCTTTAGCAATTGCCAAAGAAACACCTAAAATAGCATTAGCGCCTAAACGACCTTTGTTTTCTGTACCATCTAAAGCAATCATTTCACGGTCAATTTCGATTTGTTCATCCGCTGGCATACCAACGATTGCATCATAAATTTCCGTGTTAACAGCATTAACTGCTTTTAAAACACCTTTACCACCAAAACGTGATTTATCACCATCACGCAATTCAACAGCTTCATGAACACCTGTTGAAGCGCCACTTGGAACAGCAGCACGGCCAAAAGAACCGTCATCTAAAACAACATCAACTTCAACAGTTGGTGTTCCGCGTGAATCTAAAATTTCTCTTGCTTGAATATCAATAATTTCACTCATGTTTTTCTCCTTATCTTGAGTTAAAATTAATAAAAACCAATTTAATCTTTTTTGAATCCTTTGGCAATTTCATCATATGCCTTTAATGTTTTCAAAACATTTTCCATTTGATTTAATGGGATCATGTTTGGCCCATCACTTGGCGCAGTATCAGGTGTTTCATGCGTTTCAATAAAAACACCAGCAATACCCGTTGTAATCGCAGCGTTTGCCAATACTGGAGCAAACTCTCTTTGCCCACCACTTGAAGTTCCTTGACCTCCAGGTTGTTGCACAGAATGCGTTGCATCAAAAATAACTGGGTAACCTGTTTGCTTCATAATTGGAAGAGAACGCATATCAACAACCAATGTGTTATATCCAAATGAAGCACCCCGCTCTGTCAGCATAATATTTTGATTGCCCGTGCTTTCTAATTTAGCTGCCACATTTTTCATATCCCATGGCGCCAAAAACTGCCCTTTTTTCACATTAATAGCAGCTTTTGTTTTCCCAGCTGCAACCAACAAGTCTGTTTGACGGCACAAAAATGCTGGAATTTGCAATACATCAACAACTTGAGCAGCTATATCGCATTGAAAAGGCTCATGAATATCCGTTATAACTGGGCAATGAAGCTTATCTTTAATATCTTGAAAAGCCATCATTGCTTTTTCAAGCCCCATACCACGAACACCCGAAATACTTGTTCTATTTGCTTTATCAAATGAAGCTTTAAAAATAAACGGCATATTTAATTTATCTGTTAAAGAAACAAGTGCCTCAGCCATTTCCATGCCATGAGCTGCACTTTCCATCTGACAAGGCCCCGCAATCAATGTGAACGGCTTGTCATTTGAAATTTTAAGGTTTGCAACCTGAATTTCTTTTTGCATTGATTCCCCTATTTTTCTGAAGTTGTTTCACTAGCAATATTTTGTGTTGGCACAATGCTAATCTTTTCAACTTCATTACCATTTTTGGCCATAATAACAAGCGTTAAACTTGTTACAATAAACGCAGCAAAGCAATAAGCTGTCATCCTTGAAAGAAAATTACCAGCTTGACGTGAAGTGAAAAGCCCAGCACCGCCTTGACCACCGCCAAGAGCACCCAGAGCGCCCCCTTCAGAGCGTTGCAACAAAACAAAAATAGTTATACAAATTGCTAAAATAATATGAATAGTCAAAATAAATGTTTGCATCTTTTTTCCTATAAAATAAAAGAAAAACTTCTTCAAAAAGTTTTAAACGGGTGCATTCTAGCTTAAATTTATTTTTTTTGCAAGCCTAAAAAACATTTTATCGCTCTTATGAAAAAAAGTTTCTTTTTTTTAAGTTTTGTTAAAATTTTAGTTACTTTTTATTTATTATTATGATAACATTGTTATCGTTTTGGGAGAAAAGGATGAGAACAAACACTATTATTAAAGGCGACTGCATCGAAGTTATGAAAAAAATGCCAGATAACTCTGTGGATGTTATCTTTGCTGATCCGCCTTATAATATGCAACTTGGAAGTAATTTGTTGCGTCCAGATGCTACTCATGTTGCCGCAGTCACAGATGATTGGGATAAATTTGATAGTTTTGATGCTTATGATTCTTTTACACTCAATTGGATAACAGAAGCTAAACGTATTTTAAAAGAAAATGGAACCATTTGGATTATTGGTTCCTATCATAATATTTATAGGGTTGGATATCATTTACAAAATTTAAAATTTTGGATTTTAAATGATATCGTTTGGGTTAAAACAAACCCAATGCCTAATTTTAAAGGAACACGCTTTGCTAATGCACATGAAACGCTTCTTTGGTGCGCAAAATCAGAAAAAGCGAAATATACATTCAATTATGAAAGCATGAAAGCCTTTAATGACGATATTCAAATGCGATCTGACTGGTTGTTGCCAATTTGTAACGGGCCAGAACGATTGAAAAACGAAGCTGGGAAAAAAGTTCATACCACTCAAAAACCAGAATGCCTTCTCTATCGTATTTTATTAGCATCTACCAACCCAGGCGATATTGTTTTAGATCCTTTTTTTGGAACTGGAACAACAGGCGCTGTTGCCAAAAAACTTGGCCGCAGATATATTGGCATTGAAAAGGATGAAACCTATATTAAATATGCAAAAAAAAGATTGGCCTGTATACGCCCTTCTTCTGAATGCCACATATTCGACCCTATTCAACCTAAAAAAGCGGAACCTAAAATACCTTTTGGATCTTTACTTGAGCATGGGCTTTTAAAACCTGGTCAAAAAATTTTTGATATTAAACAAAAATTTTCAGCCATTATCAGAGCAGATGGCACCATACATTCTGGCACTCATCACGGCTCAATCCATCAAGTTGCCGCTTCTTTACAAGGAATTATTTCTTGCAATGGGTGGACATTTTGGCATACAGTAACTAAAAAACAAAAAAATAAAAAACCCGTATTGATTTCTTTGGATCAATATAGAGAACAACTTAAAAAAGAAATTTTTTAACTTAAGTCATATTTTATTAGAAAGGATAGAAAAATGAATATAAAAAAAGCAACTCTTTCTCTTGTTTTAGCCTCGTTTTTATCAGCTTGCGCCACAAATCCATATACTGGTGAAAGTCAAGTTTCCAAAACAGCATGGGGAACAGGAATCGGCACAGCCGCTGGTGCAGGTATCGGTGCATTAGTCGGCGGTAAAAAAGGCGCTCTCATTGGGGCTGGTGCTGGAGCACTTGTTGGCGTTGGAACAGGCGCTTATATGGATGCCCAAGCTAAAAAATTGCGCCAAGAATTGGTTGGAACAGGTGTTCAAGTTGTTTCACAAAATGGTCAAGTTCAACTCATTATGCCAGGAAACATTACATTTGGCACAAATGAAGCCACCATTCAACCAGGATTTACCCCTACCCTCAATTCCATTGCCAAAGTTATCAAAGAATATAACAAAACAATGGTTCAAATCGTGGGTTACACGGATAACACAGGATCAGCTGCTTACAATAACACTCTTTCATTGCGCAGAGCCAACGCTGTTTCCAACTATTTAAGATTGCAAGGGGTTTCAGCTGACAGAATCATCACAGATGGCCTTGGCCCTCAAAATCCAATTGCATCAAATGCAACAGCACAAGGAAGAGAGCAAAATAGACGCGTTGAAATCTTCTTAATCAATAAAAATTAATTTTAATTTCATTGATAAGACAAATCCCCTCTTCTTCAAGAGGGGATTTTTTTATTTTAAATATTTTCGAGTTTTGATAAAAGATTTATATTAAACAAAAAATTATAAAAAAAATATATTTTAAAATTTTTTTCAATACAAAACATAGAAACATATGCTATAATTAAAGTATAAATGGGGGAACTTTAGGATATAAAACAATTATTGTGTTTTTAAAATTACCTCTTTTAACATTAACAAAGGGATAAAATTATCTTAATTTATTTTTCAGGAGGCACACCATGTTTCATTCATCACGCACCACTCTTAAAGAGCTCAAAAAACGATATTTAAACATTTTAAAAAAATGCATGCTTATAAATTTAGCAATTTTAAGCCCTTTATTTTTTAGTTCTTCAAAATTATATGCAGCTAATCTCTATGGTGGTATTAATGGTGCAGTCACAGATGTTGATGAAACAAAAACATCCATCACATTAAATGTATCAGACAATGCAAATTATGGCCGAATTATTGGTGGTAATTATACTCAATTTACACAAAGTTATGCTACGGGTGATTTTACTTATGAATTTGACTCTATAAACACTAATTTAAATAATGTTACAGTTTCTGGCGAAGTTGTTGGCGGAAGCCGACATGCAAATGGCTTTAAATCTAATCCTGTTCCAGATAATACCCGTTTAAAAATAATTACAGAAGAAACAAATTTGGTTATTAATGGCGGAACATATAACGATGATTATCCTCTTGATGATGAATGGGGAAGAGCCACAGAATCATATAACAATGTTGTTACCCCTGGGAACTATATAAAAGACAGGGGTTATAATGTTTCATACGCTCCCAAAATTGATTTTGAAATTAACAATGCAAATTTAACAATAACAAACGGAGCTTTTGATTCATTTATACATGGTGGAAGTATTTTAAAAGCTTATTGCGATCAACATGTTGATTTAGTTGACTCTATAAAAAATTCAACCATAAATATATCTGGTGGCCAGTTTAACCAAAATATTTATGGTGGTGGAAGTGTTTTAGTAACTGGATACGAGTTTAGCAATGATATAACTCAGGAAAATAAAATAGTTTCACAAGTTGAAACATCAACAATAAATATTTCTGGTGGTATTTTTGCTTCTGATATTTATGCTGGAGGATTAATTGGCATTGATTATCCTGAAGTAGATAAAATCAACATGCAAGCAAATGTTACAACAACCATACTAAACCTTAAGAATGTTTCTGTAAATAATATTTATGGAAATAATGCTTTAGGAACATTTATCCCTAACCAAACAACCTCTAATGACTCATGGGATATTCAAAAAGGAAGCTCAACTTTAACTCATTTAACAATGACAGATGCCTCTGCAAAAAAAATTGAAATTTCAAAAGGGTCTTTAACATTAAAATCTTTAACTGATAACCCAATGACTATTGAATCCATTTATATGGGGGAAAATACATTATTTAACACACATGGAAACGGATCTATACATATTTCAAATGATATAAAAATTGAAGATAATAGTCAGGTTATATTTGAAAATAAGGGAATAAAAGCTAATGGCTCTATTTCTTTTGGAAATAATGTTTTATTAAAAATTATTCTCAATCATTCAACAATTGAAGCTAATTCAGTTTCTTTTGGTTCTGGAAATAAATTAGATATTATAGTCACAGATGAATTAACAACAGGTGAATATGACTTTATTATCAGTGATAATATTAGCAAAATAAGCTCTATTGATATAATCACAGAAAGCTTGTTATATGATTTCATCTTACAAGAAAATGGAAAAATATTTGTAAAAGCTGAAGATGCAAACAAATCAAGTTCTGTTTCCTTTAATTCTGATGAACAAGAAATATTTAATGCAATTAATCAATCAAATGATACTTTAACTCAAAATAAACTATTTGAAGAAGCCAAAAGTTCCCTTTTAAAAATGTTGCAATCCACTCATCAAGGAGAAATTTCAAAAGCAAAGAAAACGTTAAAAGCCATTGGATCTAGCAAACAACCAACTCCTCAAGCTTTGACAAACAACCATATTGGGGCTATTAGTAAAGTTATTAGAGGTGAAATAAAGGGTGGATCCATGAAGGGGCACTCTGGAGGCGAAGAAAATCCGCGTGCTAAAGTATTCATTAAAGGGCTTTATGATAAAACAAAGTCCACGATGGGGGATGGCTTTAAGGCAAGAAGCCAAGGTGCAGTCTTGGGCGTTCAATCTGAAATCACAGACGCCTTAACGCTTGGCGTTGGATATGCCACAAGCAAAACAACAGCAAAAGAAGATTTGCGACGAACAGAGGTGGATACGAACACAGGCTTTATCTCAGCGCATTATCAACCAAACGCTTGGTGGTTAAGTGGATTGACAACGTTTAGTCGCGGTCAATATGATGAACAAAAGCAAGTGTTATCAAGCGTGGGTACAGCTAACTATGATGTTGATTCTTGGGGTGTTCAAGTGATGACGGGGTATGATATCAAGCTTGAAAACGCTATCATCACGCCAGAAGTTGGCTTAAGATATCTTACTGTGAAACAAGAAGGATATACCGATACTTTGGGAACAACGGTTGAAGCCACCTCAAGCGATTACTTAACGGCAATTGCTGGCGTAAAAACCGCTTGGGATTTGGGTAAAGTCCGACCAAGTGTTGGCATTAACGTTGGGTATGATGTAATCAGTGATGACGTATCAGC
>JAZOOQ010000013.1:0-19385 GCA_045655105.1 Alphaproteobacteria bacterium | reverse complement strand
CAATTTTGTCAGAAATACTTTGATAAAGTTCTAAATAATCTGTTTTTGTTATTGGATGTAAATATGAACCAACTTTATCGCGAAACTCTTTTTTTGTTAAGACATCTGAATAAGGATTTATATTTAAATTATATAAATCATCTTCATCCATTAAAGCATTTCCAACCTCATCAGATGGATAAGATAAACAAACGTAAACTTTTCCATTTACTCCTTTTGTAATCCCTTCTAAAACCTTTGCAAAACGATTTCTTGATAATATTGGAAAGGCAACAGCAACATCTCCTGTTGGAAATTTATCTGTCACATCATCAGCAATATCATCCAAAGTGATATAATTTCCTTGGGAACGCGCTAAAAAAGATTCGGTAATTCCTAAAATATCTCGATTATTTAATTCAATTGGTTGATATGATGAACACCCTGCATCTATTAATGTATCTGAAATCATTTCAGCAATATCATCCCCTTGTTGAATAATTGGCATTCTTAATCCATAAACAGATGCCCCAACAAATCGCTGTTCTAAACTCATCTTTCCTCCTTAAAAAAATATAAAAAGCTCCCTTAAAAAAGAGAGCTTTTTTGAAGTTAATAAATTATTTGCTAATATTCTCATTTTTTCTTTTCATAAAAAACGTTCAAAAACAATGTAGCATTTTTTTTACATTAATACAAGCAAATATCTTCATTTTAAATAACATATTATTTTTTGCTTTTAACACATAAATTATATCTTTTATTTATAATAAAAAAATTAAAGATTCTTCCACATTTTTAAGCAACCTAATATAATTTTCTTGTAGCACATTAGGTTAAATTTCTAGTTATAAAAACATTTCCCATAAAAAAAGCCGTCATTTCTGACGGCTTTTAATGGCGGAGAGTACAGGACTCGAACCTGTGCATCATTTTCATGATGACGGATTAGCAATCCGCTGCATTACCACTCTGCCAACTCTCCAAAGTGATAAGTTATCCTACCAATTTTTGGAATGATTGTCAACAAATTTTTAGCTTCTTATTCTAAAAACTTTAATCTTTATGATATGGATGGCCATCTAAAATCGTTTTGGCACGATAAATTTGCTCTGCCAAAACAACCCGAGCCAACATATGAGGCAATGTCATCCGTCCAAAAGAAAGTTTATAATCCGCCCGCTCTTTTAAAATATCAGCATGCCCATTTGCACCACCGATTAAAAAAGAAATGCTTTGAGTCCCCTCATCTATCCATTTACGCAAAAGTTCTGAAAACTCTCTTGACGAAGGTGTTTTTCCTTTCTCATCAAGAGCAATAATTTTACCACCAGCAGGAACACTTGAAAGTAACAAATTTGATTCAGCTTCTTTTAATTGATCAACTGGCAAAGCTCTTTTTTCTTCAAATTCCTTAATTGACACAATCCATTTTGTTTTTTTTAAATAATCTTGAATCAACTCATCTTCTGGTGTGTTTTTCTTAAGTTTCCCAATGGCAGAAATAATTATTTGCATGAACATTCCCGTTTTTTATACTTATTTGGAATTAAGTCCCCAATAGAAACAACTTCAAATCCATCCTTATTATCCGCAGGCATAATTACCTCGGCATCAGGACCATAATCAGCGATATATTCTCTGCATTTACCACAAGGAGAAATCACATACCCATCTTCATCTCGAACAGCAACAATCATTTTAACCTTCATATCTTTTTCAGCCGTTGCAGCATGTCCTATTGTGATAATTTCTGCACATGTTGCAATAGAAGGTTGAGTTGTTCCTAAATGCAATGCTGCATAAACATTTCCACTTTCAGTTACAAGTGCTGCCGCAACAACAAAATGATGACCATCTTTTTGATATCTTTTTTTCAATAAATCTTGAGCCGCTTTAATCAATTTTTTAGGGGTTATTTTTCTTTTTAACATATTTATTCTCCCGCAATAGCTTCGACCATAATGTCCAATGAATCGCGCTCTGTTTGCTTATAATCAACCTGCTCTACCTTAATAGGTTCAATTGCTTTTTTTACTTCATTGACCACTTCTTTTTTAACTTCTTCTTTCACTGTTTCAGCTTTTTTATTCACATCTTTTTTCACTTCTTTAATTAATGAATCTAAAGCTTTTTTATCTGTATTTTGTGGACGAGGTTGATTTTTAAGTTGCGTTCCAATTTTAGGTTGTTCTTGTTCGATTGTTGTATCTTTTTTCACTTTTAAATCGTTTAACACACTTTCAGGAACAAAATATTCTAACATACCAACTGTTTTTTTAATATAAACAACAGATTTATTTTCTTTTTCAATATCAGCCATTTGTTTTTCAGATAAAATCATTGATACGCCAACATATAAAAGTGAAAGCAATAAAGCGGCTCTTAAACCACCAAAAACAATTCCCAAAATTCTATCCAATCCACTCAATGAACTATTGCGTAATCGTTTAGTGATTTGGGAATTAATAATTGTCATCACAACAAGAATTAAAAGAGCTACTGTTGCAGAACCAACAACACCTGCCACAATTTCATTGCTAAAAACACCGCTTAATAAACTTTTCATAGGAACAAATCCATATAAAGCACCAATACCGGCTAAAATCCAAGAGGAAATACAAAGCAATTCGCAAACAAGTCCTCGATAAAGAGCAAATAAAATTGATAAAACCAATGTAATCATCACAATGATATCTATAATTCCTATAACCATTTTTTTCTCCTATCCTTGAAATGAGTCAATCAACGTTTTTAAATGACCAATTTCTGTTATCCTTAAATCTGGCGTTTTTTTAATTTTTTTCCTTTCTGGTGGCACAAGAGCTTTTTCAAAACCAAGTTTTGATGCTTCTTTTAATCTTAAATCAGGTTGAGGAACATTCCTTATTTCTCCTGACAAACCGATTTCCCCAAAAATAACCATATCAGCTGGCATCGGTTTTTGAACAAGCGCTGAAACCACCGCACTTGCAACTGCTAAATCACAAGCAGGCTCCGTTATTTTTAATCCACCAGCAACATTCAAAAACACGTCTTTTCCAGCTAATGTGACACCACATCTAGCTTCAAGCACTGCCAAAATCATGGAAAGGCGATTACTATCCCACCCAACAACAGCTCGACGAGGTGCTGAACCAGCTTGTGGTGCAACTAAAGCTTGAATTTCAACCAATAAAGGCCTTGATCCTTCAATACCTGCAAACACACAACTTCCTGCTATATTTCCTCTTCGTTCAGCCAAAAATAAAGCTGAAGGATTGGGAACTTCAGATAATCCAGATTCGCGCATTTCAAAAACACCAATTTCATCTGTTGCTCCAAAACGGTTTTTAACAGAACGCAAAATCCTGAAATGATGACCACGATCCCCTTCAAAATAAAGAACTGTATCCACCATATGCTCTAAAACTCTAGGGCCTGCTAATGTTCCTTCTTTTGTAACATGCCCAACTAAAAATAAAACAAAATTTCTTCGTTTGGCTAACCGAATCAATTCATGCCCAGCAGCTCTAACCTGCCCCACCGTTCCAGGTGCTGAATCTAATGTATCTGTATACATAGTTTGAATGGAATCGATAACAACCACATCAGGAGCATCATCAATATCTAATGAAGCAACAATATCCCTAACACTAATGCTACTTGCCAAATCAACTGGTGCTTTTGAAAGCCCTAAACGCATGGCACGCAAACGCACTTGATCTGTTGATTCTTCTCCAGAGATATAAACACACTTAATTGGAGACCCTTCTTTATTCACTCCGCCAGATAAATTTGCAACTGTTTGTAATAATAATGTTGATTTTCCAATACCTGGATCACCGCCCACCAAAATCACAGAGCCTGGAACCAATCCAGACCCACAAACCCGATCTAATTCTTGAATATTTGATTTAAGGCGAAAAACGATTTCTGGTGCACCACTTAAATCAGAAAATTCTATTTTCTTGCCGCCAACTCCACCTGTTGCCGTTTTAATTTCCTTTTGAGGTAAGGCTTCTTCGGATATCGTGTTCCATTCCCCACAAGCTTCGCATTTTCCTGTCCATCTTGGATAAACAGTTCCACAATTTTGGCATACAAATTGAGAAGTTTTTTTTGCCATTATTCAGCCTCTTTTCCTTCAACAAAAATAGGGCCTTTTGAGCTGCCGGCAACAAATTGGCGCACATAAGGATTTTTTGTTTTATCCAATTCCTTAACCGTTCCAACCCAAATAATTTCTCCTTCATAAAGCATTGCAATGCGATCTGCAATTTTTCGGGCTGAAGACATGTCATGTGTAATTGTTAAAGCTGTTGCCCCCAATGTTTTTACACAAGAAACAATTAAATCATTAATTACATCTGACATAATGGGATCAAGACCCGTTGTTGGCTCATCAAAAAAGATAATATTAGGATTATTCGCAATGGCTCTTGCAAGACCAACTCTTTTTTTCATCCCTCCAGATAAATCGGCAGGATAAACATCAGCAACTTGCTTTGGCAAACCCACTTGTGCTAACTTTTTAATGGCCAATTTTTTTGCTTTTTCACTATCTATTTTTTTATTTTGAAGCAGCTGAAAAGAAACATTTTCCCAAACATTTAAACTATCAAATAAAGCGCCACTTTGGAAAAGCATACCAATTTGTGAACGCACTTTTTCTTGTTCTTTTTTTGAAAGTTTATCTAATCGTTTTCCATCAATTTCAACATATCCTTTATCTGGATTTAAAAGCCCCAAAATGCATTTTAATGTAACAGATTTACCTGTTCCAGATCCGCCAATAATCACCAGAGATTCGCCTTTTTTAATTTCCAAATCAACACCGGATAAAACCTTTTTATTTCCAAAAGATTTATGAACATTAACCAATTTTAATTTTATTTGCTCTTTTGTTTCAGCCATCTTTTTTTATCCTTAAACAGCGAAGAAAACTTCTGTTAAAATATAATTGAAAATTAAAATTAAAATACTTGAAGAAACAACGGCATTTGTTGTTGCTTGCCCAACACCTTGAGCTCCACCTTTTGAATTAAAACCATTATAACATCCAAGCAAAGTGATAATAAAACCAAAAACAGCTGCTTTGGTTAACCCTGAGATTACATCCATTGGTTTTAAATATTCCCAAGTGCTCACAAGATATGTTGTTGCATTAAAATCCAATTTTGAAACACCAATCATATATCCGCCACAAATACCAATAATATCCCCGATCAAAACCAAAATCGGAAGCATAAGAACACCAGCAATCACGCGGGGAACAATTAAATATTTTATTGGATTTGTTGATAAAGTTGAAAGTGCATCAATTTGTTCAGTAACCCTCATTGTTCCAATTTCAGCTGCCATTGCCGCACCAATACGCCCCGCAACCATAAGCCCAGCCATCACAGGAGCCAACTCTCTTGTAACTGCAACAAGAACAACTAAAGAAACAGCACCCTCAGCCGAAAATTGCGAAAAACCACTATATGTTTGCAAAGCAATAACCATACCAGAAAATAATGTTGTTAAAGCAACCACAGGCAATGAATAAAAACCTATTTCAACAAGTTGTCTTAAAAGAGCTTTAAAATAAAGAGGTGGCGTTACACAATGATAAATTGTTTCAGCCGCAAAAATTCCCAACGAACCTGCACTTCTAAAAAAAGCCAAGACAACCCGCCCTAATTTATTCACAAATTCAATAAATGGGGTGATAACTGGTATATTTGTTTCAGATTTTTTTCCCATAATTTTAAACCTTAATTAAATAGTTTACTCTTTGTTCACTATATCTGTCTCAATCTAAAAAATCAAGTATAAATAATTGTATGAACAAAGTTATATAATTAAACAACTTCTATCTAAATCAAAAAAAAATAACAAAAGGCCGATTTATTTTAAGAACAGTTTAAATCAACCATTTTTTTATTAAAACAACGATTAAAAATTAAATAGTAAAAGTAAATATTCATTTATGCTATCTAGTTAAACATAAAATAATATACCTTTTAGGTGAAACCATAAGCAACACCTTAAACAATTAGTAATAATTCTACTGCAACCACATCATTCTTAGAAGAAGATTGTTATCAAGTTAAAGGTGAAAGTTTAGATCGTTTTGGAATTGAAACGGGCCTGGGTGTTTCTGCAACACTTGATAACATTGAGTTAAGTTTGGATTATTTAGGTGGATTTAAAAAAGATTATCAAAATCACTCTGGCATAATCAAAGCTAAATATCATTTCTAGTAGTAAAAGGAAACCACCGGCTTCGCTGGTGGTTTTCTTTTATACAACAAAAAAAGAGAGTTAACACTCTCTTTTTTTATCCATCTTAACCTGCATTTTCTTTATTATTTAACATTCCCATATACTGCGAAGATGTTAATCGCATAGGAACATCAAAAAGAGTTATCGGTGAGCCATTTGGCTTTGTGTAACTCTTTAAAAACACATCTGGTTTCACAACAGAAATCTTTCCTTCATCTTTCACAACAATACATCCATTATCATATGCGTGTTTTGAAAGTTTAGGATTGCTAAAAGTAACAGCGCCTAAAAAACGAATAGCTTGTGCAGATGATTTGTTTTTATATTTATGAAATCCTAATTGTTCAAAACCCGTGTCCCATACTTCAATCAAATTCATTTTATCAGCAACATCTTTTTTATTTGATTGAGAAACATCTGTTAATCCAAGTGCATGTGTATATTTTAAAAAAAGCTTAATTTTATCTTTATCTAATTTATCCGGTTGATTATTTGATAATTGCATCACTTTTTTTAAAAGTGCCTTACCTTGAACAGGCGAAACATCATTGATCACAACAACCCCTTCCCCATCGGATTGAACCGTTTGCCATGACTTATCTTTTGCATTTAAAAAAACAAGATCTTTTGTTGATGATTTTCCCCCTTTAGAAGCAAAAACACCGGTCCCACTATTCAAAGAAGGGATCGGCAAAACAAAACTTTGCGCCGCAGGAATAACCGACAGCGCATTTTGAAAATTTAAGTCTGTTTCATTAATAATCGCCACTTTGTCCTCCATTTTGTTTTGATTAGTTAAACATCTTTTTTGTAAAAAATCAAGACAAAAAAACAGCTCTTTTTAAGAACCGTTTTTTTATTTTATAACCATCTGTTTTTTATTTGGTTTTCTTTTTATATCGTTTTTCAAATTTTTCAAAAAGAGTTTGAACCAAAACATAAAAAAGAGGGATAACAAAAAGTCCAACAATAGTGCCAATCAACATTCCCCAAAAAACAGGAACACCAATGGCGCGTCTGCTCGCAGCGGCTGCCCCTGTTGCTGCAACCATCGGCCAAACACCTAAAATAAATGAAAATGCTGTCATTAAAACAGCTCTAAATCTTTCTCTTAATCCCTTTAATGCAGCATTCACAATTGTTGCTCCTTTTAAGCGTTCTTCTTTTGCAAACTCAACAATTAAAATTGCATTTTTACTGGCTAATCCAACAAGCAAAATTAAACCCAATTGAGCATAAATACTTAAAGAAAGACCAGAAAAGAAAAGACCCAACATGGCACCATTAATCGCCACAATAAGTGAAAGCAAAACAGGAATTGGAACAATAAAACTTTCATATTGAGCAACCAAAAAGAGATAGGCAAAGACAATCGCAAATGCTAAAAGATACCCAACTTGTCCACTTGAATTTTTTTCCTGAAAGCTCATGCCTGACCATGCAATATCATATCCTTTTGGCAATTCCTTCACCAAACTTTCAACATCTTTCATTGCCTGACCAGTACTGGCACCTGGTTTTTGAACAGCTGTGACTCCAGCAGCAGGATATTGATTATATCTTTCAACAGACCTAGGAGCCAAAACTTTTTTAAGCTCAATCAATCCCCTTAAAGGAACCCTTTCATCATTTTCATTCAAGACATATAATTCATTAATACTTTCTATACCTTGACGATATTTCCAATCAGACTGAAGCATAACTTTATTTACTTGAGTTCCAATATTAATATCATTAACATAGGCAGAACCCAAATAACTTTCAATTGTATCAAAAATATTCCCAATTGGAACTTTCATACTTTCTGCCTTCACTCGATCAATTTCCAAATAAATGTTTGGGGTTTTAGAATTAAAAGTTGTATAGGCATATTGAATGCTTGGAAGTTGATTGATTTTTCCTAAAAATCCTTGTAAAGAAGCATCTAATTTTTGGTAATCAATACTTTCTTTAGATTGCAAACGAATATCAAGCCCACCTACTGACCCAAGACCTGGGATTGCAGGCATTTCAAAAAATTGAAATTCTGCTTCTGGAAGACTTGCTGTTTTTGCTCTTAAACGATTTAAAATTTCAGTTGAAAATTCAGAAGCCTCTGGTCTTTCACCCCATGGTTTTAAAACGATAAATGCCATGGCAACATTTTCACCTCTATTTGAAAGCATACTAAACCCAACAACATTTGAAACACCATCAACGCTTTTTTCAGACATGATAATTTCATTTGCCTTATCCATCATTTCATGCGTGCGTTTTTTAGAAGCACCTTCAGGTAATTGCATACTCATCACAATCACCCCTTGGTCTTCACTTGGAATAAAAGAAGTTTTTGATACAGAAAATAAAACGTATCCTAATCCACAAAGTAAAACAAAAATCGTTATAATGACTGGTATTTTTTTTGCGATTATTGAAACAACTAAAGCATAAAAACGAATGATTTTTGAAATTTGTTTATTCACATTTGCAAAAAATCCTTTTTTACGTGGTTTTATCTTCTTAATAAGCAAGGAACATAATGCTGGTGATAATGTTAACGCATTTAACAATGAAAATAAAATTGCTGTTGAAATTGTAACAGAAAATTGTTGATAAATTTGCCCCACAATTCCCTCTAAAAATCCAACAGGAACAAAAATAGCAAGCAACACCAAACTCATAGCGACTAACGCGCCTGAAATTTCACCCATTGCTTTCCAAGTGGCATCATAAGAGTTCATATTTTCATGTTGCATTAAATGAACAACACGTTCAACAACAACAATTGCATCATCCACAACCAATCCAATGGCTAGTAACAATGCAAAAAGTGTAAACATATTAATACTATACCCCAATGCTAAAATAACGGCAAATGTTCCTAAAATTGAAACAGGGATTGTTAATGATGGAATAAGTGTTGAATAAAAATCTTGCAAAAAGAAATAACAAACACCTATAACCAAAATCAAGGTAAATAATAAAGTGAAAACAACTTCCTCAACAGATGCGTCAATATATTTTGTTGAATCATATCCCAATTTATATTCCAATCCTTTTGGGAATGATTTTGAAAGCTCTTCTAATGTTTTTTTAACATTATCCATTGTTGCAAGAGCATTTGATCCTGAAGATAAAGCAACAGACATTGTTATAGATGGTTTTCCATTATATAACCCTGTGATTGAATAATTTTCTTGTCCAATTTCAACCCTTGCAATATCTTTTAAACGCACCAATCCACCTTGAGCAGCCGTTCTTATAATGATTTGCTCAAACTCTTCAGGTGTTTCCATTCTTCCTCTTGTTTGAAGAGTATACACCATTGGATTCAATGCTTTTGTTGGGCTAGCACCAACCTTCCCCAATGAAGGCTGATAGTTTTGCGCAGAAATTGCTTTATAAACATCATCAGCTGATAATCTTAATGATGCCATTTTATCAGCGTTCATCCAAACACGCATGCTCAGTTTTGAACCATAAACGGTTACACCACCAACACCTGGAACTTTTGATAATGCTCTTTCAACATTGTTATAAATATAATTCGCAATTTCTTGATCATTTAAAGTTCCATCTGGAGACATAAAAACAACAAAGCCCAAAACATTAGATGATTCTCGTTTAACAGACACCCCTTGCCTTGTAACTTCTTGAGGCAACTTAGGTGTTGCTTGTTGAATTCTATTTTGAACTTTAACTTGCGCAATATCTGGATCGATACCTGTTTTAAATGTAACCTTTAAATTATAAACCCCATCTTCAGATGTTGACTTCATATAGAGCATATCTTCAACACCATTGATCTCATCTTCCAATGGAACCCCTATTGTTTTAGCAATTACCCCTGCACTTGCACCAGGATAATTTGCACGAACAGAAATTTCTGGTGGTGTTACTTCTGGGTATAAAGCAATTGGAAGTTTAAATAAGGCCACTAATCCGATTAAAACAATAACAATTGAAATAACGAAAGAAAACCTTGGTCGTTGAATAAAAAAGCCTGCAAACATTTTACCCTCTCCTTTTTATTTTTTCACATCAACAAGGGTAACATGAACTTTCATACCGCTTTTTACTTTTTGAAGACCTTGAACAATCACCTTATCATCAGGATTTAACCCCGATAAAACAACTTGCATATCTTCATAAATTGCCCCTAATTGGATATATTTTTGTTCAACAATTCCATCATCAGAAACCGTCATAACATAAGTTCCATGAACATCAGCCGCTAAAGCTAACTGAGGAACCAATAGTGAATTTGAACCTAACGAATGTCTAAAATAAATATCCACATAATTACCAGGAACTAATGCATTATCACTATTTTCCATATCAAGATAAACTGGAATTGTTGCAGTTTGCGCATTCACTTCATTACCTGCAAATAATTCTTTTGCATTTACAGTCTTAACTGTACCTCCTGGCAACACAATATCAACAAACATTTCTTCACTTTTTTTCATTTTTTCCATAAAATTAAAGCGCTCTTTATCTGTAACAGAAAAGGCAATACGAATTGGATTAACTTGAACAATACGAGCTAATTTTTGAGTGTTTGGGCTTACCAAATTTCCTTTGGTTACAAGAGTTTTTCCAATATAACCAGAAATTGGAGATTTAATTTCCGAATGTTCAACATCTAATTTTGCACGTTCAACATCGGCTTCTGCTTGAACAAGTTGACTTAAAGCTGTTTCTAATTTTTTTTCAGCAGCATCTCCACTTTCGTGCAATTTTTTAATTCGTTCATATTCTTTTTGAAGTTCCCATCGACGCGCTTCTGCTGATTTTAAATTCGATAAATATTGTTGTTGTTCAATAACAAAAATTTTATCTCCTTGGTTAACAAACGCCCCATCCTTGAATAAAATTTCTTGTAAATATCCAGAGACTTGAGGGATAATATCTACGCTGTTTACGGCTTCAACTTCAGCAATATACTTTTTCCGTGCTTCGATATTTTTTGTTGTTAATTCTTTTACCAAAACATATGGCGTTTGATTGCCGTTACCACCCATTGAACTTGGAACCATCATCCCATGTAAATACCAACCACACGCCATAAACAAAACAGCATAAAAAACTTTTCTCCAAATTTTGGAATTTTTAATCTTTTTAACTTTCATAGAAAACCCTTTTTATATATAAAAAATATGGCAAAATTTATATAAAAAAATGAAAGAAATCAAGCTTAAAATCAAACCCGTCACTCTTTTAATGATTTTTCATCTTTAGAACAAAACTGTATCACAGCGTGAAAAACAGCACCAGAAGGCAATTTAGTGCTTACAATTCTTAAATCATCTTCTGAATTTAAATTCATTTTTTGAGCCAAATCCTTTGCTTTCACTTCAAGAATTTGACTTTTATCTCCTATTTCATTCATATATGCAGGATGCCATTTTTTCATCCATCTAGCAACAGATTGACCTGTTACCCCCACAATTGGAGCTATTTGGCGCATAGACATACCAGACAAATAAAGAGCATGACTTATCAATTTGATAAATATGGATTTTCCAGCAGGTGTAAGCTTTGTAAATTGATAACCACAAACCTTACATTTATATCGTTGAGATCCAAAAACTGTTCCATTTTTAACAAAATGTGACTCACCACACTTCAAACATTTTATATTTATTTTCTTCATATTTTTATGAATATATCATTAAAAAAGTTATATTTCAACATTTATTCTCATTAAAAAAACAGAATCAATCTTGACAGTTTATTTTTTTATATTTATAAATAAATCAACTACTTTTACTTGTATAAGGATATAAAAATGTTACGATTTATTTTTTCAATTATTTTCTTTTTAAACTTAATTTGCGCCCCTGTTTTTGCTCAACAAATTAATACTCTAACTCCGGAAAAACAGGTTTTATCTATTTCTGAAATCACAAAAAACCTTCAAAAAATTGAAAAAAATATTTCGGATAATACACTTTTAAAAAATAAATCCTTATCACTTATTAAAGAGCTAAACACCTATTATAGTGATTTACAACTAAAAAAAGAAAATGCAACTGAAGAATTATCAAACCTTCAAAAAAAAGTAACAGCCTTAGGTGAACTTCACGAAGGAGAACAAGAGACTGTAGAAATTGCAAAGCAGCGGGCTGAGTTTACCAAAGAAATAGAAACTGTGAAAGCTGAAATTTCAAAAACAGATTTAGCACTTACTCAAATTGATACTCTTAATCAAAAAATTGCTTCATTAAGAACAAAAGGACTTTTAGAAATATTAATGATTAAAGAGGCATCAATTTTTGATTTTAAAGAACTATCAATAGCATTATTTAATTTTGGTGCCTTTTTATTGCATTTATTACAACACCCTCTTTCCTGGTATCAAGAACAAAATCATGATGTTCAAAAAGATATTATTTATCACTTAATCTCCTTATTGTTTTGGGCTGTTAGCGCTCTTTTCTTTGCGGTTATTCTTAATGTTTTTGTTCGCAAGAAACTTGGATATGATTTGCCAATTGAAAAACCAACATACACACAAAAAGTTAAAGCTGGATTATTTATGGTTTTAGCAAGAGTTGTTGTTCCAACAGCTATTCCGATTGCATTTTTATTCTGGCGCTCACAAAATCCAGATTTTTTAGTTGGCCAATTTGGAACATTAATTGATATTTTGGCTCATTATTTAATATATCTCTTCTTTTTTACAGGAATCGCTAGTGTTTTATTTACACCTCAAAAACCTCAATGGCGATTAATTGAAGTAAGCAATGAAAGAGCTTTAAAAATATATCATACGTTAGTTTACACAATTATTATTCTTTCATTCTTTTCATTTTTACATGTAGCAGCGCAAAAGCTTGCTGCTTCTACAGAAACCATTTATGCCATTAAAATGGTAAATAACTTCATTAAATCTGCCTGTATTATTCTTCTTTCTTTAAATTTACTTTATAATAATAAAACATTAACTGACGAAGAATTAAATAACGAAAAAGAAATTCAAGGCTTGTCCTTATCTTCAAAATTAGCACTTCTTATTTCCTTAGGAAGTTTTATTGTTCTTTGTTATTCAATGAATGGATATGTCAAACTTGCTGAATATATTTATAATAGATTTATTGTCAGTATTATGTTCATTACCATTGGATATATTTTCCAAAAATTCATTTTTGTTATTTTTCATCAAATCATTCACAAAAAATTCTTTGGAAAAAATTTACGTATTACAAAATATAAACTTAAACGTCTTGAAATCACTTTTAATATCATAACAATTCCTCTTGTTGGCGGATTTATCTCTTTATGCATTTTGGCAATTTGGGGGGTTTCTGTTGATATCATGCTTCAAAATATCAAAAAGATTTTAGTTGGATTTAATATCGGAGATATGCATGTATCTATCACCTCTATTTTATTAGGATTAATTGCCTTCTTTACTACACATGCCATTTTTAAAACCATTAAAAATAGCTTGGCAGAAGGAAAATTATCTGAAGTTTTTGATCTTGATATTGGCGTTAAAACATCAATCGCAGCGCTGGTTGGTTTTGTTGGAACTATTCTTGCATTTATTGTAGGCTTAAGCGTTATGGGCGGTAGTTTAAAAGGATTAGCCATTGCTGCTGGCGCTCTTTCTTTAGGTGCAGGTCTTGGGCTTCAAAATGTTGTTAATAATTTTGTATCAGGAATCATATTGTTGTTTGAACGCCCCTTTAAAATTGGTGACTGGATTTTAGTTGACCAATATGAAGGTATTGTCAAACAAATTAATATGCGCTCAACACAAATTGAAACATTTAACAAATCCAATGTGATTATTCCAAATGCAACATTGTTATCCACAAGTTTAATTAATATGACATATAAAAATAAACAAGCTCGCGTTGATTTATTAGTTGGAGTGGATTATGATAGCGATATCGCTCTTGTTAAATCAACTTTACTTGAATGTGTTCACGAAACAAAAAATATTTTGCAAGTTCCAAACCCATATGTCGCCTTTTTAGAATTAGCAGATAATAGCTTAAACTTTAGATTAAGTTTTTATATTTCAGATGTTGGAAATAAACTTTCTATTCAAACAGAGGTTTATACTTTAATTGTTGAAAAATTCAGGGAACGCAATATTAACATTCCATTCCCTCAACGCGTCCTTCATATTAAAAACGAAGCTGATTTAAAAGAATCTGATATTGTAGCTGAATAAGAAAAATCCCCGTTAGAAAATAACGGGGATTTTTTTGTAGTTAAATATTTATTCTCGCGTTGCTAAAAAGTCATAAACTTGTTGAATAGCTTTTGAACGATGCGAAATTTTGTTTTTAACATCAGCATCAATATGACCTAAAGTGACATCAAATCCATCTGGAATAAACATTGGATCATATCCAAAACCATTTGTTCCTGATGGAACATCAGCCATTTGACCATGCATGTATCCTTTAAAAACATAATATTCTGTTTCACTAAATGCCAAAACCATCACACTAGTATAATAGGCTTTTTTTGATTTATCCTTTAATGAATTAGCAATATATTTAAACGTTTCTTCATATCCACCATGAGATTGCGCAAAACGAGCAGAATAAACACCAGGAGCCCCATCCAATCCTTCAATAGATAAGCCTGCATCTTCTGCTAAAACAGGACGACCTAAAAATTTAACTCCCGCCAAAGCTTTAATAAGAGCATTTTCTTCAAAGGTTTTTCCAGTTTCTTCAACATCAGGTAAATTGCATTCATCTCCACCTATAACTTGCACACCAAGTGGAGATAAAATAGCACCAACCTCCTCAATTTTATGAGCGTTATGCGTTGCAAAAATAATTGCTTTTCTCATTTATTTAACCCCTAATACATTTTTTTGTTTTTCAATCAATTCATTCACACCTTTTTGAGCAAGTTTTAAAAGCTCTGTAAATTCTTCAGGTGTGAATGATCCATTTTCAGCTGTTCCTTGAATTTCAATTAATGTTCCCTTATCTGTCATCACAAAATTTGAATCCGTTTCAGCATTTGAATCTTCTAAATAATCTAAATCTAAAACTGGAACACCTTGAAAAATACCACAAGAAATTGCAGCGATAAAATTTGTGATAGGCATAGCCTTAATTTTTCCTTGAGCCAATAATTTTTGACAGGCTAAATAAAGCGCAACAAAACCACCAGTAACAGAAGCTGTTCTGGTTCCCCCATCCGCTTGAATTACATCACAGTCAACTTTGATATTAATATTTTCAATGGCTCTTAAATTAATTCCAGCTCTTAATGCCCGACCTATCAACCGTTGAATTTCTTGTGTTCTACCAGATTGACCTTTTTTAGCTTCACGATCAACACGCGTTCCTGTTGCTCTTGGAATCATTCCATATTCAGCTGTAACCCAACCTTGACCGGAATTTTTAAGCCATGTTGGAACTTTTTCTTCAACCGTTGCTGTGCAAATAACTTGTGTATCCCCTGCTTTAATCAAACAAGAACCTTCGGCATGTTTATTTACATTAATTTCAAGTGAAACAGGTCTTAGTTCATTTGGTTGTCTTTTTGATGGTCTTTGCATATCTTTCTCCTTGTTTCTTTATTTGCTTCGAATTATAGTTGTTTTCAGCCTTTAAATCAACCTTTTTTTAAAAAGTATCACCCCTCCCTCTTGATTTTTTAAAGAAAAACATCTACATATATGCATATTCGTTTTGATAAAAAAGCATGGAGTTATATTGAATGAATAAAAAAGAAAAAAAAGCTGAACAACAGGAAGAGAATATTTTAAAAAATAATGCTTCTCCCGTTGAAGAAGTGGAACACAAAAATGCTTCTCAAGAAAATTCAACTGAACAATTATTAGAAGAAATCCAAAAATGGAAAGATTTAGCTTTACGTTCTCAAGCCGAAATGGAAAATTTAAGAAAAAGAACACAAATCGATATTGAAAAAGCCCATAAATATGCCATTGTTTCTTTTGCAAAAGAATTATTAAACGTTGATGATTGTTTAACTGGGGCAATTAATCATGCAAAAACTGGCATTGAAAAGCTTGAACAAGAAGGCAATAACGAATGTGTTTCTTTTTTAAAAAATCTTCTAACAGGTGTTGAAATGACGCAAAAACAACTTACAACGGCATTTGAACATAACACAATTCAAAAAATGCCTGCTCTTGGCGTTGTTTTTGATCCTAATTTACACAAAGTTATTCAAGAAATTGATGATGACACGAAAGAACCAGGAACAATTATTCAAGAACTTCAATCAGGTTACACTATCGCTGGAGACAGAGTTTTGCGTGAAGCAATGGTTATTGTTTCAAAATAGTTTTTTTTGCATCTAAAAAAGGCATACATTCCTCGTGTATGCCTTTTTGTTTTTTTCTATGAAAAACAAAGAAAAAACTTGCTTATTATAAAAAAATTCGTATACTTTTTTTGAAATGTGAAAATTTTATGACGGAGGATCTATGGCAGATATAACAGAAGAACAAAAAAAAGTTGTAGATGAGATTGTTGCAAAAGTTAAAAAAGCTCAATCTGAATTTGCAACATATTCTCAAGAACAAGTTGATGAAATATTCAGAGCAGCATCTGTTGCTGCATGTTCAGCTCGTATTCCACTTGCAAAACAAGCTGTTCAAGAAACAGGAATGGGTATCATTGAAGATAAAGTGATTAAAAACCACTTTGCAGCTGAATATATTTTCAACTCATATAAAAATGAAAAAACATGTGGTGTTATCTGTAAAGATGCCGAACATGGTTTTATGAAAATTGCTGAACCAGTTGGTTTAATTGCTGGTATTGTTCCAACAACAAATCCAACATCAACAGCTATTTTTAAAGCTCTTATTTCTTTAAAAACAAGAAATGGTATCATTTTTGCTCCACACCCACGTGCAAAAGGATGCACAAATAATGCTGCTCGAATTGTATTAGAAGCTGCTGTTAAAGCTGGCGCTCCAGAAGGCATTATTGGTTGGCTTGATGAAATCACTCCAGCAATCACAGGCTACTTAATGGGACACAAAGATATTTCTCTTATCTTGGCAACAGGTGGCCCAGGCATGGTAAAAGCTGCTTATAGTTCAGGTACACCAGCTATTGGTGTTGGCGCTGGGAACACGCCTGTTATCATTGATGAAACAGCTGAAATTAAAATGGCTGTCAGCTCTGTTATTATGAGTAAAACATTTGATAATGGCATGATCTGTGCTTCGGAACAAGCAATTGTTGCTCTTGAAAGCGTTTACGAGGACATTAAAGCAGAATTCATCAAACGTGGATGCATTTTTGTTTCTGAAAAAGATCGTAAAAAATTAAGAGATGTTATTTTTGTTGACGGCAAATTGAATGCAGGCATCGTTGGTCAACCTGCACATAAAATTGCTGAAATGGCTGGAATTAAAGTTCCTGTTTCAACAAAAATTTTAATTGCTGAATCTGATAAGATTGAAGATTCAAATCCATTTGCTCATGAGAAACTTTCTCCAGTTTTAGGGTTTTTCAAAGCAAAAACTTTTGAAGAAGCAGTTGAAAAAGCTCAAAAACTTATTGTTTTAGGTGGTGCAGGACACACATCTGTTTTATACACCTCTGAAAAAAATAAAGATAGAATTGACTTATTCTCAAAAACATTAACAACAGCTAGAACTCTTATCAATATGCCTGCTTCACAAGGCGCTATTGGTGACCTTTATAACTTTAGATTAGCACCATCATTGACATTGGGTTGTGGTTCATGGGGCGGAAATGCCGTCAGCGAAAACATAGGAGTAAAACATTTAATGAACGTTAAATCAGTTGCCGAACGTCGCGAAAATATGTTGTGGTTCAAAACACCAGAAAAAATCTATTTCAAACGCGGATGTCTTGATTTTGCATTGGCAGAATTACAAGGTCACAAAAAAGCATTTATCGTTACAGATAGCACAATGACAAAAATTGGCGTTACAGAACGAATTGCTGGCGTTTTAGAAAAGAATGGCATGAGCTATCAAGTATTTGATCAAGTTAAACCAGATCCAGACTTATCCACAATCGATATTATTTTGGAACAAGTTCGTCGTTTTGAACCTGATGTTTTTGTTGCTGTTGGTGGCGGTTCTCCAATGGATGCAACAAAAATCGTTTGGCTCATGTATGAACACCCTGAACTTAAATTCTCTGATATTGCAATGCGCTTTATGGATATTCGTAAAAAGATTGTTGAATTCCCTAAAATGGGTCAAAAATCCAAAATGGTTGCTATTCCAACAACATCTGGAACTGGTTCTGAAGTAACTCCATTTACTGTTATTACAGATGATAAAACAAATCAAAAATATCCAATTACAGACTATGAAATCTTACCAAACATGGCCATTGTTGATCCAGATTTAGCAATGAGCATGCCAAAAGGTTTAACAGCTTTTTCAGGTATTGACGTTTTAACACACGCATTAGAAGCATATACTTCTATTTTTGCAAATAACTTATCTGATGGTCAAGCTTTAGAAGCTGCTCGTTTGGTCTTTAAATATTTGGCTCGTTCATATCAAAATGGTGCAGAAGATCCAAAAGCTCGTGAAAAAATGCACTATGCAGCCACATTAGCTGGTCAAGCATTTGCAAACTCATTCTTGGGTTTATGCCACTCAATGGCTCACAAATTGGGCGGTGAATTCCATGTTGCTCACGGTTTGGCAAACGCCTTATTGTTACCATATGTTGTTAAATATAATGCAACAGATGCTCCAACAAAACAAGGAACATTCCCTCAATATAAATACCCATTTGTTAAATCCCGTTATGCAAGATTTGCTGATATCTTGGGATTAACAGAAGGTGTTAAAGCTGGGGATGATGATGCTAAAGTTCAATGCTTAATCAATGCAATTCAAGCATTAAAAGCTGAAATCAATATTCCAATGGCAATTAAAGATGCTGGGGTTGATGAAAAAGCTTTCTTGGCTTGTGTTGACACATTATCTGAAAAAGCATTTGACGATCAATGCACAGGATGTAATGCTCGTTACCCACTTATTTCAGAAATCAAAGACTTATATTTAGATGCATACTATGGTAAAGCTCTTGATTAAGTTTTGAAATAACCCAACAAAAAAGCCCTCTTTCATGAGGGCTTTTTTATTTCCTTTCACTTAAAACTTCATTTCCAAATTTCATAAAAATAAATAATAAGCTAGTGGCGAGAAAAAATGGTTAAAAGGG
>JAZOOQ010000012.1:0-8654 GCA_045655105.1 Alphaproteobacteria bacterium | reverse complement strand
GGTTTTTCAAGGAGGAAATAATTTAAATTCCATTATAGGCGGTTCAATTTTAATTTGGTTTTTTAACTTTTTGGTGTTAAGAGGGGTGAAACAAGCAGCTTTTATTAATTTGGTTGTCACCATTGCTAAAATTGTTCCACTGGTGTTGTTTATCATCATTTCAGCGGCCGTGTTTAATTTTGATAAGTTTGACTTTGATTTTTGGGGGCAGGGTGTGGATGATAAATTGGGCAGCATTGCTGATCAAATTAAAAACACTATGTTGGTAACTTTGTGGGCCTTTATTGGGATTGAAGGCGCTGTTGTTTTATCAGGCAGAGCTCAAAATCAATCAGATGTAGGTAAGGCAACTTTAATTGGATTTTTGGGGTGTTTAATTATTTATGTGTTGCTTTCTGTTTTGCCATTTGGTCTTTTAAGTCAAGCTCAGTTGGCTCAAATTCCCAACCCATCAACGGCCGGCGTGCTTGAACATGTGATCGGCAAAGGGGGTGCCTATTTAATGAATATCGGCATGATTGTTGCCATTTTAGCTAGCTGGCTTTCTTGGACCATGATTGTGGCGGAAATGCCTCATGCCATGGCCAAAAATGGGGCTTTTCCAAAAGTTTTTGCAGATGAAAATAAAAATGGTTCACCAGAAGTTTCTTTATGGGTAACCAGCTTTTTAATGCAATTGGTGATGATGCTTGTTTATTTTTCAAATAATGCGTGGAATACCATGCTTTCCATCACGGGCGTTATGGTGTTACCGGCTTACTTTATGAGCGCGCTTTATTTATGGAAGATTTGCGAAGATCATGAATTCCTTTCAAAAGCAGGAATCACAAGGTTTTCAGCATTGATTACTGGTTTTTTGGGATCGATTTATGCCTTATGGCTCATTTATGCCGCAGGTCTTTCATATTTATTAATGGCGGTGATTTTCATTGCACTTGGCATTCCGCTTTATATGATCAGCCGGCATGAGCAAGGGGCAAGGTTTTTTGCGGATGAAACAGCGCCAAACGGGCTTAAAATGTTTAATGAATCTGAAAAAGCCTTATGTGTGATTCTTTTGGCAACAGCACTCATTGCGCTTTATGCTTTTTCGCATAAGTTGTTAACGTTATAATTTGCCTTAAAAGAAAAGAGCCACTTTTTTAAGTGGTTCTTTTTTTATTTATTTTTTTTTAGTTTTTAATTTTTGAATCAAAAAATAACTGCTCGAGATTAAAAAGGGAAGAATATAATAAATCAAGCGATAAAGAATAAAGGCCAATAAAATATTTTCTTTTTGGGGTAGGGTATGGGGAAAAAGGCTTAAAAAGGAGCTTTCAAAAACCCCAATGCCAGCAGGAACTTGCGATAAAAAGGCAAGAAAAGAAGCCAAGATAAAAGCAATAAAAACGCTTAAAAAATTGGCATCAGGTAAGTTTAAAAAAATATAAAACACCAAAAATAAGCTTAAAAGATCTAAACAACCAACCAAAAGCCCTTTAAAACTGAGGGTCTTTTGAGGGAGCAAAATTTTTTCATTTTTAATTTGAAAGGTTTTTTCTTTTTGTGAATCCAGCTTAAAATAAAGAAGAAAAAACATTAAAATGCCTATGCTAGAAAAATAAAGAATCAAGGGATGATGCCATTGAATTGGAACAACAAATAAAACTTTAAGTAAAAGCGCTAAAAAAAGCGTTCCCAATAAGCCAAAAATTGAAAAAAGAGAAATAAGCGTTACCAATAAAAGGATTTCTTTTTTCTTAAATCCAAGCGGGCGCAAAAATAAATATCTGATTGCGCCCCCTGAAGCATAGGTGTGGCCTGCTAAATTGCTGACGGCAAAACTAAGCGCTGATAGCTGAAGTGTTTTTAAAAAAGAAAGCTTTTTCTTTAAATATAAAAGCCCCAAGCGGTCATAAAATGAAAGAATAATAAAGTTAAAAATCGTTGCCAAAGAACCTAAAACCAAAATGAAAAGAGAGGTGTTATTTAGGCCAGCAAAAATCTTTTCGCTTCCAATCAGCTTTATTTCTTTATAAACCATATAAAGCCCAAACAAAAAAAAGAAAAAGCTTAAAAGTTTAATCAGTTTATCAATCATGCGTTAAAACATAAATGTGGCTCTGATGGAAGCAACAGTTGCCGTATGGCTTTTATTATTCAGCGCTGGATTAATATAAAATTGAATATCTGGCGTGATAATCAGCGTAGAGCCAATGCCAAAGGAATAATATCCTTCTAAAACATTTTCCCAATTCCTATTGCTTTGCATTGCTTGTTTATCAACCTTGTTTAGCGCATAGGCCAAGCCAATTTGATCCAGCATGTTTCGGTTAAAGGGATTATTATAAACGCCTCCTAAAACATAAGATTGATTAAATCCCGTTAAAGCGTGGCTCACGCCATTTGCCCGCCCAAAAACAGCCCATTTTGTGCCAATGTTTTGTTGAATGTTAAAGCTCCAACCATAAGCTTTTCCCGTTTGTTCTTCAACGCTTGGTTGATGATAAAGAAGCAAGCTTAATTGCAATTCCCCTAAAGAATTGGTGGGTGAATAATTGGCACTTAAAAACGAAGTGAATTTTTTATCGGATAAATTTTTTGTTGTGATACGGTTGCCTGAAACGTTTGTGGCATCTTGCGCGCCAGCGGTTAAAGAAAATAAGGAAGAGGGTGCCCAAGTGATATATCCACCTAAACCAGCTGTTGGATAAACGCCTGTTAAATTTTGAGAAAGCGCTTCATTTAAAAAGTTAATCTGTTGATTTGAATTATATTCCATACCATCAAAGTTATAAAGCGGAAATTGCCCAAGCGTTACGCTTAATGATTTTAATGCCCCTGAAAAGTTTTGAGTATAGGAAAGTTGATCAAAATAATTTGCTTTTTCAGTATAATCATTTAATGGCGTTGCAATGCCAATGTTGTTGCCCAAAATTGAAGCATTTTTGTTCCAATATCTGATAAGCGTATAAGCTACTTGAATGGAGCCACTTCCAAATCGTTCAGATTGAAATAAATCCCAGTTTAAAGAGCCGTAATACTGGGTTTGCCACGGAGTGATTTTGCCATTTGGGCTTCCGCGTTGGCCAAGAAGTGAAACATCAAGGGAATAATTGATGCCCGTGTTGTTTTGAAAACGCTGTTTGGCTTTTTGATATTCTTTGGCCCAAGAACCTTCTGAATCTTTTTGATGCTTGGCCCTCTTTTTTGATTTTGAAATTTTTGAATGAACAGATTTTGCTTTATATGGATGAAACTTTTTTAAATCCTCTTGATTGAGGGCAATGTTTTCTTGCAAGTTTTCTTCGCCTTCAAGGGGCAATAAAGAAGCTTCTTCTAACGCGCTTTGAGCAACCGCTTGATAACTTAAAAACATTAACCCAACCCCAAGTAACAGTGTTTTTTTCATCTTTTTTCTCCTTTTTTTAATGATATGGGAGATGTATTTTAACCTTGCAAGCCATACTTTTTGCCTTAAAAATAAATAGATTATCAAAAAATAAAAATTTTAAATATTTTTTTGTCTATTAAAAAACTTTTATTTTTCAAAAAGATGTAAAAAACATTTGACGAGCTTTTTTTTTAAGGTTATAATTAAAATAACAGTTTTTTTATTATTTTTTTAGGAGGAGACAGATATGGCAAATACAGATCATGACGAGGTAAGAGCAGGCGTTCGATATATTTTAATGAAATGCCCTTTCTTATATGCGGGGAATATGCCTCAGCTAGATGATGATAATTTTGATGAAGAAGAACATTGGGAAAATTTTGAAAATACGGGTACTTTGCAAGGTGTTTCTATCCGTAAATGGTCAGAATTGACTCTAGAAGAAAAAGCACAATTGATGGAGGCTGTGAACCAAGTTTGGTTGGGTAATGAGGCACCAGGTTTTGAATTTAACAGACCTGATTCAACAATGGCCGCGCATCTTTTTATGTATTCAATTGGGGCTTATCCTAGAAATGTTGAAAAGCCATCAGTTATTGAAAATCGTGAGTACGAGCTTGAACACAAAGATTTTTCTGATATGAATGGTCACTTTCAAAATTTGAGGAATGAATTTTTTTCTGGAGGAAATCGCCATTTTTATCAATCAAGTGGATGGAACAGCTTGATGGAAGCTGCTCGCGTTGGAAATGCCGATCGGATTAATGAATTGATTGCAAAAAATGCAACGGTTAATATGGAATCCACAGTGAAGTATCATCCATCAGTTCAAAATGGTCGAGTGATTAATTTTACAGCAACAGAAGATGCTTCAGGAAGAACGGTAACGCCACTTTTGGTTGCTGTTCGTTGTGGTCATGCTGAAGCCGCTCAAGCATTGATTCAAGGTAAAGCTGATGTAAATAAAAAAGATAGTGCTGGTTTTTCACCATTGTGGTATGCAGTTGCAAGCCCATGTATTCCAGCTGATGCTCAATTAAAAATGACTCAAAGTCTTGTGAATGCAGGGGCAGACCTTGGATTTAAAGGCCCAGAGGGGTCAACTCTTTTAATGCAAGCGGCTAGAAACGGTAAAGTAGATTTAACTCTTTACTTATTGCAACAAGATGCTTGTAAAACATCCATCAATGAAGTGGATAGCCAAAATCATAATGCATTGTTTTATGCCGTTCAAGGATGCGCCTCTTCAGAAAGAGGATTGGATGTTGTAAAGGCTATGTTGGGTGCAAATGCAAAAATTCAACAAGATACCCTTGATTTTATTAATAACCCAAGTTCAAATGTGCCGGCAGAGGTGAAACAACTTGTTTTAGACACATATGTTAAACAAGAAAAAGTTCCAGCGCTTTTAGAAGCCGTTCAAAAAGGCGATGTGGCAACAATGAATAAGTTGTTGAATGAAGATCTTGCTTCTTTATCAATTGATTCATTCCCAATTGCGGCAGATAAAACAGGGTCATTGCTTGATTATGCATTAGATAATTCTGCAAATAAACCGGCAGTTATTGAAGCCTTGTTGGCTCGCGCAGGCGAAGATCCAACAAAACCTCCTCAAGTTACAGATGAAATCTTGGCAAAAGCTGAACAACAAGCCAGTGGTGGCAATGCTGATGCTGTTAAGGTTTTTAATTTAATTCGTGATCGCTATAATGCACAACATCCTGTTGCTGAAAATGCTTTAGAAGTTGCTTTAACGGCAAATGGAAAAGGGGATATGAGTGCTGCGCGCAGAGCCATTGCTGCAGATTTAAATGGTAATCAATTAGGCACATTGAATAAACCATCAATGAGGCAAGCTTATTTTAATATGTCTTTTGAATATTATAAAGAAGCAAGGAATACTGGTTTAAAAAAAGTGTATGAAAAACTTCGCGACGCTCAAAAAGAAGCAGACTCTGCAACAGATCCACAAAAGAAGGCAGAAGCAGAAGCAAAAGTTCTTGGTCTTTTAAATGATCTTAAAAATGATGTTGCTCTATATAATGCTTTATCTCCAGAAGAAAGAACAGCAATTGATTTCATCATTGAAAATTCAAAACCAAAAGATAAAGTTCAAGAATTGCGTCAAGCGATTGCTTCTGGTAGAGCAGAGGATATTATCAAGGCATTGGAATCTGCAGATGCAGAAACATTAAAAACTGTTGCTAATGATCCTGCTTTGATGGCTAGTTGCTATAAAGTTTTGGGTACGCATTATAAAGCTTCTTCAGATGAAAATGCCAAAAAACTTGGTAATAAGTATACGGCATTGGCTTCATTGCTTGAAAAGGTTGCAACAGAAACAGATGAAACCAAGAAAAAAGAGTTGCAAGGCAAAATTGCCACAGCCTTGAGCGAATTATCTGGTGCTGAATTCCAAGGGGCAATGTCTGCTGGCGAAAAGAAAATGATGTCTCCTTTAAAGGAAGTTTTCCCAGTGTCAACTCAAACATTCACGCCGGATATTCCTCAACCAGGTCCTCAACCAGTGAATCCGGGTTTTCAACCAGTGAACCCTCAACCGGTGAACCCTGTTCAAGCAGGCAATGATATTGCTCATGCAAAAGCAGAAGCTGAAAAAACACCATGGTATAAACAAGAATGGATCTGGTGGGTATTGGGTATTGCCTTGGCTGGTGCGCTTGGATTCTTTGCTTTCCGTAAAGGCGGTTGGCTCAATAAAGATGATAAGAAAAAGGCAACTGTGAATACAAACACGAATGATAATTCCAATTCTAATTCGAATACCAACACAAATGATGGGAATACAACAGGCGGAACGCTTGGTAATTCTTCTCAAAATATTACTTCAGCCGAGTTGAATAATATGTTGGCAACAGGTGGCAGAATTTCAAGATCATCTTCGGATAGAAGTTAATTTCATTCTTTAAGCCATAAAAAACCGCTTGTTTAAGTTTAACAGGCGGTTTTTTGTAACAAGAAAACCATTCTTAAGAATCCCTTTAATGGATTTTCTGGTAATAAAGCGTTTGTAATTTGTTTATGAAAAAAAACAACCGCTAGGTCGGCGGTATTCTTTTTTATATTTTATTTAATTGATATTTTATTGTTTTTCTCGTTCCTCACTCTATTATATTTTAGCATCTCTATACTTCAAGAACCACCTCTGGCTTCAATCACGCGACACAAACAATTATCGTATTTCATCCGCTATCTGTTGTTCATTATATATCATCCTCGATATTCCTCACGCCACACGCACCACACTCAGAGCGCCATATATCGCGCACCACACCTAGCACTCCATTCTCAGAGCACCATATCTCGCTTTACATCCAGCACTCCATACCCAGAGCGCCATATCTCGCTCATCACACCTCACGCCATGCGCACCACACACTACAACTCACCATATCCAGCACTCCATTCCCAGAGAGCCATATCTCGCTCACCACATCTCACGCCACACACTACAACTCTTCACACTCAGAGCACCACATCTCGCTCACTACACCTCACTCCACACCACGCACATTTATCCTTACATCCAACATCTCACACACCATATTATATATTTATACACCATATTATATTATATCGCGTTAAAGTAAAACTTTAAGAATGTTAAGTAATATATTGATATTAAGGAATATATATCAGAAATAAATGAATTTTTAACTGATGCTAGAAAAATAAAATGATTTATGCTATTCTGCCAAAGAAATGGATTTTTTTATCAAGGGATTGAAAAAAAATATATATGATTTATCTTAATTTTAGGAGGTTTTATGAGAAGAAAATTAATCGCCGGTAACTGGAAAATGAATCAAACAAAATCAGATGGTTTAGCTTTGGCTAAAGCTGTTTTTGAGGTTGCTTCAAAAGAAAAAGGAAATTTTGATGTTTTGATTTGCCCAGGGATGAATTTATTGCCATTGGTTTCTGAATTGCCACATGATGGTGTTTATCTTGGCGCTCAAGATGTTTCTGTTGCTCCAAAAGATTTTGGGGCATATACAGGTGATGTTTCTGCCGCTCAATTGAAAGATTTAGGGGCAACTCATGTGATTGTTGGCCATTCTGAAAGAAGAGCAATGCGCCATGAAACAGATTCAGTTGTTCGTGAAAAAGCAGTGAATGCCATTGAAAAAGGCTTGGTTCCTGTGATTTGCGTTGGCGAAACATTGGAAGAAAGAGAAGAAGGCAAAGCTTTAGAAGTTGTTTGCCGTCAAATTAAAGAATCCGTTCCTTCTGTTTCAACGGGGGAAAACACTGTGATTGCTTATGAACCAGTTTGGGCCATTGGAACAGGTAAAGTGCCATCAATTCAAGATGTTGAAGAAATGCACACGGCTATTCGCGAAGAAATCAAATCTTTGTTGGGTGAAGAAGTTGCTTCAACAATGAAAGTTTTATATGGTGGTTCAGTTAAACCTTCAAATGCAAAAGAATTGCTTTCAGTTCCAAATGTTGATGGTGCTTTAATTGGGGGCGCCAGCTTGAAAGTTGAAGATTTCTGGGGTATTGCTGCCACTCAAATTTAAGAAAAGAGGTTTGCTGTGAAAAAGGCATTTATATATTCTTTTATGTTTCTTGCTTTTGCCACATCAGTTTGTTCAAGCTGTTTGGCGCAAAATATTTCAAATCAAACACTGTCAACTTGCGTGCTTCACTTGCCTCAAGTTGTTTTGATTAGTCAAGATATGCGTGATTTGAATTTTTCAAAAAGTCAATATGTTGATGCCTTTTGGGATTATGAAGCAAACCAAAAAGGACAGGGCTATTCCTATCACTATCAAAATTCTTTTTGCCATGCAAAAGTTCAGCTTTATCGCGATAACCAAGTTCATTTAACTAATGCTAAAATTCAACGTTTGTTAAAAGATCAAGCTTCTTTTTTGGTTCAAAAGAAAAAAAATATCAAGGTTGGGAAAACAAAATTTTATGGCGCTTATGGCCAAGATGAAGATATTTCAAATATGTTGTTATATGGGAATTATAAGAATCATTTTTTGAAAATTCGAATTTCTTGTTCTGTGTTGCCGCGTTTTTCGGATGAAAAATATCAGCAAACAGTTGATGAAATGTCAACCATTTTTGCTGAAGGAATAGTGGATTCTTTAAATTCTTGCGTTAAATAATTTTTGATATCATTTTAAAACACTCCAAAAGTTTTTTGGGGTGTTTTTTTCTTAAATAAAAGCTTTAAAAAACATTGATAATATATTGAAAATATGAATATTTTATTTGTTATAAAATAAAATTTAATTCTTTAATTATA
>JAZOOQ010000011.1:0-11149 GCA_045655105.1 Alphaproteobacteria bacterium | reverse complement strand
AAATTAAAAATATTTTTGTTTATTTATTTAAAATTTTACAGGCGATTTAAGCAAAATTTTTTTCTTTTGATGAGGTATTTTACAAAGATTTTTGTTTTTTTGGGGGTGGGATTTTAATTCGTTGTTACTTGACAGGTTTTTGAATGTTGTGTTAATTCTTTTATATTGTGTTAATTCTTTTTGTATGGCATATGGGGGAATAATGAAAAAATATTTATTATGCGGTGTGATGTTATGTTCATTGGTTTTGGTTTCTTTTACGGGGAGGGCGAATACTCAAAAAGAATGGGGAGATCCTTTTTTAACACAAGAAGAGAGTGCTCTTGCGGTTAAAAAAAATCTTTTTATTCCGTCAACGCCAGATGTTTTGTATTTTCAAACACGGTGGTTGAAAAAAGAAATTGACCTTAATAAAAATAAAAATTTTGTGATCTCGCCAGTTTCATTATATCAAGCCTTAGCTCTTTTTGGACATGGGTTGAATACTTCACTTTTAAAGGGGGCTTTGCAATATCCAAAAGGGATGTGGGGTGATGACTCTGATCCTTCAGTTGATCAATCCTCTTTTCGCATACAGCTCCCTGAAAATATGTTATCGGATGGGCAGGTGAAAATTTCAAATAGCATTTGGGGGAATCAATTTTTGCCATCATATCAAAGAGATGTTAAAACTTATTTGAATGCTGATGCAATGCTTCTTCCTGAAAATACAAGCGTGATCAATAAATGGATTGAAGAAAAAACAGAAGGTAAAATTTCAGATTTGTTACCTCAAAAAGAAACAAAACCATTAGATTTATTTTTGGTGAACACTGTTTATTTTAAGGCGGATTGGCTTCAAAAATTTGATCTAAAAGATACAAGAAAAATGCCTTTTTTAACACCAACGGGCTTTGTTGATGTTGACATGATGTTTGATAAGAGAAAAGCTGAATATTTTGAAGATGAAAAGATGCAGGCTATTCGTTTAGCTTATCGTTCAGATATGGAAGGGGAAAAGTCTAAACACAATATGACTTTTATTTTGCCAAAAGAAGGTGTTGATTTTAATGAGTTTCTTTCAAAATTAAAAATTGAAGACTTTTATTTAAACTTTTTAGAAAATATGCCTGTTAAAATTTATTTGCCTAAATTTAAGTTGGCATATCAACCAGAAAATATGGTGGATACTTTGAAAAAGATGGGTCTTGAATCTATTTTTCAAGAAGGCGTTTTTAAAGGAAGTGAAAATAGCGCTACTTTAATGGATGTGGTTCATAAAAGCATAATTTCAGTTGATGAAGAAGGCACAGAAGCAGCTGCTGCAACGGCTATGATCATGGGGGATACAGGGTTATTTTGGGGATTAGAACAAAAAGACCCTTATTTTATTTTTAAAGCAGATCGGCCATTTTTATTTATGGTTGATGATGGGGTGTTTGTGGGGATAGTGAATGATCCAACAAAAGACTAAGAATGCATAAAAAAACACCGATTTTGTTCGGTGTTTTTTTTGTTGAGAAGCCTAAATTTTTTTAAAAAGTGAGTTCAGGTGAGTTAAAGGCATCAAGGCCTTCTTCATTTGAGTCATCTTCTGTTTCAATGGATTCAATATCGCCTGAATAAAAGAATTCATCTTCAACTGTTTCAAACTTTTTTTCCTTGGAGGATAAGTTTGGATTTGTTTGTTGAGAATATGATTCATATTGCGCTGTTTGATTTGTTGTATTTGATGGGAGCACATATTTAAAACTATCTAATAAGTGATTGTGGAAATAAATTGTAATAGAATATACAATGAAGAATAAAAAGATTTCAAATTTAATTCGCCCCCAATCCTCGCTCAGCATCAAAGGATTTAGGGCTTTTTTAGCTTTAATGCCTTTATAAACGCAAAATGAAAAAAGAAGAATTAACAAGCTAAAGATATAAATTTTTGGTTTGAAAAATATTTGGTTAACAGATTGATAAAAGGGGGAGTTATAAAGGCTATCAAAATTAATGCTCATAATAAGAAAAACGCCCAATACCGAACAGATAGCCATATTAAACTTGGAAAGTAAATATAAAAAACGTTCAATGCGGATATGCGCTCTTATTTGATATGGATCCATGGGGTTTTGAGTCATTTTTTTCTCCTTTAACATATATTTTTTTGATATATTTTTATGCCCTTGATGTCAAGAAAATTTTAAGAGTGAAGCTTCTTTTAAGAAAAGAGGCGTTTTTGTAACATAATAAAAAAGTGTTGAAAATAAAATTTTAATTTGGTACAAAAGAATATATCATTGGGGAATATGGGGGATATCAATGGCAGAAGTATCAAGATCAAACTTGTTAACGGGAAATCATGCGGATTATAATCCAATCACACAAGAAGAATTGGATCAATTTTTTACATTGGTTGATATTTCTCAATTAACGCAAGATCAGCAAAAATATGTGCGCCAAATTATAGCTGATGGGGCTAAGAGGAATCCTTTATATCGGCAGATTATCAGAACGCAGATTAGGCAAGGAAATGGTGTTGTTTTTACTTATGGTCGAGATGATGTTCAATATTTTATTGATAATAGTGCTTGGGGTGTTCAGTATTCAGGCTCAAATAGAATTAGTTTTCGATTGGATAATCAAAGAGGGGCACCAAATACAATGGATTTGGGTGCAGCCATTATGCATGAAATCCGCCACGATCAGCAAACCCATGATCATATGTGGTTAAGCGATGGCTCTTATTCGGCAGAAGCGGTTATGACGGCTGATAAAGTCGCAGAAGCTGAAGCAGTTATTTGCTCAAGAGTGTTGGAGGAGGATGATTCGCGTGATCCTTATTTTGGAATATTGCAACAAAGGGCGCGTGAACAAATTATTGCAGAGATTGATTCCGGGCAACGGCAAGTGCCTTATGCGCCAGGACTAACAGCAGAAGAACAAGCTAGTGCTCGTGAGCTTTATCTTGAAACGGCCTCTATGGAAATGGCAATGGCGCAATGCATCAGTATTCGCATGCAACCAGATGGAGAAAAAATGGCCATGCGAATTGCGGAGCTTGGCTTGGATCCATCAGATTCTTATAATATTACTTCTTGGCAGGCATCTTATAATTCACAAGCTTATTCAAATGTTGTTGGTGGAAATTATTCATTGAGTCAAGATATGGAAATGGGGGATGCTCAAATTGCAGGGGAAGCAAGAGTTCGCTCTTTTTATGAATCCAGATATCCCGGGCTTCAAGGAACAGGCTTTTGGCAACCAGGCATTGGTGCAGATGAATTTGCGCGTATGGGGGTTGGTTCAAGGCCTCCTGAAGTTCAAGTTGGCCAAGTGCAACAAGGCGAGTTTATTATCGATACGCGCGCTGAAGGCGAAGGGTATATTCGCGATATTTATAGAGCTGATGGCACAATGATTTATCAATGTCATTTAAATAAAGAAGGATATCGTGATGGACAAGAGGCTTATTATTCCCCAGGGTATCGAAGAAGTGTTGCAGAAAATGGAACTGTTCAATATGCTGGTTCTGCGACTATGCATAGACGAGTATGGGAAAATGGGGTGCCTCAAAATTCTAAATGGCAATCACGTCGCAGATATATGAATAATACAGGGGTAAATGCTTCATTTAACCCAAATCAATCGCCCATTGTTTCTGAAATATATTCAGATTGGTCTGGATCTTCTTTACGTATTGCCGAAACAGGGGATTTTGTTCAAGTTATGGATGATAGAACTGTTTCGATTGTGTCGCAGAATCGTGTTGGATATGCGGCTGTTACTACGCAAGACTTTAGGGATTTAAATATAGATCCAGAAGTTGCTCATATTAGAAATCAACTTTATAATAATACAACAAGAGGGAGATCTTGGGATCAGATTGATTATCAAGCTGGTGGTGAAACAAGAAGATTAAATACGAATACTTTGTTTCCAATAAATGAGAGTACGGCTTCTTTTATGGATTTGCATGAGGTTTCTGATGAAATTGTTCAAATGTTGAATCAAAACCCACAAAAAGTTCAAGGTTTTTTGAAGAGAGATCCGAATAATCCAAATCGCTTTACTTATACTGGTGGAAGTAATTCAGAGCAAGAAATTGTTGTAAACTTAGAACGGCGCCAACCAAGAGGGTCTACAACAGAGAGATATTGTTTATCTTCCATAGAGTTGCGCAGAAAAAATGATGAAGATGAAACGTTGTTTCAAGCAACATTTGATGTTGAAAATCCAAATAGAACAACCCCTGTATCAACAGAACTTTCCGTTGATGGAATTGTTCTAGTGAGTGAAACATTTTATGAAAATGGGATGGTTCGATCTCGCGAAGATGGGTTTGAAAGAATAGAATATTATCAAAGTGGTTCTGTGTCTGGTTTTTATGATGAGTTTAATGGACTTGAAATTAAATATTATGACCAAAATCGATCCCCAGCAGAAATAGCGCAAAATCCCTATGGGGCAACAGAATATGTTTCCATGCAATGTGCAGGAACTGGTGAATGGGGCGCAGGTCAAATTGGTGTTCGTTTTAATCCAGATGGAACGCTTTTAAATGTTGGTATATATGATGAGGAGCAACAAAAAGGCCGTGTTTTAGAAATTGGTGAAGAGGGAAAAGTTGTTTCACATCATGATATTAATCAGATTGAATCACCAAGAGAGGGTTTTCAAGAGTTTCATGCACCGTTAAGAGAAGTGAACCCCCAAAACCGGGTGGATATTTATCATGATTTAAGCCCAATACAGGCGCGTCAAACATTAACGATGGGAACGCGCAATGGCCCTCCAATGGTTTGCGTTCGAGGCAGAGAAATTGATTATCAAGGAAGGAGTATGAGGCAACCAATCCAAGGCAAAACGGCAGATTATTTTGCTAATATGGAAGGGAGTCAAACATCAAGACAGCGAAGAGATTTATTATATCAGCATACAACACAAAGAGGCGCTTGGGATAGTTTCAGATATTCAAGTGGCAATCCCCCACAAGAACAGGTGTTAGAAACGCCAATTCAAGAATTATCAACCACTATTTTACAAGGGATTGGGTCAAATGGAGATGTTCAAGCGCATATGAGTTCGCTTGGGTTTACAAGAGATGCGCAAAATCCAAATAGATGGGTTCTTGATCAAAATGGGGAAAGAACGTCAGTTATTCTTTCAGATAAAAGATATGAACGAGGTGAAAATAATCAAGTTATTGAAATTCAAGACCCTAGTAGCCTTCGTATAACAGAAATGACATATGAAAAACCCTCAGCGCAAGCTTCTGTAACGGTTCAATTTTATGGGGATGGTGTTTCGCCACAGCAAACAGAAGTGAGCGTTGGATCCCATAGCGCAAGAGAAACTTTTTATCCAGATGGGCAAGTGAGCGCGCATTATGAAAAGTTTGGTAATAATAATTGCCGGATTGAATATTATCCAAGCGGGGCGCCAAAAAATGTTGTAACAGATTATTGGGATGTGAGTTATTATGATAGGGGAAAATCTGAAGAAACCGCTTCTTCAAACAGCCCTTATGGCCCAATTAAAATGATTAATATGGGATGTGGCACGCCAGCTCAATCAGGATATGGAAGCATTCTGATGGAGTTTCGGCCAGATGGTATGCCGATGACGGCGATGATCAGAGATTCTTCCACGCAAAAAGGCCATTTGGTTCATTTAGATGAAGAAGGGATGATGATTTCGCATGTGCCAATGATTGGTCGGTATGGTAATAATATGCAGATGCATGGGGTTTATGAAGATTGGAATGGGAACAAGATGACCTATGTTTATGGCGCCAGATTTAATGGAACGCCAGAAGAATATGATGCCCTTGTGGTTCAAGGGCAAGAACGGGTTCGAGAAGCCATTCATGCGAAAAATACAGCTCAAATTGATCGGATTTTGGCGCAAGTGCCAGGGTTTTCATTTAATTATATTGATCCAGAAACAAAAGAATCTCCACTGATGAGCGCCGTTCGGAATGGCGATCAACAGATGGTGACGCATTTGCTTCGAAATGGTTGCAATGCAAACATGGAACCAGCCAGTCAACAAGAAGGTTATACATTGATGCAAGCGGCGATTGAATCTGGGAAAGCGTCAATGGTGGAATGTTTGGTTAATAATGGTGTGAAAGTGAATGGCACCAAGCAAGGGCAAGCGGCCATGGATATGATTGCTTCTTTGCCAAATCAAACTACTGAGCACCGAAGAATGCAAGAAATTTTAACAAGAAATGGTGCAGTTGCGAGCAGGAATAACGCGCAAGCTTCAGCTGAGCCTGATCAAAGCGTTGCAGCAGCTTTTATTGCACATCACTCAAGAGAGGAATCAGAACGACCGGCTCAAACGGCAACTGCGGCCCATGATGGTTCAAACGAAGTTTCAGAGCCACGAGGGCAAGGCGAGGGAGCAGCGCAACCTCAAAATCAAGCAGAAAATTCAGAACCAAGAGGTGATGCATCAGCCAGATTGCGCACCGCAGGTAATGCTGTAAGCGTAGGGGCAAATCCTCTTCAAGGAAATGGTCATCAACGATAAAATAAATTTTTGAATCGAAAGATAAAAAATGTGTTGTTTTTTAAAAAATGTTGTGATACAAAAAGATTATATGTATATAAATGCCAAGAGGGGGACATAAATGGCAAACGCATCTGGTAGTAAAAAAAATAAATTAAATCAAGAACTTTTAACAGCAGTAAAAGCTTATGATGAAAAAAAAGTTGCTTCTTGTTTGAAAAAAGGAGCTGATCCTGATACGCGTGATAAAACAGGGGATACTCTTTTAAATATTGCTCTTTCAAATGAAAAGATTTCTCCTAACATAATTGAATTATTGGTTGAGTCAGGTGCGCATTTAAACTATGTTTCTTCAGATCGTATAACCCCATTAATGTGCGCTGTTTATAATATTAATGTGCCACTTGAAACAGTTGGTTACCTTTTGCAATCAGGTGCAAGTATTTATTCAAGAGATTCTTATGGCCAAACACCCTTGTTGTATGCTACAGGAAGAGAAGATATTGCTTTAGTTGATTTGTTGTTGACATATGGCGCTTCTGTGAATGAAACAGATGTAGATGGCAACACGCTTCTTTTTGAAGCAGTTCGTCAAGGGTATGAAAATTTGTTTTCCTATTTAGTGGATCAAGGTGCTGATTTAACAGTTCGCGATTATCAAGGAACAACGCTTTTAATGGCGGCTATTGAACAAAAACAAGAAAAAATGGCCCACTTTTTATTGGATTTTCCAGAAATTGATATCTTAGATAGCAGGGTAGATGGGTTAACGGTTTTAGATATGATCCATGATTTATTGGATGCAAATTCTTTATCTGATGATGCGAAATATAATTGGCAATTGTTGGCTGATTCTGTGACTTCTCGTATAAACGATAGATTATCTGTTTTTGATGAATTGAATGAAATTTATTCAGAAGAAACGGATGATGACGATTTTATTGAAGTTAAAGAAGATAGCGAAGATGATTTTGGCGATTTTGATTTAGATGAAACTATTTTATCCTCAGAATCCGATGAAGAATTCGATGATGAAGATGACGTTGTTTTTGAATTAGAATCCGATGAAGATGAATTAGATGATGAAGATGATGTTGTTTTTGAATTAGAATCCGATGAAGAAGGATTAGATGATGAAGATGACGTTGTTTTTGAATTAGAATCCGATGAAGATGCATTGGATGATGAAGATGACGTTGTTTTTGAATTAGAATCCAATGAAGAAGGATTAGATGATGAAGATGATGTTGTTTTTGAATTGGAATCCGATGAAGAAGGATTAGATGTTGAAGATGATCTTCCATACATGATGAGTTCTGAAGATGAATTGGATGATGAAGATGATGTTGTTTTCGAATTAGAATCCAATGAAGAAGGATTAGATGTTGAAGATGATCTTCCATACATGATGAGTTCTGAAGAAGAATTAGATGATGAAGATGATGTTGTTTTCGAATTGGAATCCGATGAAGAAGGATTAGATGTTGAAGATGATCTTCCATACATGATGAGTTCTGAAGAAGAATTAGATGATGAAGATGATCTTTCATACATGATGAGTTCTGAAGAAGAATTAGATGATGAAGATGATCTTTCATATATGATGAGTTCTGAAGAAGAATTAGATGACGAAGAAGATCTTCCATATATGATGAGTTCTGAAGAAGAATTAGATGACGAAGAAGATCTTTCTTATGTGTTAGATTCTGAAGAAGAAAGCATTGAAGAGGAAGACGATGGGTTTGATTTTGATTTTGAATCAGGTGAAAATACAATTGCAGAAACATCTGATGAAAATGGGTCAGAAAATAGAAGTTATGATCCTTATGAAACAAATAACATGGATCCTTGGACTTATTTTGAAACAGAAAAATCAAGAGTTGTCTCTCAAGTTATCAAAGTGAACCCTGCTGAAATATCCACTCCATTAGAAGCAGATACTGTGAATCATTTGCCACTTTATTCTCGAGAAGCTTATCAACATGCTGAAAAAATGATTAAAAGATATACAGAATATCAATCTGAAGATGGGCAAAAAGGTGTTTGTCTTTCAGGGGTTTATTTAACAAATAAAGCCTGTTCACAAGCCAGAGTTCATATTGAAAGAGGGCTTCTTGAAGAAGGTTATGCCCCAAAACAAGCGCATGAACAATCCGTTGTGCTTCTTTATAAATTGATTAGAGCGAATGGATTATATCATCCAAAAGAATTTGTTTTGCGCGAAAATGGTGAAAAATCGCTGGCACTTAAAGTTTGGGGATGCGATCACCGTTTGTTGCTTAAATCTTTAATAAATGAGTTTGCGCCAGAAGGTGATTGGTATCATTCGCTTCATGAAATTGAAAAATATGTGAGCGAAAAAGGAGAAGGAAAGCTCATTTCAGCTATGTAAACTTTGATCAGTGGGTAATAAAAAAGCGGGAAGAGGAAAGTCTTCTCGCTTTTTATTTTTGAATATGAAATGAATATAAAAAAGGTTATTTGTTTTTTCAAATAACCTTAAGAAAGAGAGAAGAATTTTTCTTTTTATTTTTCAAAAAGGGAAATAACTCCTGTAATTAAAAGCAAAATTAAAACAATTGGCGCAGTGAACCGCAATGTAAAACGCAAATATCGTTTAAAAAATTTGCTTGGAGCTTTATCTGTTCCTACACTTAAGCTTCTGATTAATCCAGTTGAAATTCCCCAACCCATAAACAAGGAAATGAATAAAATGGTGAGGGTCATGGTAAAAGTGCCCGTTAAGGTATCAAAGAAATTAAACAAGTCCATTTTCAAAAGTTTAAGATCAAGGGTGTTTGTAAACGAAAGCAAGATAAACCCCGTTCCAATGATATTAATCAATGTGATAAGACTTACAGCTTTTTTTCTGGTTAATTTTGTTTTTTCAATTAAAAGATTAACCGGTGGTTCATAAATTGAAATCAATGAGGTGAGCGCTGCAATAAATAAAAGAAGGAAGAATAAAAACATAAAGAAAGCGCCACCAAAAATTTTTTGAAACACGAGGGGAAGGGTGATAAAGGTGAGCGTTGGGCCAGCGTTTGGTTCTAAATGAAAGGCAAAAACGGCAGGTAAAACAATTAAACCAGCCATAAAGGCAACCCCTGTATCTAATAAAACAATTTGTTTGGTTGATTTTAAAATATTTTCTTTTTTAGATAGATAAGATCCATAAATAAAAATAGCACCAAGACCCATTGAAAGCGAATAAATAGATTGACCTAATGCTTTTAAAAACAAATCAGAAAATGTTTTAAATTCAAAGCCTGTTTCTTTAAAACCCATGGCAGACCAATCTGGAATTAAAAGGAATTTAATGCCTTCAATAGCGTTTGGAATAAAAAAGATTCTGATCATCATAAAGATTAATAAAACAAAAAGAATGGGCATTAAAGTGAGTGATATCTTTTCAATGCCTTTTTTAACGCCGCGCATTAAGATTAGCCCCGTTGTAAGCGCACAACAAATTCCCCATAAAAATTGCTCGTTAAAAGAGGTTGTTAACTGATTAAAAACATCTGCATTTGGTTGAGAGCCTCCAATATGAACGAGATATAAGAAGCTGTTAACGGTGTAAAACAATGTCCACCCAATCACAATCAGATAAATACTTGCCACAAAAAGAGAGTTAAACAAAGTTAAGAAACCAATGAAACGGCCATAATTTTTTGAAAAGGATTTGCCAACTTTTTGGGACGCTGATTGAAAGCCATCCATTAAATTGCTTTCAGCTAAACGCCCAAAGGCTAGTTTTGAAAGCAACAAAAAATACCCTAATCCAAAAACTGAAAGAAGATATAAAAGCAAAAAAGCGCCCCCTCCATTTTGGCCAGCTAAATAAGGAAAACGCCAGATGTTGCCAAGACCAATGGCTGAGCCTGCAGTTGCTAAAATAAAGCCAAGTTTTGAATTCCAAGTATCGCGTTGCATAAGTGATAACCTTTTTATTTTGAAAGTAAATTTTGAACGAGTGCGTGTGCTTCTTTTAAAGTTTTGCAATAATAATCAAAGGGGACTTCTTGATCCAAATGATGCACCAAAATGCTTGTGGCGCTTAAGTTTTTGGCCATGAGCATATCAGATTGCCCATCTCCAATAAAGATGATTTTTTTAGGGTTTAATTGGTCTAAAATTGGTTTTGCAAATTCAAGCTCAGGTTTACCAAGCGGGCCCTTTGTTCCTTGAACAATATCAAAATAATCAAAAACATTTTTATCTTTCACTTCTTGAACCAAAGCTTCATGATTTTTATTGCTTAAAATCACCATTGGAATTTTTTGTTCTTTTAACCACAAGATGAAGGGAAGGGCTTCAGGAAATAATGTTGTTTCAGATGTATAAGAGCGATAAGCTGATACATAAAATTCAATGGCTTTTGGAAGACTTACTTTCCCTTCTTGAGGTTCAAGTGGAAATTTTGATTGCCAAAAGGCGCCTCTATGACGCGTCATCACATTTATGATATCTTCTTCATTTACAGGAGGAAAACCAAAGTGTTTCATTGTGTCATCCAATCCTTTATGAACGGCATTTTTCGTGTTACACAATGTATTATCCCAATCAAAAATAACAATTAAATCAGTTTGCATAAAAAATCCTTTATTTTGCAGTCAATTTAAGTCGGATCGTAGCCATGTCGTTCTGTGAGCCAAGGAGTTGA
>JAZOOQ010000010.1:0-5070 GCA_045655105.1 Alphaproteobacteria bacterium | reverse complement strand
TAATATCTAATGCAATATTAAATGTTAAATTTTCTTTTGTTTTTGTGTAAACAGTTCTTTTTTTATTCACTTTACAATAAGCGGATATGCCAATTTGTTCTAAAAGTAAAAGAAGGCGTTTTTCTTTTTTGATGGGGAAGTGAATATTCTTTTCTTTTTTTAAACACTCATTATTATTGATGGCTGATTTTCTTGTTAATTCCATGTATGAATTGTTTGTTTTTCTTAATCGAAGGCAAGTATCTTGTTGAATGTATTTGTTATCTTTATCTTTTAAATAAATATCTTCTTCTTCAAGCTTTTCTTTAAGATTGAATTGTAAGTCATTTAAAATAAAAGAAATAAGTTTTTCAGAATGGGTGCAAAAAAATTTTTCTTCGCATTCAATTTGGGTTTTCATTGTTCTATAAATTCCTTTTTTTATTGTTTGGATTATAGAGTGATTATTTTTTTTTAACAAGCTCTTTTTTTATGTTGACAGATAATTTTTTTAGGAGTAAATTACCCAAAAATCAAAAACTTAAGATATTTTTAAACGCATTTTTTTTATAAGTGTGTGAGGTTTTTTATATATTTTTTTATTGAGTTAAATGGAGTTTATGGATGTTTGAAAAATGGTTAAGTAAAATCAAAAAATCGATCAAGAAACATTTTGTTCCAAAATTGTTTGAAGTGATCAAAAAGAAATATACGGTAAATGATTTCAAAAAGGATGCAATTGCAGCTTTAACTGTCGCCGTTGTTTCAATTCCATTGGCAATGGCTTTTGCAATTGCTTCAGGGGTTGATCCGGCTAAAGGGTTATATACAGCAGTTGTTGCTGGTTTCTTTGTTTCTCTTTTAGGTGGATCAAGATATCAAATTGGTGGACCAACAGGGGCTTTTATTATCATTATTTTGGGTGTTGTTGCTCAACATGGGTATACAGGTTTGTTGTTAACAATGATTTTAGCTGGGATTATTTTAATTGTTGCTGGCGTTTTGCGTTTAGGAACATATATTAAATATATCCCATATCCAGTTGTTACAGGGTTTACGGCTGGTATTGGTTTAATTTTAATTTCAACTCAAATTAAAGATTTATTTGGGCTTGAAATTAAAGAAGTTCCTTCAGCTTTTCTTGATAAATGGGAATCATATTTTGTTCATTTAAAAACAATGAATTTCAGCACTGTTTTGGTCAGCGTTCTTGCATTTGCAACCATTATGTTGCTTAAAAAGAAATATCCACGTTCACCGTTTTATTTATTAAGCGTTGTTTTATCAACTCTTATTGCCGTTATTTTGGGTTTAAATGTGGATACAATTGGTTCTCGCTTTGGTGAAGTTCCTCACTTTTTGCCAATGCCCGAAGCACCGAGTATCACATTGAACAGCATGATGCTTTTGCTTCCAAGTGCTTTCACAATTGCCTTTTTGGCCGGAATTGAATCGCTTTTAAGTGCAAAAGTTGTTGATAGTATGAGTGGTGATAACCATAACCCTAATGTTGAATTGATTGCGCAAGGAACAGCAAATATTGCAACAGCCTTTTTTGGTGGATTACCAGCAACAGGAGCTATTGCAAGAACGGCAACAAACTATAAAGCCAATGCATATTCGCCAGTTGCAGGTATTTTGCATGCTGTTTTCATTTTGTTATTTATGGCGGTTTTAGCAGGGATTGCAGGATATATTCCATTGGCTTGTTTATCAGTTGTGATGATTGTTATTGGTTGGAATATGTTAAGTATTGATAAAGTGAAAAAACTTTTAACAGCCCCAAAAGGAGATAGAAACACATTAATTGTTACCCTTCTTTTAACGGTGTTTGTTGATTTAAACACAGCAATTTCAGTTGGTTTTGTGATGGCAAGTATCATCTTTATGCATCGTATGAGTCACCAAATTGCGATTGAAAATGAAGATAAACTTTCAAAAGAAAAATTTGGTGGCGAAAATATTGCAGAATCTTTGGTTGATAAGGGTGTGATGGCTTTGCGTGTATCAGGTCCACTTTTCTTTGGTGGGGTAGATGAAGTTTCTTTATTCTTAAATCAATTTAAAACAGCGCCAAAAGTTTTGATTCTTCGCATGGGGCAGGTGCCTCTTATTGATGCAAGTGGTGCTAATTTAATTGTTGAATTTATTAAAAAATTGAAAAAACAAGGAACAAAAGTAATTATTTGTAACATTAAAAAGCAACCACGACGCATTTTGCATCATGCTTTATTGCAAGAAAGAATTAATTGGAAAACATTATCTGTTGCCAGTGATTTTAAAAATGCGCTTAAAATTGCAAGAAGATGTTTAAAACAAATGCAATAATAAAAAGCTTGCAAGGTATAAAAAATCAGTCTTTTGAGAAAAAGGCTGATTTTTTTATCTATATTTTATGTTTGAAGATATGAAATCTTATATCATTGCTTCATTGATTAAAATTTTATTTAATATTTAAGTAAAGCTTTAAGAATGAACAATAACATATTAAGAATAAAATATTTGTTTATATTTTTAAAGTCGGAAATTTAAGGGTCGTTTTTTATTCCCTATTTTCATCCCCCTATACTTTCATTATACCACGGGTTTGGATTTTCGGGGCAAAAAATTTTCAAAAAAAATATCTCTTTTTTATCCATTTTCTTGTAATTAATTGATTTATAATGATTATTTTTTGTTAAAAAATTGCATAAAAATTGGTAAAAAATGCTTTTTTTATGTTTTTATCTTAAAAAAACATCTTAAAATTGAAGCAAAAAACAGCTTGTTTTAAAGCATCATTTTTATGCTAAAAAATAAGCAAATTTAACGACCGTTAAATTTCCGACTTTTCATCTTAAACAGTTAACAAAAGAAAAAATCATGTTAACATTTTTTCATTTTATTTAAAGGAGGCATCCCATGATAAATTATTCAAGAACCACATTAAGAGAGCTTAAAAAACGTTACTTAAACATACTCAAAAAATGCCTCCTCGCGAATTTAATGATGTTTACTTTTGCTTTGCCATCTATGGCCGAAGTAACTTGGGATGAAAATGGGAATGGTTACTCGATAGTCGAAGGAACAAAAGAAAACCCTCTTGATTTGACAAACAAAACTTATTCTCTTTTTGAACTTAAAGACTCTTACAATAACTTAACAGCAAAACTTGAGTATGCAAAAACAAACCAACTAAATATGCTGTTAATAAACCCCACACAAGTCTCAACAAATATATCAAACATTGATATTTATGCTAATAACATAGATAAAAACAATATTTTTCGCGGTATTTCTCAAACAGATTCAAAATATAAACTAGGTGAAGAATTAAAACAAATAAAAGTTAAAAATATAGATTTCAAATTAGAAAATTTAGGAGATAAAGATAATTTAACATCTTCTATTAAAGGGATTGTAAATGATAGACTTTATCTTCAAATTGAAAAAGGTGTAAATTTTAGTTTTAAGAATACTTATGTTTCAGATATACGCGCGATTATTGGGTCTAACACAGCTAATTTTATCGCGCCAGAGGTGATTTTAAATACATCCAATGTTGTATCTAAAAACTCAATTACAGGTATTGCAAGCGGGTGGATTGGATCTAATTTTGCAACATATGAAAAACCCCCTTATGAAAAATTTGATGTAAAAAATATAACATTAAATATTGAAGATACTATCGTCAAAACCGCTCATATATATGCCATTGATTCTAATTTATGGGGAAATACCGTTGGGAGTTCTAATGATTTGGTTTTTTCAGTTGAAAATATCAATATTGATTTAAAAAATTCAACTGTGGGCCATAGCATTCGTGCGATTGGGTCTGGAACAGGAACGATTTTAGGAAACCCAAATATCAAAATTTTTGTGGATAAAGAATCTATTGTAAACGCAGATGTGGTTGGTTATTATGGTTGGGGCTGGAGTAATACTGATAAGTATTTTGCTATTGGAGAAATTGGAAATATTATTTTAAACATTGACGGAGTTGTTAATTCGATAGAAGGAATTCATATTTGTAATACTGAAAAAGTGAACACACAAAATATAACTATAAATTTAAATGGGACAACTGTTAATAAAAATATTGTGGGAGCTTATTTGGAAGGAAACAACAAATCTGTTTCTACAGGTGATTTCAAAGTAAATGTTTATGGGGATACAGTTGTGAATGGTTCCATTATGGCTTCAAACGATAAAGAAAATGAAGTGTTAACAATGGGAGAATCCATTTTAACTGTTGAAGAAAATGCCCATTTAACCGTTGGTTCCGTTGATATGGATACAAACATTATTAAAGGAGATATTTCCTTTATCGATCAAATTAAGTTAAAGAAAAAAGGCGCATTAAAAGGGGCTGTTAACTCTCAAAATCTTGCCGAAACCAGTGTTTCATTAGAAGAAGAGTCTTCTTTGCAATTAACAGGGGATTCTTATATCGATACATTATCATCTGATGGGGGTGCGGTTGATTTATCTAACACAACTGCTGAATCAACTGTTCAAATTGGTTCACTTGAAGGCGAAGGAACAACCTTTAAGGTGTCAAGTGAAGATGTTGCCCAAACAACCATTGGGAACAATAAATCCAAAAAATTAACGGTTTCTGCCACAGGGGAATTCAATGATCAAGTGAATGATGCCAATAAATTAGCCACTTCTCTTGCATCAGTTTTAACCATTCAAGAAGGGGAAAAAGATTTAGCTCTTGCAGCTGAAGAAGGCAAAATTGCAAGACCGATGACGGCTGAAGTTAAAGATGGCGTTGTTCAAAACGTTCGAGTTTCAGGTAATGGGGTCACAGAATCAGTTAAAGACGTGATGGGACTTCAAGTTTTATCTTTCCGTAATCAAATTAACGACGTTCAAAAACGTATGGGTGATTTAAGGTTAGATGAAAATACAAAAGGCACTTGGGTCAGAGCATTTGGTGGCGATGTTAAATTTGGCGATATGGGGCTTAAGAATAAATATAACACCCTTCAAGCTGGCGCCGACTTTAAGAAAGGCAATGCTTATTTTGGCGTGATGGCAAGTTTAACCAAAGGCGATTCCAAAATGAATCGAGGCACAGGCGAAGATAAAACCTATGGCATGGGC
>JAZOOQ010000009.1:0-14330 GCA_045655105.1 Alphaproteobacteria bacterium | reverse complement strand
AAACAAATTATGGCGGATATAATGCTTATGGTTATCAACAACCTTCTTATGCAGGATATTCTTATTCGCAACCAGCTCCTCGCTCTTATGCGCCATATTACCAACCTTATTATTAGGAAATATAATCTAATCAAGGGGCTTCTCGCCCCTTTTTTTATAGACGATTGATAGCTTATAAATCACTCTCTTTTTATCATAAACATATTACTCACGTTATCTTATACCCGCTACCTCGCACACATGCCAACTCCCGTGCGCCACGCCAACTCCTGCGCTTCAACACCGAACCCCAACAACATACACCCACGCACCAAACCTCGGCACCAACACCACAGCTCCAACCTCATCGCTCCAGCACCATCGCGCACCCACGCGCCACAACTCCTCAACACCAACCCAAACTTCTTCCTCCCTCTCTCTAAATCTTTCTCTCTCTTCCTTCGCGTTTAAATTCATTTTTAAGCCAAATTTTAGAGCTTTTACGCCATTTTTTAAGGAAAAAACGCTCCATTTTCGAATTTAAACCCGATAAAAGAGAGAACTTATAGCGGGAGTTTGGGCTTGAATAGGTGTTGGTTGGGGTGTGGCGTTGGAGGGGATGCGAGGACGTGGCGCGGGCGTTGGGTATGAGGTGGAGTGCGGATGTGAAGACATGGGCATGGCGTGTGGTGTTGTGGTGAGGTCCTATGGTTGGCGCGTGGGGCGCGTGTTGGTTTGGGTGCGAGTGGAGATTGGCGTGGCGTTGGAGCGGGATGGATTATGTCCCCATTAAGAACGCAAGCTATTATCTTGCACGTTTTACCACACCACCACCATGCACCATCCCCATGCCACCCGTCACTATTTCACCCCCACACAAATCTCCCAATTCCTCATAATCTTCTCCATCCCTAAAATCCTTTCTCTCTCTTTAATCGGTTCTCTCTCTTCCTTTGCGTTTAAATTGGTTTTTAAGCCGAATTTTAAGGTTTTTTGCTCTTTTTTTAAGGGGAAAAAGGGGGGCTTTTTTTTTAGTTTTTTTATTTATTGTTACTTAATTTCGTCCCAAATTTAATACAAAATAAAGTTTATGATAAATATTCTTAAACTGCGCCAATTTTTATTTAAGGTAAAGCTTTAAGAATATTGATTAACTATATAATATTAAAAGAAAAAACATTAAAAAATAAAGTTACTTGAAATTTTTTTTAAAATAAGCTATAAGAAAGGTAAGAAATAGATAAAGGGGAGAAAAATGCGCGCATTTCAAGGGATTTTTTTGATTGGTATTTTGTTTTTTTCTGGGGTGGATGCAATTGCAAGTGGAAACAAAACAATTGATAGCTTTTCAGAAGCCAAACGTCAGCTTAAAAAAGTTTATGTTGATCATATGCAAACGTTTTATTGTTTAGCTCCTTATAAAAAAGATGGAACAGTTGTTCATCCTGAAGGGTTTTTAAGCCCTAAATATGAAAAGCGGAGCACCAAAATTGAATGGGAACATATTGTGCCAGCTGAAAACTTTGGTCGTGGATTTCCCGAATGGCGGGAAGGGCATGCTGAATGCGTTGATTCAAAAGGCAAGCCATACAAGGGCAGAAAATGCGCCGAAAAGGTGAATAAAGAGTTTCAATTTATGGTTTCGGATATGTATAACCTTGTTCCAGCAATTGGCTCAGTGAACGCCATGCGATCAAATTTTAATTTCACAGAGATGCATCCTTCTGTTCAAAACACATTTGGATCTTGCCCAGTTAAAATTGTTGGGCGAACGGTGGAACCAGGGGAATATTCAAAAGGGCAAATTGCCAGAACATATTTTTATATCGAATCCAAATATCCAACGTTTAAAATCAGCGAAAAAATGCGCAAACTTCTTTCTGTTTGGAACAAGCGCTATCCCGTTGATGAGTGGGAATGTGAGCGCGCGCTCAGGATTGAAAAAATCCAAAAAAACAGGAATGATATCGTGATGGATCAATGCAAAATTTTTGGATTTATTAAATAAAATTTTTTAACATGCGGAGTTTTAAATGAAAAAAGAATTAATGGCCTTAAGTGCCTTATCCTTACTGTTTACTGATTCATGTTCATATAAGCAGAATGAATTGACTCAAGAAGATCAGAAAAAGGTGGGTGATTTGATGTTTGTTGACTTGCCAGATAAAGAAGATGATAAGGCTTATTTTTATATTAACACAGACCAAAATGAAATCACTCCTGAATATACGGGGTATAAATATGTGGACGATCGGCCAGATTGTGGCGAAAGAATTATGCCAAGAAAATTAAGAATGCCTCTTTCAAAATGGCGCGAACAGTTGTTGGATTTTCAGGCAGTTGACTCAAAAGCAAGAGTAAAAGAATAAAAAAAGAGCAGGGGTGCATAACCCCTTTCAAATAAAAGGAAATAAGCGCTTGCTAAACGTTTCTTTTTTTGATACGTTTAGCGAATATTTTTTTTCAAAAAAGGAGTATCAAAAGTGAAAAAAGAAATGTTATTTTTAAGTTGTTTGGCTGTTTCATTATCAGCTTGTTCTGAAAAATCAAGCGAAAAAGAATCAACTCTTTCAAATGAAGAACTAAAAAAAGAAGGCCAATTGATTCATGCTGAGCTTGAGTCAAGCACTCATGAAGAAAAAGCTTATTATTATATCGATACAGATGGGAATCATAAAACAGCGGAATATATCGGGTATGATACCTATATTTCTTTCCCAGATTATCCAAGAACAGATGAAAGCCTTCAGTTGCGCTCAAAGGTGTTTAATGCGAATCAAACAAAACCGAAAATGCCGTTATATAAGTGGCAAGAAACGCTTCATCACTTGCAACAAGCTGGCCGCGTGAAAGAATAATCATTATTTTGGTTGAATTAGAAGAATCAATTGAAAAGTAAAATCTTCTTTTTTGAGTAAGGAAAAGTCAACCTCAAAAGAGATGGTAAAAAAAAGGCGCTTTTAGATAAGCGCCTTAAATTTTTTATGCCCCTAAATCATAACACTTTTTATTTAAGCTTAAAATGATTTATAGCCTTATTAATCTTTTTTAATCAGTGCCTGACAAAAAATTTCTTCAGAGCCACGGTGCAAAATTGAAATGCCACCCATGGGTTCCCATCCTTGATCAATCAATTGATTCACCTTATCAATCAACATTTCAGGAATATTATCATAAACAAGTGTATACTTCATTTTAAGCCTCCTTTTTTAATTTATATTACCTTTGATTTTTTTCAAAAGGTCAAGCATTTTTTTTCACTTTCCATATCGGCGCAATGCTTCTAATGCCAACCCAGAGCCAACGGAGGCATACGTGCTGATTTTTTTAACTTCGGCATTGGGGCAAAGCTCTTTAATCCCTTTGGAAATGGAAGGAACAAGGCTAGTCCCCCCAGTGAAAATAATATTTTGGATTTGAGAGCCTTTAATGCCAGCTTGTTGAATGGTTTCTTTTGCCTTTTCAATAATTTGGGTTGTTGATTTTTGAGTGGCCTCTAAAAACTCATTCTTTGAAATCGGAATCAAAAAGTTTTTTTCAATTTCTTTTAAATCCATTTTGGTGTTTTCTCTGGCAGATAAATCAATTTTAGCATGCTCGGCTTCAAAAAGCATATAATGCCCCAGCTGTTTTTGAATCATTAAAACATATCTGTTAAAAAGAGTGGGGTTTTTAACTTCAGAAAGCATGCGTTCTGAATTTAGCTCATGCGTTGGCGTATATAATTTTTGAATTTGATGCCATTGGCAAACGTCATTAAAATAAGCATAGGGAATGGGAAGCCCATTTTTGCGATCAGAATTCTTTCCAAAATGAGGCATGGCCAGTTGATAAGCAATATCATGATCCAAATCCGTTCCCGCCAAATGAACACTATCATTTGCCAAGATATCTTGGCTTCGGTCTTCTTTTTTTATGCCGTTTGGCTCTAGTTTAATCACCGAAAAATCGCTTGTGCCGCCCCCTAAGTCAGCCACAAGGGTCAGCTCTTCTTTTTCAATAGTTTGTTCATAGTGCAGGGCGGCTGCTAAAGGTTCATACTGAAAGCTGATGTTTTTAAATCCAATTTCTTTGGCCATTTTTTCAAGGCATTTTTCAGCGGCAATATCTTCTTTTTTATTGTCATGAAAATGAACAGGCCGTCCAAGAACAACGTTTTCAATCTCAGCCCCAATTTGTTTTTCACTATCTGTTTTTAAATGGAAAAGAAAGGTTTTAATAATATTTGAAAAAGAATAAAACCTGTTAAAAACCCGTGTGCCTTCGCGTTCTGTTTCAGAACCCAGCAAACTTTTAATCCCGCGCATAAAACGCCCCGGTTCGCCACTTAAATAAAGATTGATGGCTGGTTCGCCATAAAAACTTTCATTTTCGCCAAAAAAAAGCGTTGTGGGGATAACGGCTTTTTCTTTATAAAGAGAAATAGGTTTAATTTCTTTTTCTGATTGAGCAATTGCGATCAGGGAATTTGATGTGCCAAAATCAATCCCTGCAAGTATTTTTTCTTGCATGTTTATCCTCCTTGATTTTCCTTTACTTTAAAAAAAGTTTTTGAAAAATATCAGATTGTTATTTTAAAGTCAAGTGTTTTTTTAATAAAATCAAAGTGTTTTTTTGATATCTTTAAGCAAATAGACTAAAAGTTTTCCCTTAATTAAGAAAAGGCTTTTATTTGTTGAATAGCAATTTTTTTTAGCCCGCTTTTTTTTATTGACAGAATTATTCTGATATGGTTTAAAGTTTATAAAAATATTAATAAAACAAAGGGGTAGGAAATGAAAAAGAAATTAATTGGTTGTTGTTCTGTGTTAGGGGTATTGGCGATTGGATATGCGCTTTATTCAAACTTTTTTTACCCTGTAAAAGTATCAATTGTGATGCCAACTTATAATCGCGCAGATTATTTGCCCAAAGCCATTGATTCTGTTTTAAATCAAACGTTTCAAGATTATGAATTGGTTATTGTTGATGATGGGTCAACAGATGGAACCAAACAAGTATTAAAGGAATATCAATCAAAATCAAATAAAATTCGCGTGGTTACTCATAAAACCAATCAAGGTGTGGCAATCGCGCGTAATACAGGGAATGAAAATGCGCGGGGCAAATATATTGCTGTTTTAGATAGTGATGATTTTTTCTATCCAAATTATTTGGAAAATGTTGTTCCATTTATGGAGAAAAATCCAGAGATTGTTTTGCTTGTTCCTAAAAAAATGAATTATTATGAAGAAAAGGATAAACCTTTTGAAGAATTTACAAAATGGAATATTTTTCCGCCCATTTATAAATTGGTTTCTGCTAATCTTATTGGAAATGTTGGAAATATATTCAAGCGATCATTTGTTAAAAAGCATAAAATTAAATATAATTCAATTTATTCTTGCGGGGAAGATTTTAATTTTTGGCTTCAAATTCTTTATAATAATGGCCGGATTGAAAAACTTGATACTCAAGAACCCTTGTTGGGAACAAGAGTAAATGGCTCTTTATCGCTTGGATCTGATTGTCGGTATGCGAAAAATTACTTAATAGATGAATTGTCTCAAAAATCTGGATATAAATTTGATCAAGATAAATGGGATGAATGTGAATTAGCAAAACAAACAATTAAAAAATTTCCAAATGTTTTTTCTTCGAAAACAATTGAGGAAATGTATTCTTATTGTCCAAGGGAAACAGAAAAGTATATTAAAACCAATCATTTTGACTGGGGATTTGATTATTTTATTTTTGAAGAAGATGAAAAAAATCTGATCCGTAAGTCAAATAAGGATAAAGCAAAGGTTTTAAATTTTGTTCCAAATGAAAAAATAACAATCAAGTGGGATCGTTGGGGAGAAGAAACCTTTTTGCTTGATGAAAAAAAAGCCGTTTATTATTTCTCAAAACCAGATGATAAGAAGAAAGAAGAAAAATAAAAATGCGCTTTCTCTCTATTAAAAAGGCCTCATGGATATGAGGTCTTTTTAATTGTTTTGAATTTGTTTTTGCTTAAAATATAACTATATTGTTATTCATTTTATTCTTATTGTTACTGATGGTGAAAATATTTTTATCATATCTATCAAAAATTCATCTGTTTATCTTGATTATGGTTCAAAAGTTAAAATGAAAGGGGATAATGTTTCTATTAATGGGCTAAAAGCCATTGTTCTTTGTTATCTCATGGTTAAGATGAAAGTGTTGGTAAGGATTATACCGCGTTTAAATTCATTTTTAACCCTAATTTTTTGAGATTTTTTACCTTTTTTTTATACACTTTCTTTTTTTTATAAGATCCCTTTTTCCAAAACAGAAAGGCATTATTCCGGCGCTTGAAAGTGCACATGCCGTTGCTTATGCAATGAAACTTGCCAAAACTTTAACACCAGAAGATATTATTTTGGTGAATTTATCGGGCAGGGGCGATAAAGATATAGATTTTGTTGCATAAAATTACGGAATTTGATAATGTATGGTAAAGGTGTTGAATTGTAAAACAAAAAAAGAGGGCAATATGCTAAAATTTATTAAATATTATGCTTTAGAAATTTATACAGTCCTTTCCATGTTTATCTTGATGAGTGCAGGGATTATCGGTGATTTATCGATGATTCAAAAATTCACGCTTGTTTATATTTTCTTATTTATTTTGCATGAATGGGAAGAAATGAAATACCCCGGCGGATTTGCTGATTTAATTGCAAAAATGATTGGTGTTCATATAAACGAGGAAATGAAAAGAGCCACAAGAATTCCAACAGGCATTTTGCTTTTAAGTTTTACTGTTGTGCCGTTTGTTTTTTCAAAATATCCGTTTGCAATTTTGCCACTTGCCTTTTTAGGATTATTTGAAGGGCTTGTTCATCTTTTGGCGATAAGGCTTTTTAAAACTAAAAAATTTTATTCCCCCGGTTTTGTAACAGCTCAAATGCAATTTGTTGTGTCAGTTATATTGTTCATCTATCTGATTCAAAACAGAATTTTGTCAGGTTCGGAGTATTTGCTCGGGGGCTTGATTATGCTTGTTTGTTTTATAATTATGCAAAAAACCATAACAATGATGATTGGATATAAATATAGCAATCTGTTTAAAAATATCAAAAAACAATGGCAAAAGTAGCTGTGGGTATTTGGTAATAAAAAAGGGCTTCTAACGAATGAGGCTCTTTTTTTATCTTATTTTTATTGTGAGGAAATTTTGCCAAATCAAAGAGTTAAATCCTGTATGGCGGATTGTTTTTAACAAATCTTTCGGCCATGATCATAACTTTTAAATAATAGCCGGATACGTGAACCCTGTCATGATATGAACAAAAATCTTGTTGAGTTATTTCTCTTGTTTCTTTTTTATAAGAATTTTCATCCCAAACAATTCCGGTTATTTTAACCGAAGGTAATTCATTGGAAAATAATTTAATCCCTTGAGCGATGTCCAATTTAAAAAGACCGGAAACTTCACCTTTTTGTAATTGAAAGTCATTTAAGGAATTTTTTGTTTTTGCCATGTATATATGACAAAACTCTCTGTTAATATAAGTCCCTTGAATGATCACATTTCTGTTAATTCCCAAAGAGCTGATATCAGATAGGTTGAGATTTTTTCCAAGTTCTTCTTCGGCTTCTCGAAAACCGTCTATTGGTTTTTCTCCGGCTGATAAATGCCCGCTTGCTGAAGCATCAAAGGTGTTTGGCCCAATCCGATTCTTCTTTCCCCGCAGTTGTAAAAATAAACAGTTTTCTTTTGGATTAATGAGCCAACAAGCAAACGTTTGATGCCAGAAACCTTGTTTGTGAACAGTGTCAATACTTGTCACCTTTGGCTCAATGACCCTAAATTCTTCATCAAAAATATCAATTTGTTCCATGACACCTCCTTTTGATAAAGATATGGTATCATACTTTGATTTCAAAATCAAAGGCTATTTGCCTATGTTAAGGGATTTTGCTTTGACTATCAGTCTTTGCTGTTTGATATGGTTATAATTTATGGGTTGTTATTGTTTTGTTTTTGCTTGGTGGTGTTGGGTTTAAAAGAGAAGGGGAGTGTTTTATTTGAATACGTGCTTACTTAATTTAGACTTTTGCGGAATATTGTTATAACTATAGCTATAACTATGCTAATAACTGTAGCTATAACTATACGAATAACTATAGCTGTAACTATGCTAATAACTGTAGCTATAACCATGCTAATAACTATAGCTGTAACTATGCTAATAATTGTAGCTATAACTATACGAATAACTGTAGCTATAACTATACGAATAACATTACTATATTATTTCGCGTTAAAGTAAAACTTTAAATATTTTAAATAATATATTGATATTTATAATAAAGATGTTTTTTTGTGTCTTTGTATGGTATATATCTGTAGCTTGGATTTATTCGGTTTTCAGCCTCACCCTAAAGGGCTGTCTCGCCCAAGGCTCGACATTGCCTTCGTTTCACTTCGGCTGAACCCAACGCCCACTCTTGCTCGTGGTGCGCGCTCAATCTTTCTATTCCACCAATAGAAAAAAACGCCCATAAAGGTAAGTTTTCCTATTGGTCGGAATGGATGCGCAAATTACGAGCCGGCTATGTTAAAAGCTTATTTATACTGTGCCAATAGATCTTTCCAGACCTGAGGTGCATCAACTTCATCAAAATAAGTTTTTAAAAAATTGAAAATGGTTTTATGCTTTTTTGCTAAACACCGTCGTCCTGGATCTGTCAAAGCCATATCTCTCAATAAAAACAATTTTTCAAAAAAATGATTCACAACTGGACCGCATTTCATTTTTTTATATTTTTCGGCATCCATTTTTACCGGTAAACATTCAGGGTCAAAGAAAGGTTCACCATCTTTAGAACGATAAGCACGATATTCAATACAACGAATAATGCCAACTAAACCAATTCCATCTGCCATATCTGCATCAGAAACAATTTTGCCCTCAATACAATTGGGTATAATGCCACTTAACCGTTTGCTGTAACCAATAGTCTTAACAATTTCAATACACTTATTGATAAAGACATCATCAAATTCAGAACCAGCCAATATTTGATGGGTATTTGTTAATGAGTTAGCACTTTCTTCACCAAATAGTTTATAATCATCACAATCGTGCAACAAGGCGGCAGCTGCAACCAAATCACGATTGGCCTCAGGAATTTCATTACAAAAATTCATAGCTAAATCATAAACACGAAAAATATGCTTATCATCATGGCCACCAAAGTTATTGCCAAACAATTCAGAAACAGATTTTTTAATGTATTCAACACCCGTTGTCATGCACAAATCTCCAAAGTTAAATTTGTATTTTTATTTAACAAAAAATTGAGATGAAAGTCAAATTATTTTATTCAAACATTTTCAAGTCTCTTTCTTGGGATGCTATTTTTAGACTCCCGAGGGACGGATATTGAAAACAAAGGATTTTTTAGTTCAAAAGTTCGTAAATTTGCAAAAATGACTGTTTTTTGTCTTTCAACATTCGAACTCTTACAATTGCTTGTAAAATAAAGAAAAAAGCACTATTTCTGATGCTTTGTGTTTATTGGTCGGAGTAGCTTAGATTTATTCGGTTTTCAGCCTCACCCTAAAGGGCTGTCTCGCCCAAGGCTCGACATTGCATTCGTTTCACTTCGGCTGAGCCCAATGCCCACTCTTGCTCGTGGTGCGCGCTCAATCTTTCTATTCCACCAATAGAAAAAAACGCCCATAAAGGTAAGTTTTCCTATTGGTCGGAGTAGCTTGGATTTGTGAAATGGCTCACGCACATTTCATCCCTCACGGTTGTTCGGGACCGCCTGGTGGCGTCAGGTTGAATCTGACGGCATAAAGCCACCATCTTCAACCTTGAACCCAACGCCCACTCTGGCTCGTGGTGCGCGCTCAATCTCGCTATTCCACCAATAGAAAAAACCGCCCATAAAAGGCGGTTTTCCTATTGGTCGGAGTAGCGGGAATATGTTGCCACTATTTTCTGATAACACATTGTAATACCGATAATTTTATTTTTATTGCCTTTTGCTCCTGCATATTGGACCATTTTAAAAGACTCGTCAACTAAAAAGTTTAAAAAAGAATAAAAAGAAAGATCGTAAAGACAGGTTTTAACCTGATTTAACATCTACAAAAGTGTAAAATTGATATTATTTTGCTTGACGATTTTACATTTGTACGACAGGATAAGGAAAAGTCTTAGAGTTTAACTTTACAATATGGAGTATGCAAATGGATTTTGGATATAAAAGAGTTTCTACATTAGACCAAATAACTGATAGACAGTTAGAAGGAATTAAAATTGATAGAGTCTTTGAGGATAAGTTATCTGGTAAAGACAGAAACAGACCTCAGTTAGAATTATTGCTTTCTATTATCAGGGATGGAGATGTTATCCATGTTCACAGCATGGACAGGTTGGCAAGAAATACCAGAGACTTGTTAAATCTTGTTGAGGAAATCAATAGTAAGGGTTGTCAGGTTATCTTTCATACAGAGCACTTAACTTTTGAACCAAACAAAACAGATCCATACCAAGTTCTGATGATGACAATGCTGGGTGCAGTTGCTCAATTGGAAAGGTCTTTACTTCTTCAAAGGCAAAAAGAAGGTATTGCCATTGCAAAAACAAAAGGAAAATATAAAGGTGGTAAGAATAAGTTATCCTCTGAACAAGTTGAAGAGTTAAAAGAACTTTCTAAAACTAAAACCATCTCTGCTCTTGCCAAGCAATTTAATCTTAGCAGACCAACTGTCTATGGATATTTAAAAGGTGTTTAGATTACATATTCTCATTGATGTATCTATGAAGTGTTGTCCAAGTACATCCCATTAGTTTTGCAATTTGTGTTTTGGAAACTTGCCTATCTAATAGTTCTTTAATCTTATTATGTTTCTTTTGTAGTTTTCTATAACTAAATCCATGAGGTCTGCCAAGATGTTTGCCCTCATTCTTAATTCTTTTTAATGATTCCTTTGTTCTTTGAGAAATGAGTTGTCTTTCCATCTCTGCAACAAGTGAGAAAATACAAGCAATAAATTTACTCTGGATATCACTGCCCAGATGGAAGTTCTCTTTGATTGTAATGACCTTGCATCCTTTTTCTAAACAGTGTTGTAGGATTCCCATAACTTCCATTAAATTTCTTCCAATCCTACTGATTTCTGTTGTGATGAGTGTAGTGTCTTCATCTAATCTATCCAGCAACTTATTTAACTTTCTTTTCTTTAAATCTTTTCTTGAAGAGATAGTTTCTTCCACAAACTCATCAACTTTCCAGTTTTGTCTTTGACAATAAGTTTCTATCTCAAATCTTTGATTGGCACAATTTTGTTGGTCTGTGCTGACCCTGATATATGCTATTACTTTCATAAACAAACTCCTTGATATGTATGTATTTATCAAGGTTGTAAGTATATAAAATAGATGGTGGTTTAGATTAAATATAAAAACCAGTATATAGATTTTGTTTTAAAAAACAAGAAAAAAGTTAGATTTTCAAGGAGTTTTTGATACAATAATTTAACTATCTTTAACTTCTTCTCCATAAACCACCAATTATGGAGAACCCAATGGCAAAAAAAGAAGCACTAACAGATTTATGGGTTTATGACCTTTTAAAAGAAGCAAATATATCATTAGATGCCCAGGGATGTTCAATAAAAGAGATTGATAATGCTTTAAAGACTGCTTCTAAAAAAGGAACAGGTAATGTTGGTTTTCCAGAATATGTTGGAGTTGTTAAAGATTTTTTGTTAGTAATTGAGGATAAAGCAGATTTAAGTAAGCATATTAAAAAGGAAGGAGATGTGATTTGCCAAGACACTCAATCAATTACAGATTATGCAGTAAATGGGGCATTATTTTATGCTAAACATTTAGCAAAGAATACAACCTATAAAAAAATACTTGCATTTGGTATATCTGGCAATGAAAAAAGACATAAAATAACACCAGTCTTTGTTGATAATACTGAATATTATAGAGAGTTAGGAGAAGTTGAATCTTTTATAAGCTTTAATGAAAATAACATTATAGATTATTATACACATGAGATATTAAAAGAAAAAACAAATACAGAAAAAGAAACAGCAGAGATTTTAAAAGATGCAGCAGAATTACATGAAGATTTAAGAAACTATGGAAATTTAAAAGATACAGATAAACCATTGGTTGTTTCTGGTATATTGCTTGCATTGGATGAAGCAGAACAAGGTAATTTTTCTATTAGCAGTTTAAAAGGTGATACAGTAAAGACTGATGGACAAAAGATATATGATGCTATCCAAGACAATTTGAAACGAGTTAGAGTTGCTCCTGATGTGAAAAGAGATAAGATATTATCACAATTTTCAATCATAAAAGATTCCCAAAAACTTAATGAAATAAACAAAACATTGGGTAAAACACCATTGAAACATTATGCAGAGTTCTTATATGAAAAGATATATAAGTGTATAAAAAGAATACATTCACCAGAAGATTATTTGGGAAGGTTCTATGGTGAATTTATGAGTTATAGTGGTGGTGATGGTCAAACATTAGGTATCATTTTAACCCCTAAACATATTACACAGTTATTTTGTGATTTAGTTGATATTCAGGCAGATGATGTTATTTTAGATCCCTGTTGTGGAACAGCAGGATTCTTAATTGCTGCGATGCATCAGATGTTTTTAAAGGCAAATGGAAATACTCATCAAATAGAGCATATCAAACAAGAACAACTATTTGGTTTTGAGTTGCAATCATATATGTTTGCAATTGCAACAACTAATATGATTTTAAGAGGTGATGGAAAAAGCAATTTAATAAATGATGACTTTTTAGCACAAGACCCTAAAAAATTACAACTTAACCAATGTAATGTAGGAATGATGAACCCACCATATAGTCAAGGTTCAAAGAAAAATCCATCATTGTATGAAATATCATTTGTAGAACATCTGTTAGATTCATTAGTAAAAGGTGGTCGCTGTGTTGTTATTGTTCCTCAATCATCAATGACAGGTAAGACCAAAGAAGAGCAAGCAATTAAAACAAATATATTAAAACATCATACATTAGAAGGAGTCATTACATTAAATAAAGATACTTTTTATGGTGTGGGAACAATGCCTTGTATCGCTGTCTTTACAGCACATATTCCTCACAAAAAAGATCATATATGCAAGTTTATAAACTTTGAAAATGATGGTTATAAAGTTGCCCCACATATAGGTTTATTGGAAACAGAAAGTGCCAAGGATAAAAAACAACACTTATTAGATATTTGGTTTGATAGAATAGATGCAGATACAAAGTTTTGTGTAAAAACAACAGTGGAAGATACAGATGAATGGTTGCATAGTTTCTATTACTTCAATGATGAAATACCAACAGATGCTGATTTTGAAAAAACAGTTGGAGATTACTTGTCTTTTGAGTTTTCAATGATTATGCAAGGCAGAAAATACCTATTTGAAGGAGATGACAATGAAACTAACAGATAGAGAATGGAAAGAGTTTAAAGTAGGAAAATTATTTACAATTGAAAAATGTAAATGTGCAAATGCTTCATTGTTAAATGAAGGAGATTTACCATATGTTGGTGCAACCAATAAAAACAATGGGACAATGAGTTTTGTAAAAGCAACTTCTAATCATATAACAAAAGGAAACTGCATAGTTTTTATTTGTGATGGTCAGGGTTCTGTTGGATATTCTATATATAAGAAAGAAGCATTTATTGGTTCAACAACATTAAAAGTTGGAAGAAATAATTTTTTAAACAAATACAATGCATTGTTTTTTACTACTGCATTAGATAAAAATAGAAGCATTTATAGTTATGGTTATAAAAGAAATGAAAATAGACTTAAAAATGAACACATAATGCTCCCAATCAATAAACAAGGACAACCAGATTATCAGTTCATGGAAGATTACATCAAAGAAATGATGTATCAAAAGAGAAAAGAATATATTGATTATGCAAACAAGAAGATAGAAGAGAAGAGAAGAGAAGAGATAGAACCATTGCATAGCAAACAATGGAGAGAGTTTAATATTGCTCAATTGTTTGATATATATTCAGGTAAAAGGTTAGAAAGTTATAATCAACAATCTGGTAATATACCATTTATAGGAGCAACAGATTCTAATAATGGAATTACTAACTTTGTTTCAAATACAAATAGTTCATTAGATAAAAATGTCTTGGGAGTTAATTACAATGGCAGTGTAGTATGTAATTATTATCATTCTTATAAATGTATTTTTAGTGATGATGTTAAGAGATTTCATTTAAAAAATAAAAAAGATAGAAAAGATATATTGTTATTTTTTTCAACCATAATATATCAACAAAGAGAAAAATATAGGTATGCT
>JAZOOQ010000008.1:0-8173 GCA_045655105.1 Alphaproteobacteria bacterium | reverse complement strand
ATGTCAAATGCCGTTCGATTTTTATCGGTTGATATGATTGAAAAAGCTTCATCAGGGCATCCAGGTATGCCTCTAGGAATGGCAGATGTTGCAACAGTGTTGTGGTCTAAATTTTTAAAAGTGGATCCTTCAAATCCTTTGTGGATAAATAGAGATAGGTTTGTTTTATCTAATGGGCATGGTTCAGCTTTATTGTATAGTTTGATGTATCTTGCAGGATTTGATGATGTTTCTTTAGAAGAAATTCAAAATTTCAGACAATTAGGAAGTAAAACAGCAGGTCACCCTGAAAAACATTTAATTAAAGGAATTGATTTTTCAACAGGTCCTTTGGGGCAAGGAATTGCTGGTGCTGTTGGTATGGCTTTATCTGAAAGACTTTTAAATGCAAAATTTGGAGATGATTTGATTAATCATAAAACATATGTTTTTGTTGGTGATGGTTGTTTAATGGAAGGTATTTCAGAAGAAGCAATTGCATTAGCAGGACATTGGAATTTAAAAAATTTAATTGTTTTGTGGGATGATAATTCAATCACAATTGATGGAAATACAAATATTGCATCATCAACAGATATGAAAAAACGTTTTGAGGCAAATGGTTGGCGTGTTTTTGTTTGTGATGGTCATCATTTTGAATCAATTGAAGCAGCTTTAAAAGGAGCTGTTATTTCAGATAAGCCCGTTTTAATTGATTGTAAAACAACTATTGGATATGGGGCCCCCACAAAAGGTGGAACACCTGCATGTCACGGTTCTCCTCTTGGTGCAGAAGAGATAAAAGCTTTACGTGAAAATTTAAAGTGGGATTATAATCCTTTTGAAATTCCGGAAGATATTTTTAATGCTTGGAGAGAATCTTTTAAGGCTCATAAAAATAAATATTTATCTTGGGAACAAGTATTAGAAAGCCATCCGCAAAAAGAAGAATTTTTATCTTTAATAAATAAGGTTCCAACATCATCATTTAAGGAAGATTTAATTTTATATAAGCAAAAAGAAATTGAGGCCCAAAAATCTTTAGCAACAAGAAAATCTTCCCAAAATGTTTTAGATATTTTATTAAAAGATTGCCCATTCTTATTATCTGGATCTGCAGATTTAGCGGGTGCTTGTTACACAAAACCTTCATCAGCTCATCCTATTAGTAAAGATGATTTTAATGGAAATTATATCCATTATGGGATTAGAGAACATGCAATGGGTGCAATTATGAATGGAATAGCTTCTTATGGGGCATTTTTACCATTATCTAGCACGTTTTTATCATTTTCTGATTACTTGAAACCAGCAATAAGATTGGGCGCTTTAATGCAAGAGCAAGAAATTTATGTTTTTACACACGATTCATTAGGAGTGGGAGAAGATGGTCCAACACATCAACCAATTGAACAGCTTGCTATGCTTAGAGCAATGCCAAATGTAATGGTTTTTAGACCAGCAGATAGTATTGAAACAGCCGAATCTTATGAACTTGCCTTACAAAGCAATAAAACCCCTTGTGCAATTGTTTGTTCAAGACAGGAATTGCCTGTTTTAAGAAAAGATTATAAAATGAATATGTCTTCTTTTGGGGCTTATGTGATTAGTGAAGCTCAAGGAGAAAGAGATGCCACATTAATTGCAACTGGTTCAGAAGTATCTTTGGCAGTTGAAGCCCAAAAATCATTAAAAAACAAAGGAATAGATGTTGCTGTTGTTTCAATGCCTAGTCGAGAACTTTTTGAAAAACAATCTATTGAATATCAAATGTTTATTTTAGGAAAGGCTCCACATTTAATTATTGAAGCCGCATCTTCATTTGGTTGGGATCGGTTTGTTGGTGAAACAGGTGCTATTTTATCTGTTGATACATTTGGTATGTCTGGAAACGGAAAAAAAGTTATGGAAGAGTTTGGATTTAGTGTGGATAACATTGAAAATATTGTGAAAGAACTTATCTCATTAAAAGATTAGGAAAATCTTTTAATGAGGGGAATATGAATATAAAAAAGCGTTCTAAAATTTGGGTTGATCAAAAGTTAATTACAAAAGAACAGCAACAAAAAATATTAAAACAAGAGGATAAACGGTTTTTGCCATTTGTCCTCTTAAGTTTTTTATGGATAGGGGTGCTTTGTTGTTGTGTTGGTTTGTTTTCTGTTTTTTATGAATATTGGGATAAAATACCTATTATTTTTAAAGAATTAGGCTTTGCTATCTCAAGTATTCTTTTGCTTGTTTTAGGATATCATGCTGTTCAAAAAAGAAAGAAAATTTTATTAGAAGTTGTTTTGTTTCTTTCATTTTTTATGATTGGCGGTGGTGTTGGCATTTTTTTTCAACTTTTTAATTTTCCAATCACTCATTTTAATGGTATTCTCATTTGGGCATTATTTTCCTTTATTTTAGTTTTTTTTGCAAAAAGAGAGTTTTTATTTTTACTTTGGATTCCTCTATTTTTAGGGGGAGTTTTTGGTTCATTGAAGTTGGAATTATTATTTCTTTTTTTTGAACAATCACCTTTGTTTTCAATTGTTTTAATTGAGTGTATTTTGTTTGTTATTATTTTGTTAACAAAAAACTTTAACACTCATTTTTTTAAAGCAATTTATAAATGGGCTGTTTTGCTATATTTTATTTTTCTGTTTGTTTCCACTAGAGAATTTTCCAGTCTTTTAGAATCAATTATTTTATTTTTATTCTTTAGCCTTCTTTTATTTGCTTTATCCATTAAAGAAAAAAGGGTTTATTTATTTAATATAACAAGTTTTTTTGTTTTAATCAGACTTGTTTATTTATATATAGAGCTTTTTGAGGATAAATATAAAGCTGGGGTTTGGTTTTTATTTATAGGAGGCTTTCTTTTGTTATTTGTTTTATCTTGGATATTCATTGAAACAAAAATATTATTAAAGAGAGAGAATGTTTTAACTAAAAAGTAAAAAAATATTGATTTTTACGCTATTTGTCTGTATAAGTTGGAACATAAATTATGATTCTTAACAAGACTATACTGAAAGGATAAAAAAATGGCTTTAGTTTCTTTAAGACAATTATTAGATCATGCAGCTGAATATGGTTATGGTATTCCAGCATTTAATGTGAATAACATGGAACAAGTGTTGGCAATTTTAGCTGCTGCACAAAAAACAAATTCTCCAGTTATTATTCAAGCCAGTAAAGGTGCCAGAGCTTATGCAAATGATGCTGTTTTAAAACATTTAATGATGGCTGGTGTTGAAATGTATCCAGATTTACCAATTTGTGTTCACCAAGATCATGGCTCAAGTCCAGAAGTTTGTTATTCAGCTATGATGAATGGTTTCACATCTGTTATGATGGATGGTTCTTTAACATTAGATGGTCAGCCAGCTTCTCATGAATATAATGCAAAAGTAACAGGTGAAGTAACATCAGTTGCTCATCCAGTTGGTGTTTCTGTTGAAGGTGAATTAGGTTGTATTGGTTCATTAGAAACAGGTAAAGGTGAAAAAGAAGATGGTCATGGATTTGATGGTGAAATTGATAAATCAAAACTTTTAACAGATCCTGATGATGCAGTTCGTTTTGTTGAAGAAACAAAAGTTGATGCTTTGGCTGTTGCAATTGGAACAAGTCATGGCGCTTATAAATTTACTCGTAAACCAGATGGTGCTATCTTGTCTATTGATACAATTAAGAAAATTCATGAAAAATTACCATATACACACTTGGTAATGCATGGTTCTTCATCAGTTCCACAAGATTTGCAAGATATTATTAATGCTTACGGTGGTCAAATGCCACAAACATACGGTGTTCCCGTTGAAGAAATTCAAGAAGCCATTAAACATGGTGTTCGCAAAGTGAATGTTGATACCGATTTAAGAATGGCTATGACTGGTGCAATTCGTAAATTATACACAGAAAAACCAGCTGAATTTGATCCTCGCAAATATTTAAAACCAGCATTAGATGCTATGCAAAAAGTTTGTGAAGAAAGATATGTTCAATTTGGTGCAGCAGGACATGCTTCAAAAATTAAACCAATTTCATTAGCTGATATGGCAAAACGTTATAAATCTGGTGAATTGGATCCAAAAATTGTTAAATAACAAAATAAAAAAGGGAAGAGGTTTACCCCTTCCCTTTTATTTTTTTTGAGGAAAAAATGGTTTTAGTTGCTCCAAGTATTTTATCGGCAGATTTTTCTTGTTTAGGAAAAGAAATAAAAGCATTAGAAACAGCTGGTGCAGATTTAATTCATATTGATGTAATGGATGGGGTTTTTGTTCCAAATTTAACTTTTGGAGCACCAATTGTTAAATCTATTAGAAAGGATACAAATTTAGCATTTGATGTTCATTTGATGGTTGAAAAACCTTCAGTGTTAATTAAAGATTTTGCTAATGCTGGTGTAGATTTAATTACTGTTCATTTTGAATGTAAAGAAGAAATACCATATTTAATTTCATTGATAAAAAAAGAAAAGAAGAAAGTTGGTATTTCAATAAAACCAAACACAAAAGTTGCTGATATTTTACCTTATATCCCTGATATTGATTTAATTTTAGTTATGTCTGTGGAGCCAGGGTTTGGAGGGCAACAATTCCAACAACAAGCTATTAAAAAAATAGCTGATTTAAAAGAATTAATTGGAAAGAAAAAAGTTTTAATTTCTGTTGATGGCGGTATTAATGATGTGACAGCTCCTGCTTGTGTTTATGCTGGTGCTGATATTTTAGTTGCTGGAAGTTATATTTTTAAAAATAAACCATATCAAAAAGCAATCAAAAAGTTGAAGGGATTTTAAATGACAAAGATAATGATTGTTGAAGATGAAACAGCATTGGTGACGCTGTTGAAATATAATCTTGAAAAACAAGGTTATGAAACAATTGTTGTAATGGATGGAAAAGATGTGATATCAACAGCAATCACAGAAAAACCAGATTTGGTTCTTTTAGATTGGATGTTGCCAAATGTTCAAGGGATTGATATTTGTAGAGAAATGCGAAGGACCTATGAGTTAAGAAGTATCCCGATTATTATGTTAACAGCAAGAGGGGAAGAAGCAGATAAAGTGAGAGGTCTTTCTTTTGGTGCTGATGATTATATGACAAAACCATATTCGATTCCCGAATTAATGGCAAGAATCGGTGCTTTACTTCGTCGTGTTCAACCGGAAAATAGGCAAGATAATTTATCTTATGAAGATTTAACAATGGATTTTGCAAAAAGACGCGTAATGCGAGGGGATCGAGCAGTTCATTTAGGACCAACAGAATTTAGATTGTTGCAATATTTAATGGAAAAACCAGGGGTTGTTCTTTCACGAGAATCACTTTTAAAACTTGTGTGGGGAGGATCTATTCATGTTGAGCTTAGAACGGTTGATGTTCATATCAGACGTTTAAGACGAGCTTTAAATGAAGGTGGAGAACCTGATATTATCAGAACGGTTCGTTCAGCAGGTTATGCACTTGATAGCTCTGCAGCAGATGAAGAAGAATAAAAAACTCCCCTAGAGGGAGTTTTTTTGTGGCACAGAGGAAGGTATTGTTCGGAATGATAGTTCCTCCTCCTCATTTTATTTGCCCCCCCCTTAAAGTAGGCCTACTTCGTTTTGATCCCTTATCGAGATTTCTTATCCCTTCTCTTTTATACAAAAAAAGCCCATTTAAAGGGCTTTTTCATATGGCGGAGAGGAAGGGATTCGAACCCCCGATACTGTAAACCAGTATACATGATTTCGAGTCACGCGCATTCAACCAGCTCTGCCACCTCTCCATATAACGGACCGCAGATGTTACCATCCCTATCCTAAAAAACTCTCAATCATGTATTTATTTGCTGGCGCAAACACATGATTTGTCCTCGGGGATTAACCCCTCGTTCCGCTTCGTGACCGAGTCCGCTTATTCAACCAGCTCTGCCACCTCTTAAATATAACGGACCGCAGATGTTACCATCTCTATCCTAAAAAACTCTTAATCATGTATTTATTTGCTGGCGCAAACACATGATTTGTTCATGAATAGTATCTTTTTTTGCTTTGAAAATCAAGAAAAAAGAATTTTGAATTTATTTTTTTATTAAACATCTTATTGACTGTCTTCCACTCTTTAAAAGAATGATTATTTTTTTTATGGAGGTTTCAATGCAAGGAAATAATGAAAAAAACTTATTAAATGAAATTTTAAAATTAAAAGAAGATAAATCTGTTTTAATTAATCACGAGGAAATAATTAATAATTTAATAGCTCATTTATTGTTTTTAAAATACCAATCAGAAGCTTTTTATAAGGAACAAAAGCTTTTTATAGCTAAAATGAATCATGAATTAAAAACGCCTTTAAATGCTATTTTAGGATTTGCTCAAATAATGGCGGAAGAAACTCAAAATAAAAAACATAAAAAATATATTCAACATATTCTTTCGAGTGGACGAATGATTTTATCTTTAATTGATAATATGTTGAATTTTTCAAAATTGGAGATGAATGACTTTCAAATAATTGAATCAAAAGTAGATTTATTAGAGGTGTTAAATGAGTCAATTTTATTAATTCAAAAAGCATTTCTTTTGGAAAAAAGAAAAATAAAAATTCATTTTTCATCTTTAATTTATTTAAGGTTTGATGAAAGAATGTTGAAGCAAATTTTTTTAAATATTCTTTCAAATTCAGTTAAATTTACTCATTCAGATGGAAGTATAGACATTTATCTTGAAAAGTTATCCACAGGTATTCGCCTTATTTTTAAAGATGATGGTTGTGGTATTGAAAAAGAAAAATTAACACATATTTTTGATCCTTTTTGTCAAATGCCTTCTTCCATTGGTAAATATCAGCAAGGAATGGGATTAGGGCTTGTATTAGTTAAAAAAATGGTTATACTACATCAAGGAAGAGTTGATATTAAAAGTGTTTTAAATCAAGGAACATCTTTAATAATTGATTTTCCCAAAGAACGCATTATTTTACCGGGAGATGATGATGAAAGTATTTAAAATTTTTCTTTTAATTGGTGCCTTATGTTGTTTTAGTATTCCTTCTTATGCAACAAAAAAGAAGGGATATGTTGAGGGGGAAGAGGTTAAAAAAGTTCAAATAAAAGAAAAACAAAAAATTGTATGTGGTTATAATGCGCCAATTCGAGTTGCAGGTTTTGTTACGAATCCTCCTTTTGGATGGGTGACGCAAGAACCAAGCCGTCAAGATGAAGATCGGCTTATTTATGTAAACAATGGTTATGCTTATGATTTATTTATAAAAATGGCAAAAAATTTGAATTTTGAGGTTCAAAATGTTGGCTATAAATCTTATCAAGAAGCCTTAAGAGATTTGCAGCGTGGAAAAATAGACGTTGTTACAGGAGTTTATTTTAATAAACATAATTTAGGAGTGGGTGTTAATTTATTATATCCAAGTTTTATGGATAATCCCATTGTTCCAATTTTTGTTAAAGGAAAAGAAAAAGAAATTAAATCATTTAGTGATTTTGAAGGATTAAAAGGTGTTGTTCGGCAAGAAGAAATGATTTATCCAATTATTTATCGTCAGTTACCAAAATCCGTTCAAATGAAGCAGGTTTCTGGTTCAAAAAAAGCATTTCAAATGTTGATGAAAGGCGAAGTTGATTATATGCTTTCAAGTCTTTATTCAGCTGAAGCTGAGGCGCGTCGATTTAAATTGATTGATAAACTTCATTTTTCAACTTATGCCTTGGTTAATCCTAACCTCTTTTTTGCCTTTTCATCAGTAACAGAGTGTCAAAAACTTAAAGGTAAATTTACGGAAGAATTACGCCGTTTACAAAGTGATAAAGAGGGGTATCGTAAAAACTTTATTCATTATATTGATCAATGGGGAATTGATTTTAAAGATGAACCAGGGCTCGAATATTAATTAATTTATTTTTTAATTTTATCATAAAAATTAATTGATTGTTCTGAATTTTAGAGTCGGAAATTTAAGGGTCATTTTTTATTCCCTATTTTCATCTCCCTATACTTTAATTATACCATGGGTTTGGATTTTTCGGGCCAAAAATTTTCAAAAAAAATATCTCTTTTTTCTCTCTTTTCTTGTAATTAATTGATTTATAATGATTATTTTTTATTAAAAAATTGCATAAAAATTGGTAAAAAATGCTTTTTTTATGTTTTTATCCTAAAAAAACATCTTAAAATTGAAGCAAAAAACAGCCT
>JAZOOQ010000007.1:0-16462 GCA_045655105.1 Alphaproteobacteria bacterium | reverse complement strand
CACGTCATACCCCGTCATCACTTGAACGCCCCAAGAATCAACATCATAATTCGCTGTACCCACGCTTGATAACACTTGCTTTTCTTCATCATACTGACCGCGACTGAACGTTGCCAATCCACTTAACCACCAAGCGTTTGGTTGATAATGCGCTGAGATAAAGCCCGTGTTCGTATCCACTTCTGTTCGGCGCAAATCTTCTTTTGCGGTTGTTTGGCTTGTGGCATACCCAACTCCCAAAGTTAAAGCTTCTGTTACTTCTGATTGAACGCCCAAAACTGCACCTTGGCTTCTTGCCTTAAAACCTTCACCCATTGTGGACTTTGTTTTATCATAAAGACCTTTGATATAAACCTTGGCTCTTGGTGCTTCTTCACCTCCAGATCTACCAACTTCAGCTTCTTTTTCCATTGCCATTTGAGAGATTACTCGCGTTAACTCATTAAAATGACCTGTGGCTATGGATTGAGAAGATGGTTGTTCACTTGTGCCAACAGCTTTTAAAGCTTTCTTGGCTTTTTGAACTTGAGTTTTATCCTCTGATTGAAGCGCTTCAAGCATTTCCGACTGCATTTTTGAGAATGCTTCATTTGAGCTATCGCCTTCCATTAAGGCCATCGTTACAGCACCTTGCGTTCTTGTTAAACCAAAATCTTTCATCAAATCTTTTGTTGTTTTTTTACTGACTTCATAAGCTCCATTTTCAAGATCTTTAATGTTAAACAAATTATTTTCAATTAAACCTAATTCATTATCTTTATCAAACACTTGATAAATACCGCTTTCTTGATCCAATCCTTTCGTGAGTTTTAATGACAGTACTCCTTTTTCAGCGTCTTTAACCTCCCCAATACTCATTTTTCCATGATCTGACAAATTATTTAAATCAATGTTTAAAATGGCATTATCATTCATTGTCAAAGTATCAGTGGAAACTTTTTTATTCTTCACATCAAACGTTGTTCCTTCTGCAACTTCAAGTTCTGCGAATGAATATTCTTGCGCCTCTCCTAAAATCATATTTTTTGATAACACTTTATTTTGAACTGTTGTGCTTTCTAAAACCGATTGGTCTAGTTCATATGTTGCCCCTGTTTTTCCTATTGATTCATCAATTTCAACAATCCCATTCCTAAAGGCAATAACGTTTCCTTCTTCATTATCTAATACTCCTGTCACTTTAAATTTTGCGCGTGTATCATCAGCAAGTGTATCAATTGTAAACAACTTATCTGTTGCTTGGTAACGAACCATTTCATCATCAGATGTATCTTCCGTTTCCTTATCATCCAAATATTCAATAAGCCTATCCCCAACAAGAGCGATTTCTTTTTCTTGTTCGGCTTTATTATAGCTGCCAACTCCAATAACTGCTCCGATACCACTACTTGCAAAAGTGATATTTGCCAAAGTTTCGGCGTTTACTTCCATTTCTGGTTTCGTTGTCATGTGCATTACGCGACCTGCGCCTAAAACTTCGCCTGTTTCAGCATCAATGTTTTGACCAACAACGGCTTTATATCCAATCTCAGCACCATGCGTTTTAAGTTCACCTCCATTGATGGTGTTTACTGCTTTTTCGTGAGAGAAAAATCTTTCTGAATTAGCTATTGTTGTTCCAGCCGTTTGCGTGAAAGCCCCCTCATATTCATGGTTTTCTGAATTGTCACCTAAAACTAAAAGACCTGCTCCGGATTTGTTGATTTGAGGATTATCACTTCCTCCACTCCATAAACTTCCAGAAATACCACCTTCAATTGTCCCAACTGTTCCTTTGTTATTTAACAAATTTACAACTCCAGCATTATAAATATCTTTACCAAATTGAGCTATATTAGCTGCAAAAGTAAAATTTGAATTAAAATCAATTTTTCCAAAACGATTATAAACACCACCCCCATAAGATGATTTTGTTGCAACAGATTGATTGTTTATAATCCAAACATTTCCAAAAGAAACATTTCCCGAAAGAGATGAAAGTCCACCACCATAACTTATCGGCGCTTTAACTTTATTTGCCTGAATAATAGTATCACCATTAAATTCAACATTAGCATTTGCCCAAAGAGCAACACCCCCTCCTTCAGCATCTTTATTTGAGTTTGATGTATTTCCCCATGAAATATATTTACCTGAAACATCTTTTTTGTACCCTCCAATTACAACATCTCCATTAAAAATGGTTGTAGAGCCTGTACTGGCTAAAAAACCTCCTCCTGCTGTAGAATAATGGGATGCAGATTGAGTGTAAATATGATTATTATAAATTTCTGCTGAATTGAATGTTACTTTACTAGTGTTATTAAATCCACCACCTTCTGCTCCATATACTGCAGAACCCTCTGTTCCAATAAATTCAGAATGCCCTTTAATTAAAACATCTCCTGCAAAATAAACCCCAGCCCCATATATTACATGAGCGTAAAGCACTTTATTTCCTAAATCTTCTACAGTTCCATCTTCTAATATTCGTTCTCCGCCAAATATAAAGTCCCCTAAAAATGTTGTTTTTCCAGCAAGAGGAACATGTGTTGTCCATCCACCTGACTTCATAGTGTTTTTATAATAAGCAACATCTTTATGAAATGTCGCCGTTCCAATATTTGTAAATCTTCCAAAATCATTTGAAACTTCATATGGTGTTTCAAAAACAACATTTCCTAAAAAATCAACATTTCCTGTTGTAGCATTTCTAAACCATGAAGTAAAAGTTGCATCACCATCAATTGTTACTGTTCCTAAATTATTAAACCAGCCGAGCATAGAAGTATCATAAACAAAATATTCTTCTTGATTTAATTTTAAATAAATATTTGCATCTTCAGGAATCTCTGATGAAACACCATTTTTAAAAGCACCATAAAGTTCTTCACTTGTTGTTATTTGCGGATCCGCTATAGACGGAAATGAAATCATAAAGGCCATTAAATTCGCGAGGAGGCATTTTTTAAGAATGTTAAGATAACGTTTTTTAAGCTCTCTAAGAGTGGTGCGTGATGAATGAAACATGGTGTGCCTCCTTTAAAATAAAATGAAAAAATGTTTACATGGCTTTTTCCTTTTGTTAATAATTTTAAGATGAAAAGTCGGAAATTTAACGGTCGTTAAAATTGCCTGTTTTTTAGCACAAAAATTATGCTTTAAAATAGGCTATTTTTTACTTTATTTTTGAGATGTTTTTTTAGGATAAAAACATAAAAAAAGCATTTTTTATCATTTTTTATGAAATTTTTTAATAAAAAATAATTATTTAAAATCAATTAATTATAAGAAAAGAGAGAAAATATATATATTTTTTTTGAAAATTTTTAGGCACGAAATTTTGAAACTATGGTATAATGAAAGTATAGGGGGATGAAAATAGGGAATAAAAAATGACCATTAGATTGCCGACTTTAAAAAACGATATAACCTTTTGAAAAATATATCTTATTTCATTTATATATATTCTTAATAAAAAAAACGAGTGTAACTTGTTTGTTACACCCGCTTTATAAGTGATATCTTTTATTATTGATATCTTAATGCTTCAATTGGATCCAATTTCATGGCTTTTAGAGCTGGCATTAAACCAGAAGCAACCCCAACAACAACGGCAACAGTCACCGAAATAATCACTGACCACATTGAAATTGGCACTTCTTTACCCAAAAAAGCTCCAGCTGCTTGAGATAGAGCAATTCCCAATACCATACCAACAAAACTACCCATAAAAGAAATAATCACTGATTCTGTTAAAAACTGGAACATAATCCATTTATTAGATGCTCCTAAAGCCTTTCTTGTTCCGATTTCCCTTGTTCTTTCCGTTACAGACACAAGCATCATATTCATAATTCCAATACTTCCAACAAGCAAAGAGATAGAAGCAATTGATGCCAATAAAACTGAAAGGATAAATCCAACATTTCTAACCTTTTCAACCATATCAGTCATTAAACGCACAGTAAAATCATTATCAACACCATCCCTTAAATGATGACGCGCTCTTAATTGATATTCAATTCGATTAGCAACCGCTTCCATTTTATCTTCACTATCAGTTTTCACAAAAGCAACATTGGTAAACTGCGGTCTAAACCCAGAATGAATGCGTTGCCGAAAAGTTGTGGCAGGCATCATCACTATATTATCTTGATCATCTCCCATCAAACCATCGCCTTTTGGTTTTAAAGTTCCAATCACAGTAAATGGACGGCTTTTTAAACGAATCACTTTTCCAATTGGATCTTGAAGCCCAAATAATTCTTCAACAATTGTTTGTCCAATCACAACATAGGGTCTACCTGTTTTTAAATCCTTTTCGCTAAACATAGCCCCTTTATCAATTTCCCAGTTTCCAATTTCAAGATATTCTGGCGTTGTTCCTGCAACACTCACACCATAATTATTTGATCCATAAACGGCTTGAACTGCAAAATTAATCAGATATGAAGCTGTTTTAACATCTTTTAAACTTTTTAAGGAATCCACATCATCAAAGGTTACACTTGGGCGCCCTCTTCCACCACGAACACCACCACTAACAGTTTCACCAGGACCAATAATAATTAAATTCGTTCCCATTGAATCAAATGTTTTTGTGATTTCAATTTGAACGGCTTGCCCCGCTGCAACCATTAAAACAACCGCAGCCACACCAATTAAAATGCCCAGCATTGTTAAAAAGGTTCTGAGCTTATAGGCTCCAATTGAAATCCATGCTTCTTTGATAATTTGAAAAAACATCAGTTCTCCTTTTTATATTTTGAGCGCAACCCATCATATTCTTTTTCACCATCATGAATTTTAATCATCCTAGTGGCAAAATCAGCAACATCTTCTTCATGCGTTACCAAAACAATGGTGATCCCTTGTTGGTTTAATTTGGTAAACAATGCCATGATTTCATCTGAAGTAGCTGTATCCAAGTTTCCTGTTGGTTCATCCGCAAAAATAATTGATGGATTATTCACCAAGGCTCTTGCAATAGCAACGCGTTGTTGCATCCCGCCTGAAATTTGAGTTGGCAAACGATCTTCATATCCTTTAAGACCCACAACAGAAAGCATTTCAACTGCTTTTTTATATCTTTCTTTTTCGCCAACGCCTCGATAAATCAACGGCATGGAAACATTATCAGCAATGCTTCGTTTCATCAATAAATTAAAGTTTTGAAACACAAATCCAATTTTTTCGCCCCGAACAATTGCAAGTTCATTATCCGTTTTTAAGGAAACCAAATCACCTTGCAAATAATATTTGCCACTGGTTGGCCGATCCAAGCATCCCAAAATATTCATTAAGGTGGATTTTCCTGATCCAGAATGCCCCATAATGGCAACAAATTCCCCAGCTTCAATTTTAAAAGAGATATGCTTTAATACTGACTGGCTCATTCCACCCGCCATATAATATGTTTTGCATAAATCTTTTACTTCAATAACTGTTTGTTTTGCTTGTTTCATTATTTCCTACCATTTTTTTGAAGATATTCCGTAATAAATGAATCCCCTTCTTTTAAACCATCTTTTACTTCAACATAAGAAGCATCCATAATTCCCCTTGTGAACACAATTGGATAAATTTTTCCCTCTTTAAATTGATATACAACACTTTGATTTTGGTTTAAATTTAAAGAAACCTTTGGCAAGAATTTGCGAACAAAAGCATTTGGTTTATATTGCAAAGCAGCCGTTGGAATTCTTAAAACATCCATTACATCATGAATAATAATTTGAACAAATGCCGTCATCCCAGGAAGAAGTTTACGGGAAGAATTATCCACTTCAATTACAACTGTATACATCACAACGTTTGATTCTTCAGTTGGCGAAAGGCGAACTTGCTTAATCACTCCTTCAAAAGAATCATTTGGATAAGCATCCACCGTAAACGTTGCTTTCATGCCTGATTTAATTGAACCGATATCTGCTTCTGCAATACTTGCTTCGATTTGCATTTTGGATAAATCTTCAGCAATTGTGAATAATGTTGGTGTTTGAAGGCTGGCAGCTACAGTTTGCCCCTGCTCCACTTCTTTTGAAATAACAGTACCAGAAACTGGTGAAGTGATTTGCGCATATCCATAATTGCGCTCAGCTTTATTATAATCAGCTGTTGCAGTTAACACATCTGCATCTGCTATGGCCAAATTCACTTCAGCTTCTTCTAACGTTGCTTTAGCGATCAACTTATCCTTATAAAGTTTTTCATATCTTTTAAAGTTCAAATCAGCAACCTTTTTCTTGGCATGAGCCAAATCAAGGCGCGCTTTTGCATCATTTTTATTTTCAACCAAAACTGCCGTATCTAATTTAGCAAGCAATTGTCCTTCTTTTACTTCATCATTATAATCAACCAACACATGCTCCACAATTCCAGAAACTTGAGTTCCAACAGATACCGTGTTAATTGGTTGAATCTTCCCAGAGGCCGTTACTTCTTCAACAATTCTGCCTTTTTCAACTTTTAAAATTTCAAAATCAGAAGATTTTAATGTTTCTTCTTTTCCTTTTAAGAAAAAAACACCACCGCCAATCATTCCAATTAAAATAAGACTCCATAAAACTTTTTTCATTAAAATCTCCCTATTGCACGATATAATTTGGCTTTACTTGTTAAAACAGAATAATAAGCAACAATCACTTCTTTTCTTGCCGTTGAAAGCTGAGAACCAGCTGTTAATAAATTTAAAATATCCCCTTTACCAACTTGATAGGAAGCAAAAGCCACTCTTTCATTTTCTTTAGCACTCTCTAATGCTTTTTTCGTGATATCATAAGAAGAAACCGCTGTTTCATAATCGTGATACGCCGTCCACACCTCATTTTTCACCATTTCTGTTACATCTTCCTTCGAAAACAAAGCTTGTTCTTTTTGATATTCTGCTTCTTTTATTTTATATGTGGTTGAAAAACCCGTAAATAAAGGCACAGAAACATTCACTCCTACAGAAGAACCATATTGATATGAATTATCATGATGCCAATCATCATTAATCCCTGTTTTAGCAGAAAATGAAACTTTGGGCATTCTTGTTGCTTTTTGCGCTTTCACATTCGCAACAGCGGCTTCAAGTTCCTTTTGGCTTTTTTGGATTTCTGGTCTTAATGAAAGAGCTGTTTCAATCATTTTTGAAACACTCATATCTCCCATTTCAAGTTTTGTTAAATCTTTATCATTCTTTGGTTTTAAAAGATTAAATTTTGTTTCAGGGGAAACATTTAATAAGGAAGCTAACTTTCCTTGACTTGTTTTAACCTGATTTTTGGCACGCACAACTTCTAAACGAGATTCTTCATAACTTGTTTTTGCCAATAATTTATCACTTAATGAAACCAACCCAAGTTCATAACGCTTTGAAGATTCTTCATATGACTTTTTAAAACTTGCTTCACTTGTTTTCGCACTTTTTAAAATTTCTTCAGCCCCTAATAATTCAAAATAGGCATTATTAATGCTTAATAACGTATCTTTAAGTAAGGCATTATATTGAAATCCAGAAGCATCCAAATATTTCTTTTCTCTTTCAAGTCTCGCTGATCTTCCCCCGAAGTCATATATCAACCAAGATAAAGCAACATTCGCGGAATATGGATCTGTTTCAAAAGAAGAAACATTTTCAGAATCAGAATATGTTTTTGAAAGAGAACCATCCACCGTTATTGTTGGCAAATATTCCGATTTTGCAAGACCATATCCTGCTTCAGATGCTTTTAATTGCATATATCCCTTATTTAAAACTGGATTATTACAAATACCAATTTCCAATAATTCTGGTAATCCCATCTTATTATTTGTTATTTCCTTGTCAATGCATCCTTCTGGTGCTTTTACACTTAAAACAGAAAAAGGATCCAAGGCCATTGCATTCAATGAAGCAAAAAAAATACAAGCTGTTAGTAATAAATTTTTTTTCATATAAAACTCCTTATATGAACTTAAACGAGAAGTCCCCCAAAAATGTTCAAATATTTATTCAAATAGTAGTATGAGTGATATTATCCTGTCAATATTTTTTTCTTTTAAAAGAAAAGACTTGTATTTAACGTGAAGTTCATATAAACTATTTCTAACATAAAAAGGAGTTATAAAAATGGATAAAATTATAAAAAAAATTGAAGCATTAAATCATTTAAATGAACAAGCACATAACCCTAAGATTTTATGGGAAGAAATGAAACTTGTTTCTGATAAATCATTCAAATTACAAGAAGAAATTTTAGAACTTATTCAAAAAACAGAAGAAAAAGAAACTGATATTGCTGTTTTGCAACAACTTTTTTCAGCCAGAGAAATTGTTTGGGATTTAATAGATTCTATTGCCGAACAAGAGCTCTTTATTAAAGAAACAACACACGCTCCTCAAAAGAAAAAAGGTTGCTGTAAAAAGAAAAAAGAAGACACTTGCTCTCATGAAGATGAAAAATGTTGCTGTTGCCATAAACACGCTTAAAAGGAATGATTTATGACCGAAAATTTAAAAAACCTTTCTTTTGAAGAAGCTTTACAAGAACTTGAAACTGTTGTCAGACAGCTTGAAACCGGCAAAGTTAAACTTGATGACGCGGTTAAATCTTATGAAAAAGGCATTATGCTTAAAAATTTATGCGAAGAAAAACTTAAAAATGCAAAATCTAAAATAGATGTTTTAGTCATAGACAATAACTCTACCCCCACCAAAATGGAAGATTTTGATGAAAATATTAACGGATAAATTAACAAAAGCCAGACAACAAACGGATGCGGCCTTTATAAAAGCCTTTTCTGATTTAGTGCTCCCAAATAATGAAGTTACCAATGCCGCTCATTATTCTTTTATTGGTGGCGGAAAAGCTTTAAGGCCTTTTTTGGTTTTCACAATCGCTGATCTCTTAGGTTTAGAAGAGCAATCCGCCACTCAGATTGCATTGGCTGTTGAAATGGTCCATACATATTCCTTAATTCATGATGATTTACCATCTATGGATAATGATAATTTGCGCCGAGGAAAACCAACTTGCCATATTCAATTTTCTGAGGCAACAGCCATTTTAACTGGCGATGCCTTACTTACAAAAGCTTTTGAAATTTTATCAGAAGAAAAAACTCATACAGATGCCCTTATTCGTTGTCAATTAATTTCACTTCTTTCAAAAAGTGCAGGAATCAACGGAATGATTGGTGGTCAAGTTCTTGATTTAACTGGAGAACATAAAAACTTAACTCAAGAAGAAATTTATCTGATGCAAAAATTAAAAACTGGAGCCTTATTGCATTTTTCTTGCGTTGCTCCAGCTATTGCTGCTCAAGCTGATTCAAATCTTATTCATAAACTGGAACAATATGCTCATGCAATAGGTATTTTATTTCAAATTACGGATGATCTTTTGGATGCTGTTGGCGATGAAAAACTTGTTGGTAAAACCCTTCAAAAAGATAAAAAATCAAACAAATCAAACTTTGTTACTCTTTATGGAAAAGAAACGGCTCTTTTAAAAGCAAAAAAAATCCATAGCGATGCAATATCCTTATTGACACAAACCCCTATATTGTCACAAAATAATCTTTTGAAAACTTTGACAGACTTTATCTTAATAAGGAAATATTAAAATGGCATTGTTAAAAAAGGAAGAATTAAAAGCTTTTTTGGATCGACTTTTTGAATTGTACCCCAAGCCAAAATGCGAGCTAAACTACAAAAATCATTTTACATTGCTTGTGGCAATTGTTTTATCTGCTCAAAGCACCGATAAAGGCGTTAATAAAGTAACAGAAAAACTTTTTAATGAAGCCTCTTCTCCAGAAGATATGCTTGCTCTTGGTGAAGAAAAAATTAAACAACATATCCGATCCATTAATTATTTCAATAATAAAGCAAAATCCATTATCTCTCTTTCAAAACAACTGGTTGAAGAACATAATGGAATTGTTCCAAATACCGTTGAATCCTTATTAAAACTCAGCGGAGTTGGGAAAAAAACTGCAAGCGTTTTCTTAAATGTTGCCTATCAAGCACCACTTATCGGCGTTGATACCCATGTATTTAGACTTTGCCATCGACTAAATATTTGTAAAGGAAAAACGCCTGAAGAAGTTCAAAATAAACTTCATAAAATTATACCAACAGATTACAAAGTTGATGTTGCTTTGGCTCTTATTTTACATGGCAGATATACTTGTACTGCCAAAAATCCAAAATGCCAAAACTGTGCGCTATATGATATTTGCACTTCTAAAGAAAAAAGGGAAATTAAATGAGAATTATTTTATTTTTTTGTTTTTTCATCTTTCATCTCACAGCATTTGCTCAAAGCTATTCGCCTGAACAATTGCTTAATCCTAAAAATAAAAATAATTTTGCTGAACGAATCTCAAAAGTTTCTTCTGGGGAACCTGTTGTTAAATTGGGTGGTGGAAATATAAAACCACAAGGTCCAAGATTAAGTGTCACTTCAGCAAAAGAACTTCAAGAAAAAGATATTCCTTTGAATTTGATTTATAATATCAAAACACCTTTTGGCATCAAAGAAACTGCAGGCAACACTGATCACACCACCGATTTTTACACAAAAATTCAAATTATCGACAATCAAAATCTTTTAATTCATGAAAATATTCAATTTGTTACAACTAAACCAACAAAAATTGAACGCGTTTTGCCTCTTTCTTTAAAAAATCAAAAAAATATGATCCCATTTGAAATATCTGTTCTTTCTTTTGAAGCTAATGGAAAAAGTATCAATTATGACATTCAACAATCAAAAGAAAGCTTTCAAATTCAAAGTGCAAAAGAATTTCCTGTTGGCGTTCATTTAATTAACTTTAAATACATATTAAAAAATGGCATTCAAAATATCAATTCAATGCATCAACTTTTTATCAGCATCACTGGCTCAAAATGGCCTCTTCCTATTAACAGATTCCGTGCAATTGTTTTATACCCAAATATCCCTATTAACTATCAAAAATATTTATTGTTTGGAACCAATAATATTTCTGTTAACGAAGGCATTCAAATTACAACAGATATAAAGGGAAATACAATTTATACCAATACCCGCCCTCTTCCGGCTTTTTTAGATGTTCGTGTTTTTGAAACTTTTAATGGGAAAAACCTTCCTCTAAGTTTTAATCAAACATTTTTTGAAAAACATTTCAAATTTTTGCTTTGCTTTGGCGCAGTCTTTTTTCTCACATTTTATATAATTGTTTCAAATACTTATTTGAAAAAAACATCTCAAAAAGGTGAAAACATCTTAAAAAAAGTAAATGATTTAAAACCCTGCGTTTTAATGTTTTTAACTCATAAAAACTTTACTTTTAGCATATTATCAAATTTCAAATCCATTGAAAAAACATGCAAAAAATCTCTTTTAAGAACTAAAATTTTGCGCGCATGCTTCAAAACAAAATTCTTAAGCATTCCTCTTAACTTTATTTTAAAATGCATTGCCTTTTTATTTATACTTTATAAATATATATTAACAGGTCTTCTTTTGTTCATTATTATTATGCATCCTCTTTTCTTAGAAGGATATCAAAAAAATATCACCTTAATTAATATAACTCTTTTCATTTACCTTATTGAAATTTTTATGCTTTACAAAAAAACGATAAAACCTATCTATCAAAAAGATATAGCTGATTTTAAAGAAAAAATTTTAAATCCATATTTATGTTATGGGTTAAACACAAAAACTATTCTTTCTTTTTATAAACGCTATTATAAAACAGTTTATATACTTGATATCCATCAAAAACTAAAACAAGTTATTGAACAACAAACAAAAAATCTTTCTCTTCCAACATTGAATTCAAAAGGAAAATAAAATGTTAAAACCATATATATTTTATTTTGTGACTTCTTTTTTATACTTTACTCCTTCAATTGCTCAAGAAACTTTAGAGGTGCAAAATTCCAATCAAGAAGATATAGTTGAATTATCTGCCCCTTTATATGGACAAATGAAAAAAAGCAATATTGCCAAAATTCAAGAAAGATACAATAAAGCATTCGATGATGATCAACGTATTGAGCTTTATCTAAAAACACCTTATGAAAAAAGACAATATCTTTTCCCTATGATTCATGCGGCTCCTTTTATTTCTCATAAAATTAAAAGTCACCCTGAAATTATTATTTGGAAAAACAAAATCCCAACTCAAATAGCACCACAACTAGCAGAATTTTCAAAAACACATTTGGAAAACTTATCTCCCTTTTATTATATATATTTAGATCCGGATTTTTGGGATCCACCTTATCCCGAATTAGAACATAATAACTCTTTTAATAATCCTTTTTCAATGATGAGTGAAAAAGAGGTTGAGTATGTTTATCCAACTCTTAAACAGCTCTTTAATTTATCAGACGATCCTACTGACAGCTATCTCAAAACAACAATCACTGAGAATGACATCATAAACATAAGCAATGTTATTACAGATTTAGATTCTTATAATAAGTCTATTAAGACCCCTAATAACTTAACTATAGAACTCATTAAATTACAACAAGATCAAATGAATAGATCTATTGCTGATCCATTTAAAATGTTTATTCTTTCTCTCAAGAAACTTGGTCAAGAAAAACAATTTTCTGATTTTTTGAAAAAACACAATATTTCATCTATAGAAGAATTTGCCCAAAAAGCTGACTTAATTTTAAAATCTTTTCAAATTTTACATTTACATTTAAATGCAGCTATCGACATTAATCACAATCGATTTAATTATAATATAAAACCCCTTGACGAAAAGGATTTTGGAGAAAATGATATCACTCCAATTGAAATGTATAGTCGTTTACATCAAGCAAAAAGCGGTGATGTATACTTTGTTAAAAAATATCTACCTCAATTAAAAAATGTTTTTAAAACAAAGTTTATTGACTCCGGCATTATGATTTTTGTTGACTAACACAAAAAGAAAAGATATACTCATCCGAAACAAAAGGAGTTTAAAGATGGTTTGGACACCAGAGAAAATTAAATTATTAAAAAAGTTATGGCTCAAAGGGAAAAGCACCATTGAAATCGGTAAAGAATTAGGTATGTCTAAAAATGCCGTTGTTGGGAAAGTTCATCGTTTAGAATTGGCTGCCCGCCCATCACCGATTAAAAAGAATCAAAAACAAGGAGACCAAAAACAAAAGCAAGTTGCTCAAATCAAGCAAAGCAAAGTTTCATTGATGGACTTGAAATTAAATTCATGTCGTTGGCCAATTGGTGACCCAAAAGATGAAGATTTTCACTTTTGTGGTGCAGATACAGTAACAGGAAAACCATATTGTTCTGAGCATTGCAAAATCGCTTATACATCTTTAAAAGAATTAACTCTTCAAAATGCAAAAGCGAAAAAAGAAAAAGAAGAAGAACTTAAAGCAATGATTGAAGATGAAGTTGAAGAAAACGAAGAATCTGATAATTCAAAAGAAACAAAAAAGAAATCCTCTTCTAAAAAAGCAGCAAAATAATGATACCTGACTCAAAAGAAACCATTTGTCTTGTTGATGGATCTGGTTATATTTTTAGAGCGTTTTATGCTCTTCCCATTATGACCAGAGCTGATGGCACTCCTGTCAATGCCGTTTATGGTTTTATGAATATGTTGATGAATCTGGTTTCAGAAAATAGATGCTCACATATTGTTGTTGTTTTTGATGCTAAACGCAAAAACTTTAGAAATGATATTTTTGCAACCTATAAAGAAAATAGAAAAGAAACACCCCCTGAATTGATTCCTCAATTTCCACTTATTCGAAAAGCAAGTGAAATTTTAAATATTCCTTGGATCGAGATGGAAGGATATGAGGCAGATGACTTAATTGCAACTTATTCTCAAATTGCAACAAAAAAGGGTTGGCAAACAACAATTGTTTCTGCCGATAAAGATTTAATGCAACTTATGAGCGAGACTATTTCTTTATATGACCCTATGAAAAAGAAAATCATCACAAATGAAGATGTGTTAAATAAATTTGGTGTTCTTCCTAACAAAGTAACAGATGTGCAATCTCTTATGGGAGATTCAACAGATAATATCCCAGGCGCAACAGGCATTGGCCCCAAAACGGCGGCTGCTCTTATTAATGAGTTTGGATCACTTGAAAACTTATTAAATAATATTAACTCAATTAAAAATGAAAAAAGACGCGCTATTTTGGAACGAGATAAAGATCAAATTTTAATTTCGCAAAAACTGGTTACTCTCAATCATCAAGCTCCAGTTTCAGAGGATTTATCTGTTTTTAAAGCAAAAGAACCTCTTTTGGAAAATATTGAACAATTCTTAATTGAAAATAATTTTAAGAGCCTTCTTGCAAAAATTTCAAACTGGTCAATATCAAGAAAAAATGACGTTGCAGAAATAACAAAAAGAACACTTATTGAAAAAAAATATTCTCTTATCCAAACAAAAGAAGACTTGGAAAAATGGATTAATCAAATTCGTCTGAAAAAACTTTTTTCAATAGATACGGAAACAACTTCTTTAAATACACAAGAAGCCAAAATCGTTGGTATCTCATTATCAACCGACCCGGGTCTTGCTTGTTATATCCCTTTAGAACATGGCAAAAAAGAATCCTCTTCAACTGACTTATTTTCTTTTAATGAGCCCATCAAAAAACAAGAGAATCAATTAGAAAAAAGCTTTGTTCTTTCGAAACTATATCCTCTTCTTAAAGATGCATCCATCAAAAAAATTGGTCATAATATTAAATATGATTTGCATATCTTTGCAAATGAATATAAAGATCAAACGTTTGAAATCAACAACATTGAAGATACCATGATTTTAAGCTATGTGTTAAATGGCGTTGAACATGGACATGGCATGGATGAATTAGCCTCCCTTTATCTTGATTACACAACCATAAAATATCAAGATGTTTGTGGAACGGGCAAAGATAAAATAACTTTTGATGAAGTTGAACTTGATAAAGCATTAGACTACGCTGCTGAAGATGCCGATATCACATTAAGGCTTTACCATACACTTAATGAAAAATTAACGAATACTGATTTAAGAAAGATATATTCAGATATTGAAATGCCTCTTGTTCAAATTCTTTTTAATATGGAAAGAGCCGGCATTAAAATAGATAGCAGTCATTTAAATTCATTAAAAGTATTTTTTGCTCAAGAAATCAATCGATTAACAAATGAAATCTATGCCTTAGCTGGCGAAGAATTTAACATTAATTCCCCAGCACAACTTGGCAACATTTTGTTTGAAAAAATGGGCCTTCAAGGGGGTAAAAAAGGATCAAAGGGAACATATTCAACAGATGTGAAAGTTCTTGAATCTTTGGCAGAGGAAGGCCATGAAATTGCAAAAACAATGCTAGAATACCGCTCTGTTGCCAAGCTTAAAAGCACATATGTTGATGCCCTACTCGGCTTAACAGATAAGCAAAGTCGTGTTCATACTTCATATATGCAAACAACAACCAGTACGGGGCGATTATCATCAACTGATCCGAATTTACAAAATATTCCTATTAAAAATAATGCAGGAAAGGAAATTCGAAAAGCTTTTATTGCTAAACAAGGATATAAAATTGTTGCTGCCGATTATTCGCAAATTGAATTACGATTGATGGCTGATGTTGCCAATATTAAAAATTTAAAACAATCTTTCCTAAATAACGAAGATATTCACGCAAGAACCGCAGCACAAATTTTTAATACGCCGATTAATGAGGTTTCATCAGATTTAAGACGACAAGCCAAAGCTATTAATTTTGGTATCATTTATGGAATGAGTGCTTTTGGATTATCCAATCAATTAGGCATTTCAAGAACAGATGCTGGCAAATATATTGATGCTTATTTCAAAGAATATCCTGAAATTAAAGATTATATGGATCAAACCATTCATTTTGCTGTTCAAAATGGATATGTTTTAACTCCTTTTAAGCGGAAATGTTTTATTCGAGGAATATCTGATCCTAAAACAAAAGGGCTAGCCTCTCGCGCAGCTATTAATGCTCCAATTCAAGGGGGGGCTGCCGATATTATTAAAATGGCAATGATTCAAGTTTCAAAAAAACTAAAAGAATCCCAATTAGATGCAACTCTTTTATTGCAAGTGCACGATGAACTTGTTTTAGAAGTAAAAGAGGAACATGTTGAAGAAATAAAAACTCTTTTGAAACAAACAATGGAAAATGCTGTGCAACTTTCAGTTCCTCTTATTGTTGAAGTTGGCGTGGGAGATAATTGGAAAGACGCTCACTAATTTATTTTAAATAACCATATTAGAACTCTAAAGTTTTCACAGAAACTACACTATCTGATACAAAAAAAACATCTAAAATAAAGTTGTTCGATTCAAAAAGATAAATCAAAAAAATGAACTAAATGCGGAAGATAAACAGATATCAAAATATCTTTTTTCAGAAGATTTTCACTACTTCATGTGATGGGTTAAAATAAGGGAGATAAGACAGATAATAAAGATGAAACCGACAAGTGCCGTGTATAGGTTATACATA
>JAZOOQ010000006.1:0-68260 GCA_045655105.1 Alphaproteobacteria bacterium | reverse complement strand
CGTGCTTGCAGGTGTCGTTGACGGTACTGAAGATGTTTCTGGAGTTGACGTACTTCCAGGAGTTGTCGATGGAGCAGAAGATGTCTCTGGTGTTGACGTACTTCCAGGAGTTGTTGTCGGTGCAGAAGACGTTTCTGGTGTTGACGTGCTAGCAGAAGTTGTTGTTGGCGCAGAAGATGTTGCAGCTGTCGACGTACTTGCAGGTGTTGTTGTCGGAGCTGAAGACGTTGCTGCTGTTGACGTACTAGCAGGTGTTGTTGTTGGAGCTGAAGATGTTGCAGCTGTTGACGTACTTGCAGGAGTTGTTGTTGGAGCTGAAGATGTTGCAGCTGTTGACGTACTTGCTGGTGTTGTTGTTGGCGCAGATGATGTTACTGCTGTTGACGTGCTAGCAGGAGTTGTTGTCGGAGCTGAAGATGTTGCTGCTGTTGATGTGCTTGTTGGCATTAACGACGCGGAAGATGTTGCCGTTGTTGATGCACTAGCAGATGTTGTCGATGAGATAGATGATGTTGTTTCCCCTCCAAAAAAACTCGAAATTATTGAAACAAGAGAAGTTTCAGTTCCACTACTTGTATTTGTTACGGATGTATTCCCCGTTGAAGTTCCCGACATAAATGACGAGACGTTCGAAGTTGATTCATTTACTGTTGATGATACTTTATTTGTCGTTCTCGTTGTGGTTACTGCCTTATTATTACCACCCGGAAGATTAGCAACAACCACCTTGCCTGAACCACCACCATTACCCCCAACAGCGACAACAGCATTTGCAGAAATATCCCCCACCATCAATGCACAAACAGCACCCCCAAGAAATAACGCCAATTTACTCATAGAACCTCCGGCAAATTTACTCATTTTCTAATCCCCCATCCAACATTTAAATGTTAACACACCCCAAACTTATGTATAAGGCCTTTTCTTTTATTTTATCATACATTTTTTTTTCTTGTCAATCACAAATATCTTATTTTTTTTAATTAATTCATTAATTTTAACTTTTTAATATCAAGAATTAATTTCTTCTAAAAAAATCGCCTTAATTTTCTTTTTGGAACCAGAATCAAAACTCACCTCTAAAGCATCTCCAATATCCTTTAAAACAGTTCCATCCCCAAACAATTCATGATGAACACGCTTCCCTATTCGTTTAGAAGATTGAACCTTTGGTTTTGAGGTAAAATTCAAAGAATTAAATGAAAATTCGTTGTCAATATCAAAATTTAAACTTTCTCGTTCCCATTTACTTTTATTTCTTTGATCATAGTTATCAGTTTTGGATTTAGAATAACTAAAATTATAATTTTCTTCCTGAGAAAAATATGCATCAGACCATGCAGGCTGAACAAAATCTCTTCTCCCTTGCTTATTAATTGGATCAAAAACTTGAATATGCTCTTCTGGCAATTCATCAATAAATCTTGATGGCAAAGAGTTTTGAGTTTGACCATAAATCCGTCGATTAAATGCATGCGAAATCAAAGCTCGCTCTCTCGCCCTTGTTATTCCCACATATGCCAAGCGCCGTTCTTCTTCCAAACCTGATTCCCCAGCCTCATCTAAAGCTTTTTGATGAGGGAATAACCCCTCTTCCCAACCAGGCAAATAAACTTGTTTAAACTCCAATCCTTTAGAAGCATGAAGCGTCATCACAACCAATTGATCAGAACTAACTTGTTCATCTGTATCGGTTACCAATGATGCATATTCAATAAATTCATCTATGGATTTAAAATCATCTAAAACCGAATAAAGTTCCATCACGTTTTCAACACGCCCTTGTGCTTCAACAGATTTATCTTGTCGCCACATTTGAATATACCCTGATTCTTGCATAATAAATCGAGCAACCTCAGCTGGATAAGCATTTAAACTTTTTTCTTTTGCCATTTTAATTAGAGAAATAAAACTTTCAAGTGTTTTCCTTAAAAGTGGCTTTAATGGAGCCCATGAAATCGCATCGAAAAGAGAAATATGCTTTTCTTTTGCTGTTTGATTCAAAACATCTAAAGCAGCAGGCCCCACTCCTCTTTTAGGTTTATTCACAATTCTTAAAAATGCCAAATCATCATTCGGATTTAACACCAATCTCAAATAAGCAACAGCATCTTTAATCTCTTCACGTTCATAAAACTTAAATCCACCAATAATTTTATAAGGGATTCCTGTTCGCATCAAAACCTCTTCAAATTGACGCGTTTGAAATGTTGCTCGCACTAAAATTGCCATATCACTTAAAGCAACACCCTTTTGTTGCTCTTTTAAAATCTCTGTTACAACAGATTCAGCTTCTTGCGAACCTGACCAAAAACCAGTTACCCTCACTTTTTCACCTAATCCTTGCAATTCATCTGCTGGCTTTAATGTTTTTCCAAGTCTTCCTTGATTGCAAGAAATTAAACCCGATGCAGCCCCTAAAATATGTGCAGTTGAACGATAATTACGTTCTAACCTTATAACAAGGGCGTTTGGAAAAATCTTTTGAAATGATAAAATATTTTCAACCTCAGCTCCTCGCCAAGAATAAATTGACTGATCATCATCTCCTACACAACAAATATTTCCATGTCCTTTTGCAAGCATCCGAAGCAATAAATATTGAGCCACGTTTGTATCTTGATACTCATCAACCAAAATATAATGGAATTGTTTTTGATATTCTTCTAAAACATCTGGATTTGATTGAAAAAGAGCCAAAGGCAACAGCAATAAATCACCAAAATCAACAGCATTTAATTCTTTTAATCTACGCTGATACTTTTCGTAAAAAAACAAAGCTCGTCCTTCACAAAAAGCAGTATTATGAGCTGCCGTAACACCACTTGGCAAAAGCCCTTTATCCTTCCATCTTTGAATCACTTCCAATAATGCCGCTGGTGTATATTTTTTTATATCAATCCCAGCTTCTTGCATCATTTGTTTTAATAATCTCTCTTGATCATCTGGATCTAAAACAATAAAATTTTTCTCTAACCCCAATAAAGCGCCATGTTTTCTTAAAATCCGAATACCAATAGAGTGAAAAGTTCCCAACCAAACAGAAAAAGCATCTCCGCCAATCATTTTTTCTAATCGCTCTTTCATTTCTCTTGAAGCTTTATTGGTAAAAGTCACAGCCAAAATTTGCCATGGACGCGCTTTTTGTTCATGCAAAATATATGCTATTCTTGTTGTTAAAACTTTTGTTTTTCCCGTCCCTGCTCCAGATAAAACAAGAACAGGACCTTCCGTTGTTTCAACTGCCAACCTTTGCTCTTTGTTTAGCCCATCTAAAAATTTCGGAGCTGAATGAAAAACAGCTCCATTTTCAAAATCAGGTTCTTCAATATCAAATAAATCCATTATCAACTCTATCGTTACACACCATTTTTGTTCTTCTTAAAAAAGAGAATGCATCTTTTCAGCAAAATTGTCAAGAATTCTTTAATAAAAAAGAGCTTTTGCTCCCGCAAAAACTCTTTTTTTATCTTATATTGATTAAAAATTTTACAACGTATCGTTTTCACAAATAATTTGATAAATTTCATCAATGTTAGATGCTTTTCTAAGAGCTGTCGTAACAGTTTCGTCACGCAACAATTTTGATAAACAAGACAAAGCCTTCAAATGATCAGCACCAGATTCTTCTGGAACCAATAAAAGGAAAACAAGATCAACTAATTTACCATCAACTGCTTCAAAATCAACAGGATTTGTTCTAACAAACGCGCAAAAGATTTTTTCAAGCCCCAACAATCTAGTATGTGGCAAAGCAACACCATGCCCCACACCCGTTGAACCTAAACGCTCCCTTTCAACCAACGCTTCAAGAATCACCCGTGGATCAAGATTTGTTTCTTTCGAAGCCAAATCAGCCAACTCTTCAAGCAAATTCTTCTTACTGTCTGCTGTTAAGTCTGCAATCACACTTTCTTTAGACAGAATATCTGTAATTTTCATCATAAATCCTATTATTATTTCGGATCAACCCAACCAATATTACCATCAGAACGACGATAAACCATGTTTAATCCGCCATGTGCTGTGTTTTTAAACAATAAAGCAGGCAAATTTTCCAAATCCATACGCATAACAGCTTCACTCACTGTACAAACTGGAATTTCAGTTTGCATTTCAGCAATAATTACAGGGGCATCAACTGCTTCATCAGATTCAGCAACAGCCTCAATAACTGACATATCTGCCATTTCAACAACGTTTTTATGTTCAACCAATTTGTGTTTATATTTGCGCAATTGGCGAGACAATCTTGAAACAGCACCATCAAGAGAAGCATAAGCATCTGCTGATGTTGCAGAAGAACGAATTACAGCACCTGTTTTTGGATGAACTGTTAATTCTGTTTTAATTTCGCTTCCATCTCTTGTTACACGAATATCAGCGCTAACAGCTTCTTCAAAGTATTTTGAAACAGAAGCATCAATTGCGCCTTCAGCATAAACTCTGAAATTATCACCTAAATTAATTTGTTGTCCGGAAATTAATATTTGCATTGTCTTTTCTTTCCTGTTAATAATTAAACCTATACGAGTTTCACATTATCGCTTTTTCAAGAAAATGTCAAGAAGAGAATGACACAACCTAAAAAAGAACCTTTTGGATTATATATACACTGGCCTTACTGTTTAAGTAAGTGCCCATATTGTGATTTTGCAAGCAGTGTTTCAAAAAAAATAGATGAAGATATGCTATTAAAAGGATATCTTAGAGACCTTATTGTTTTTAAAGAAAAATTTAATATTCAAAAAGAGATAACCTCTATATTTTTTGGTGGTGGAACCCCCTCTTTAATGAGCGAAAAATTATTTGATACTTTGTTAAATGAAATTGTAAAAAATTTTAAACTATCAAACAATATTGAAATTTCTTTAGAAGCCAATCCTGATGCAATTACAAAAGAAAAAATGAAAAACTTTTCAGATTCGGGATTAAATCGCCTTTCTTTGGGCATTCAATCTTTAAATGAAAAAGATTTACTTTTTCTAGGAAGAAAACATTCTTTAAAAACAGCACTTCAACGAATTGATGAGGCAAAAAATATCTTTAAACGCATTAATATTGATTTAATTTATGCTAGACCACGTCAATCTTTAAAATGCTGGGAAAAAGAATTAACAAGTGCTCTTTCTCTTGGTTTAAAACATTATTCTTTATATCAACTTACATTAGAAGAAGGAACCCCATTTTACAAAATGGGTATTCCGCAAATTTCAGAAATCCAAGCCACTCGATTATATTGTTTAACACAAGAAATTATGCAAAGCGCTGGAATACCTGCCTATGAAATTTCAAATCATGCCTCAAAAAATGAAGAATGCAAACACAATCTTCTTTATTGGGAAGGCAATGATTATATGGGAATTGGCCCTGCTGCACATGGCCGAATAAATCTTGTCGCCACTCAAAATTATAAAAATCCACTCCAATGGCTTTCCAATGGATTAACATTCACAAAACTAACCACAAAAGAACGCGAAGAAGAAAAACTTTTAATGGGATTAAGACTGATTAATAAAGGTTATCCTATAACAAATATTAATCCTGACAAAATTCAAATTGCCTTAAAAAACAATTGGATTATTCTTCAAAAGGATAAAATATATACAACGCTTAAAGGACGCCTTTTATTAAATAAACTTATTTTACTGTTATCCGATTAAAAAGAGCTATCTGCTGGAGAAACCTTAATGATATAATTTTTCCCTCGAATTTGAAACATTTCAAGCAAACGATCATTTGTTCCATCCTTATTAAATCTAAACCGTCCATTTAACCCAACAAATCCATCTTCACTTAGTAATGCTTTTTTATTTAACATTTCTTTTTGAGATAAATAACTAATCAAAGAAATACCATCATACCCTAAAGCAGAAACTGAAATTGGCTTTGTAAAAAATGCCTCTTGATAATTCTTTTGATATATATTTAAATGATTTTGAGGCAAATCCGCAAAATAAGCGCCAGCAAGCTCTCTTGAACCTTGTCCACGCAATGTAGCCAATCCATAAAATGCAACTAAATTAGGTGTTACATCATAATAGGAAAGAAGAGAAATTAATTGTTGCAATTTCACTCCTTGTTCAAAAACAAATAATGCATCAAATTCAATTCGATCTGCCGTTGGATTTTGAGCCAATTGTTTTTCTTCTTCTGTAAGCTCTTTATCTTTTAAATCAATAAGTGGCGGCGCAATTTTTTGAACTGCAGCCATTAAATCTGGATTTTGAGAATCGTACAAAGAAATATGTGATAACTGCATACCAGGACAATTAGTTATCGCTTCTTCAAATGATTTTAAAACCATAGCCCCTGTTTTATCATTTGGGCCCAATAAAGCTATACGAAACTGCCCTTTCTCACAAGCAAATTTAACAATTCTTTTAATTTGTTCTTCAATTAACAAGGCCATTGAATAAACATTATCACCCAAAACTGATGTATCAGATGTAAAAGAAAGAACTGGAATATCTGGATCTAAATTTTTAATTGCAGCAACACTGTTTGAAAAAACTGGCCCTAAAATAATATCTGCATTATTTTTTTGCGCTTTTAAATAAGCTTCTTCTGCCCCTTGAGGCGTTCCTTTTGTATCATAAAAATCAACTTCTGTTACTTCATCTGTTGATCGATCTAACTGCGCCATTAAAATAGCATTACGAAAAGCATCACCAAGCGCTGCAGAATCCCCTGATAAAGGCAAAAACACTGCTGTTTTTGTTTTTTCTTTTTGCACTTCATCAAAAACGCCATCATCAAATGGACTTGTTTTATTTGTTTTTAAAGCACATCCCGCCAAAGCAAGAGATAATGTTGCCATGAGTATTTTTTTTAACATAAAATTATTTCCTTTTCTTCTTTCTTTTTATTTGGTATACTGAAAATATTAAAAATTTTCAAGTATTATTAATGAGGTTCTTATGCTTATTTTGGTATCCACTCCAATCGGTAATTTGTCTGACATTTCAAAAAGAGCGATTGAAACTTTGAACAACGCAGATATTATTGCGTGTGAAGATACAAGAACAAGCTCCTCTTTATTTTCACTTGTTGGTATAAAAGCCAAAAAACTTATTCCTTATCATGAACATAACGCAGATGAAATTCGTCCTAAAATTATATCTTATTTAGAAAAAGGACTTCTTGTTGCTCTTGTTAGTGATGCGGGCACTCCTCTTATTTCAGATCCCGGATATCGCCTTGTAAGAGAATGTCGTCAAAAAGGTCACGAAGTTTCAACAGTTCCAGGCGCTAATGCCGTTTTATCAGCTTTGCAACTTTCCGGTCTTCCTTCAGATGCCTTTTTATTTGCTGGATTTTTGCCACACAAACAAAGTGCCAGAAAAAATCATTTATCCACCTTTAAATCAGTTCCAGCAACACTTATTTTTTATGAAACCGCGAATCGACTTATTGATTCTTTAAAAGATATTTTAGATATTTTAGGAAACAGAGAAATGGCTGTTGTTCGAGAAATTACTAAAAAATTTGAGGAGACAAAATCTGGTTTTGTTTCGGATCTTATTGCATATTATGAAGAAAATGATCAGCCTAAGGGGGAAATCGTTTTAGTAATCGATAGAAAAAGAGAAAGCATTGAAGAAATTAATATTGAAGAGCTTATTTTAAAAACATTAGAAACTTCTTCTGTAAAAGACACGGCTGAAATTGTTTCAAAAATTAGTGGATATCAAAAAAAAGAAATTTACAAGAAAGCACTGGATCTTAAAAATGGGAAAAAAGTTTAAAAACACTCATATAAGCGAAAGTATCGCTCTTTTTTATTTGAGATGCAAAGGATATCGATTGCTCAAAAAAAATTTCATCGTTAAAAACGGCACAGGCGCCGGTGAAATTGATTTAATAATGAAAAAAGGGAAAAACCTTGTTTTTATTGAGGTTAAAAAACGAAAAACATATTTAAGAGCCGCTGAAGCTATCGATATGAATAATCAGCTTCGCGTTGTTAAATCTTCAGCTGTTTTTTTAAAAAAACACCCTAATTTGCAAAATTTGAATGTTCGATACGATGCCATTTTATTTAAAGACAAAAGTTTTTGGCCCAAACACTTAAAAGATGCCTGGAGAGTTTTATGAAAAAAAGGCTTATATATTGCTCTTTTTTTTGTTTATTTCTTACTGGATGTCAATTTATCGGAACAATTTATAATGCAGGCCATAAGGTTACTTCTTTAATTTTAGATGACAGATCTTTAAAAGATGATTATAATGACACTAAAATTAATCTTTCTATCCGCAAAAACTTAGCTCAAAAAGATATCAAATATTTTTTAGATATTGAAATCACAGTTTTTGAAGGATGTGTTTTATTAAATGGAGCTTTGCCACAAACATCTCTTATTGATGAAGTAAATGAAATTGTTTGGAATACAACTGGTGTTAAAAAAGTTTACAATTATATTCGATTAGATGATCCCGTGGATATTGGGGTTGTTAATGAAGATGCAGCAATCTCTGCCAAAATTCGATATGAGCTTTCTATCACTAAAGAAATCTCTTCTGTCAATTACAAAATAACTATGGAAAATGGGACCATCTATTTGATGGGAATCAGCGAAAATGAAGAAGAACTTAAAAAAGTTTTAGCTGTTATTAAAAACACAATTAGCGTTCAAAATATTATTGTTTTAACACGTTATACCAATTAAGAAGCTGGTGGCAAAATTTCAATAACAGCCAATCTGTTTTTATTTTTAGAAACAATTGTAAATGAAAATCCATCAATCACAAATGTTTCTCCAACGGATGGAATTCTTTCAACTTCATAAAGAATATATCCAGCCAAAGTTGAAGCTTTATCATCAGATAATTCCCATTTAAAATGACGATTAATATCACGCAAAGTTGTTTGGCCATCCAAACGAAAACCACCCGCATCTGTTTTTACAACTTGCAAATTCGATTCGGTTGGAACATCATTTTCATCAGAAATATCACCAACAATTTCTTCTAAAATATCCTCTAATGTAACCAACCCTTCAATCACACCATATTCATCAACAACAAGGGCAAAGTGTTCTCTTCTTCTTTTAAAAGCATGGAGCTGATCTAACAAAGAAGTTGTATTCAAAACAAACCAAGGTTTTGTTAAATAATCAGCAACAGAAACCTTTACTTTTCCTCGATAATAAGCATTCATTAATTTGAGCAACGCTTTTGCATGCAAAACACCAATGATATTATCTGGCTCACCCTTCCAAAGTGGAATACGACTATAAGGCGAACGACTTAAAAATTCAAAAATTTCTGTCAAAGGCAATGCCGCATTTAATGAAACAACCTGACTTCTATGAACCATAATATCTTCCACAGTCACATCACTTAAATCCAACACGCTTTTTAACATAACCTTTTCTTGGCTAATAATTGCATCATCTTCTGATGGCATTAAAATAGTTCCTCGAATTTCAGCCTTTACAGTTTCAGCATCAACGTGTTGTTCTCCTTTGGGCAAAAATTTGATCAGTATCTGAGAAAAAACACCAAATGCCTTTACAATTGGAGAAAAACAAAAAACAAAAAACGTTAAAAGCGGAACACTAACCATTGAAAATGCCAAAGGGTTATTCAAAGCATACGTTTTTGGCATAATTTCTGAAAACAAAAGAACAACAACACTCACACCAAATGTTGCAATTAAAACACCATATTCTTCACCAAAAAATTCAATCATAAGAGCTGTTGATAAAGCAGTTAAAGCAATATTAACGATATTGTTTCCGAATAATAATGTACCCAAAAGCTTGGATGAATCTTTTTTCAACAACAAAATTTGTTGCGCTCGCCAATTTCCTTTTTTTCCTAATTCATAAAGTTGCGGCATAGAAACAGCAGTCATAGCTGTTTCTGTTCCTGAAAAATAAAATGAAAGCAACAACAAAAAGAAGATCAAAAAACAATCAATCATTTTTTATTTTTTCCTTAATGGTTTGGGCAAGCGCTTTTTTTTCTTATACCTTGGGAAGGGCGCCTGATTTTTATCTTCAACATTCTCAATGATATTTCTTTTTTCCAGCTCTTTTAAAAGACGACTTACTGTTCGATATGGTGACTCTTTAAAAGATTCAACCATAATATCCGCCTCAGAATAAACAGGATACCTTTCATGAACTAAACGTTCAATCGTTTTATGATTATCAGCAGCAGGAACCAATGGTCTATGCGTGCGACCTTGAGTTCTTCTTGAAATAACATCACTTGATGCTTTGATCCAAATGGAAATAGCTTTTTCAGAAGCAAGTTTTCTTGTTTTTTCAGATAAAAAAGCACCCCCTCCTGAAGAAAGCACACAAGGTTCGCCATTAAGCAGTCTTTGCATAACTCGTTCTTCACCTAAACGAAATTCTTCCATTCCGCATTTTGAAAATAATTCATTAATCAAAAAACCTGTTGATCTTTCAATTTCTTTATCACTATCATAAAATGGCAATTGCAACTTTTTAGATAAAATTCGACCTAAACTCGTTTTACCAACACCCATCATTCCAACAAGCAAAATAATTTTAGGTTCTAATAATTTTTGTTTCATGTTCTTTTCTTGACAATTCTTAAATAAATATAGTATTACTGAATATCATAGCAAGATTTATTTAATCTGTCCAGTATAAAGGAGTATAAAATGATTCACAAAGAGGAAAAAAAACATATTTTTCTTAAAATAACCATCCTTTTAGTAGCTGCTTTTTTTATTGTTTTGGCATTTATTGAACCTAAAGCAGAAATTACCCACATTGAAAAAGAAATTCAAACTCCATTAAATTAATGAAAAAAACTCTTCTTTTATTTTGTTGTTCACTCCTTTTTTGTTATAACTCATCAGCATCATTAATTGATTCTGGCGTTGTAATAAGTGATCTTTCACCCTTTTCACTGAACACACTTGGCTCACATGACAAGTTTAAAAAAGACTTATGGCAAGAAAGCGATACAGATACTTTGTTTAAACTTATCGATCAAATTGGAACAAAAAAACTTTCTCCCGCTTCAAAAAAAGCGCTTATTCTCTTGTTAACACAAGATACAACAGGTTACGAACTTAAAAATCAAAAAGAAGATATTTTTTTAACAAAAAGACTTGAAGCTTTAACCCGTTTAGGCGCCTTTGACGAAGCATTAAAATTGATTAACCTAATTCCTGCACAAAAGATAAATCAAAACATCGCTCTTTTAAAAACAAATATTCTTATTGCACAAGGAAAATTTGAAGAAGCAGAAAAAGAATTTGAAAATTTATCGCCCTCATTTAAAACTGATGAAGCTCGGATTAATTTTTTCTTAGAAAAAGAAGAAAAAAACAAAGCTATTTTATCTTATGAAATATATAGAGAAAATCAAAAAGGTGAAAACCCTCTTTTCTATGCTTTAGCTGAAAACATTCTTCTGGAATTAGAAACAGAACTACCAAATGATTTGCCATTAAATATTGAGCATATTTATCTATTTTCAAGATTAAAAGCCCACTCTTTTTCATTAAATAATCAATTTGAAGGCATTCAAAAAATCTTTATCAATTTACCAGTATCGAACATCAGTGATCGCATTTATTATGCTGAAAAAACATCTTTAAATGCTCAAGAACTTGAAAGCATTTATAAATTGCCACTTTTTGATCTAAAAATTGAACCAAATCATTTAAAACGAGCTGAAATTTATCAAAAAATTAAATCTGAAACAGATAATTTTACAAAAGCTCAATGGATTAAAACATTCATAAAAATTGCATTTCAAGATAAATTAGGTCTTTATATAGCGCCACTTATTGAACAAGAATTAAACACCATTTTACCACAACAAGAATTAAAAGATCTTTCTTTTTATGCAGCTCAAATTTATATCTTGCAAAACAATTTAGAAAAAGCAAATGAATGGTATCAAATTTTAAAAAATGAAAAAGAAGATACTTATCAAAAAGAAAGATTATTGTTAATTCCTGGCCTTCAAAAGATAGGAGCTGGAATTCCTCAAGAAACAGAGTCTCTTTTAAATTATTTTTGCACTGACATAAAAGAAGAAAACTGCTCAAAATTTTGGCAAAAAGCATCTCAAGAATTTTATGAAACGCTAAACACTCAAAAACCAAATCACCCTCCTCTTATGATTTTTGAATATTTAAATCAAGAGCATCAAGGAAAAACAGGTGAAAATTTAATCAGGGCTATCTTTGATTTAAATGATGAAAATATCTCTGACAAACATTCTTTAATATTTTTCATTAAGCAAAATTATCCTCAAGATGTTTCTTTACCACTTGAACTTGAAGGAACACTTTATCAATGAGCTTAAAATTAATTGATTCTTTTTTGGAAATGCTATTAGCTGAACGAGGTGCTGCACTTAACACCATTACAGCTTATCGTCGTGATTTAAAAGAACTTTATAATTTTTTATTTTCAAAAAAAGTTAAACTTCAAAATGCAAAAAAAGAAGATTTACAAGATTATATTGAATTTTTACTATCCACACGTTTAAGTGCAAAAACACAAGCTAGGCGCTTATGTGCTATGCGTGAATTCTATCGTTTTTTATATTCAGAAGACATTATTAAAAAAAATCCATCTGATTATATTCAATCCCCCAAAATAAAAAAATCTCTTCCTAAATACCTTACTGAAGAAGAAGTGGATTTATTAATTAGTGGAGCCAAAGAAAAAAATACAAGAATATATGTTCTTCTTGAAATGCTATATGCTTCAGGAATGCGTGTCAGTGAGATTGTTAATCTTCCACTTACGGTTATTACACATGATTTATCCACATTAACAATTGTCGGTAAAGGCAATAAAGAACGTATTGTACCTTTAAATGACAATACTCGTATTGCTTTAGAACAATGGTTGATTGAAAGAGAAACACTACTTCCTAAAAATAAACCGTCTAAATGGTTATTTCCATCTTCCTCAAAAACAGGGCATTTAACCCGTGACGGCTTTTTTAAAGCATTAAAAAAAATTGCCATCGAAAAAGGCATCTCTCCTCATCGTGTTTCGCCCCATGTTTTTAGGCATTCTTTTGCCAGCCATCTTATTCAACATGATGCGGATTTACGTTCTGTTCAAAAAATGTTAGGTCATGCAGATATCACAACAACAGAAATTTATACACATATTTTGCAAGATAGATTAAAAAAGACTGTTGAAAATTCTCATCCTTTAGCGTATAGTAAGCAAGAAGGATTTTAAATGAAGATTTTAACATCATATATTTTAAAACAGCTGGTCATCAGCTTTTTATTGATTTTATTAGGAATGACAACACTTGTGTGGCTTACACAATCGTTGCGCATGATTGATATGATTGTTACAAAAGGTATTCCTGTTAGCATGTTTTTAGAAATGACATTGTTGGTTTTACCTAACTTTATCCAAATTTTATCACCTATTGCCTTATTTGCTGTGATTTTATTTATTTTTTCTAGAATGCAAGCGGATAAAGAAGTTATGGTCATGCAAGCAATTGGCATGTCTAATAAAAGCATTATGAAACCAGCATTTATTTTAGCCGTTGCACTCACCATTATTGGTTATTTATTAACACTCAACATCATTCCTGCTTCTCATAGAGAACTTGGTGAACTTAAATGGCGAGTAAGAAATGATTTATCCCATTTATTGCTTCAAGAAGGTCAATTTAATACGTTAAATAATCGCTTAACTCTTTATGTAAAAGAAAGATCTGAAGATGGTTCTGTTAAAGGTGTTTTAGCATATGATGCCAAAAATCCAAAAAATATTTCTGTTTTAATTGCTGAAAAAGGATTTATTTTCCAAAATGATGAAGGATTTGATCTTGTATTTCAAAATGGGAGTAGACAAGAATATAATCCTGAAACAAAAAAGTTTTCAATTTTAAATTTTGATAAATATAAAATGTTTTTTAGTGACAAAAAAAATGCTGATAGCTCACGAAAATTAGATGAATCAGATTATTCACTTTCTTATTTGCTTTCTGCAACAAAAGAAGATGTTGGCAATGAAATTCAATATCGTAAATATAAAACAGAAATTTTAAAACGCTTAACAAAACCAATTTATAATATCTCATTTATGTTTTTAGCAATGTTTGCTATTTTATCACCATTTTATAATCGTCGGGGGCAGATGGGTCGTATGAATATCATTATTCTAACAACTATTTTAGTGCAATCTCTTGCTTTAGCTTTTGAAAACTTAACTGCTAAAAATCTTTGGTTTGCCCCTCTTATGTTTTTAAATCTTTTTGTTCCTGTTTTGATTGTTTATTATCTTGCAATGAAACCCATTCAAAAACCTCAAATCAAAAACGTCATGAAAAATTCATTCAAATTATTATTAATCGCAACATTTTGCATCTCAGCAAACACGGCTCACTCTCAAATTAAATTAGACCCACAAGTTAAATTTGAAAAAGAAAAACCTGTTAATTTTGAAGCTGATGAAATTTTTTATAATCATCAAGATGAATCTGTTACCGCTCAAGGCAACGTTGTTATTGAACAAAACAATACCATTATCCAAACAGATAAATTTGTTTACGATAAAAAAAATGGGCAAATTATTATCCCGCACTCCTCTAAAACAACAACACCAGATGGAACTGTTACATATACAGCCGATACTATTTTGACTCCTGCTCTTAAAATGGCAGTTAGTAACGTTGTTGAAATGGACTTATATGAAGGATCATATATGTCTGCAGCTAGATATAAAAGAAAAGAGAATGGAGATATTACTTATTTAAAAAAAGCTACATATACTCCTTGCACTTTTTGCAAAGGAGAATCTCCTCTGTGGAAATTAACAGCTAGAACAATTAAACACAATAAACCAGAAAAAGAAATGTCATTTACTCATTCTTTTTTAAAGGTTAAAGATGTTCCTGTTTTTTATTTTCCATATTTAAATATACCAGATTTTACCGTTAAAAGAAAAACAGGTTTTTTAGCGCCAAGTTTTGCTCATAGTAATGAAATGAAACAAGGTATTAACATCCCATTTTTTGTTGATATTGCAGATAATCAAAACTTAACTCTTATTCCAACACTATCCACTAGTCATGACCCATTAGGATTTATGGATTATGAAGGAACATTTACACGTGGATACTTAAAATTACAAGCCAGTGGAACAAGAGATAATGATGATAAAAATCAAGGCCACATCAAAGCTCATATGAGGGCAGATATTTCAGATAAATGGCGTTTAAGTGGACAATATTATCGCGTTTCTTCAGATACATATTTTAGACGATACTCATTGCCAGATGTTGATACATCTGATCAATACTTGGAATCAAATATTTCAGCTGAAAGATTTGGCGAAAGAAATTATTTCCATTTCAAAGGACTTTCTTTTCAAAACCAACATGGTAGAGTTAATCAAAAATCCATCCCTGTTTTCATTCCAACAATGAATTATGTGTATAACACAGAAGCATTAAATAACAGTGGACTTTATGCGTTTTCAAAAATTAATGGCGTTGCTTATAATAACCGCCAAAGATTTAAATCAAACAGAGCCTCTGTAACCCAAGGTTTACATCTACCCTATATCTCAAATTTAGGCATTAATATTGACACTAAAGCAAGTGTTCGCATAGATGGTTATAGCATTGATACAGGAAAATATTCTTTTAACGGTTTAAAAACAGATGATAGTTATTCAACTGGCAGATTTTATCCTGTATTTTCAAGCAAAATAAGTTATCCATTTGCAAAAGCAAGCGAAAATTATACACAGGTTATTTCTCCAATTTTAATGCTTGTTTCATCACCAGTTAGTGGCAATAAAGATAAAATCCCTAATGTCGATAGTCTTGACATTGATTTTGATGATACCAACTTATTCTCTGAAAATAGATTTATTGGGTATGACCGAGTTGAAACAGGCACAAGAGCAAATTATGGTATTGAATATTCAGTTTATGGCAATAAAAATATGTCATCATCATTTTTATTCGGTCAATCATATCGCTTCTCTGGAGATGAAGTGATGGAAAAAGCTTTAGGATATGAATCAAATTATTCTGACTATGTTGGTAGACTTCAAACAAATTTTGATATCTTCTCATTAGCTTATCGTTTTCGGTTAAATAAAGATGATTTTAAACCAGTTAAAAATGAAATTACTTTTACTGTTGGAAAAGCACCTTTACGCGTTGGTATCGATTATATCAAAATTAAAGATGACACGAAATCAGATGAATTTTCTTATTATAAAAACCGCGAAGAAATATTATTCTTTGGATCATCTCAATTAACAAAAAACTGGTCTTTATCTGGATATTATAGATATAATTTAGAAAAAAAATCATCCCAACGTGGCCCAGTTGAATCAGGTTTAATTGCTCAATACGAAAATGATTGCACAATCATTGCTTTTGAATTGGATAAATCTTTCACTTATGACAGAGACTATGAAGGAGACACATCTTTTATGGTAAAATTTATTCTTAAAACCTTAGGGGGAATGGAATGAGATCACTTCTTTTTATTGCTTTAATTTTATTAAGTTTATCTGCAAATGCGGGGCAAATTGTTGCCACTGTTAATGATCAACCAATTTCTTCATTTGACGCAGAGGCTCGTGCTAAACTTATTTCTATTCAAAATTCAAGTCCCATCACCACAGCGAAAAAAAAAGAATATGTAAAAGCAGCATTAGATGCTTTAATCAATGATCATATAAAAATTTCTGAAGCAGAAAAAAAAGGATTTAGTGTTTCTGAAAAAGAAATTGAAGAAGCTATTTTTCATTTAGAATCCCAAAATGGGATGAAAAAAGGAAGCATGGAAAGTATGCTGAAAAAAAATCAAATTCCATTACATATTTTAAAAAACCAAATCAAAGCTGACCTCATGTGGCTTCAAGTTATTCAACAAAATAAAAAATCTTTATTACCTCCTTCTGAAAAAGAAATTTCTGCTTTAAAAAATAACATTCGAAACGAATTAAAAACAGAAGGATTTTATGTGGCAGAAATGTTGATTAAGGATCAAAAAGAAGCTGAACATTGCTATAAAGAACTCCATCAAGGAAAACCATTTCCTGAGCTTGCAAAAAAATATTCCATAGCTCCTTCTGCTTCAAAAGGTGGTGAACTTGGTTGGATTGATGGAAAACATTATCAAAAAGAAATTACAGATGCTTTAAGAGTCATGTCAAGTGGTGAACTTTCAACACCATTAAAAACTAAAAACGGTTATCTTATTTTACTTGTTTTAGATAGGAAATACCCTATTCATACCGACACCGTTCCAATTTGGGAAGTTTCTCAAATGGCTTTAAGTGCAAACCATACAGCAGCTTTTGGGGATAAAATTAATAAATTAAACTCTTGCGATTCTTTCAAAGATTTTGCAAAAGAAAATGCTATTAAAGAATCCGTTAAATCAGGTATGATTTCTCCAGAACAATTACCACGCGAATTAAAAGATCTTTTAAAAGATGCTCCAACAAAAAAAGTTATTGGACCAATCCAAACACCAGATTCGGATTTATTTTTCATGAAATGCAAGATAACAAACAAAAAAGTTATTCCTAGTGATGAAGAATTAAGAATGCGACTTGAAGCAGAAAAAATGGAACAACTCTCTGAACGTTTGCTCAAAAATGCAAAAAGATTTAGTGTTGTTGAAATGAAAATTTAAAAAAGGGAGAAATGGATGACTGGCATAATTATAAACGGAAAAGAAATGGCATCAAAAATTCAAGATGCCCTAAAAACAGAAATTTCCTCTTTAGATAGAAAACCAAAACTTGCTGTTATTTTGGTTGGGGATAATCCTGCAAGTTTAATTTATGTTGGCCATAAGAAAAAAGTTGGTGAAAGAATTGGCGCAGACACAGAAGTCTTTCAACTTTCTCCTGTAATGACAGAAGATGCTTTAATTTCTTTTATTGAAGAATTGAATCAAAATAAAGAAATTGATGGCATTTTAGTTCAGTTGCCATTACCCAAACACTTTAATGAAAACAAAGTGTTAGAAGCACTTTCACCAGAAAAAGATGTTGATGGATTACATCCTAAAAATTTAGGGGATTTATTTTTATCTGATACAGATTTAAAGCCATGCACACCATTGGCATGCATGGAACTTATTCAATCTGTCTGCCCAAAGATCGAAGGAAAAACGGCTCTTATTATTGGCCGATCTCGATTGGTTGGAAAGCCATTAGCCCAAATGTTACTCAAACAAAATGCAACCGTTATTCAAGCCCATTCTAAAACAACAAATATGAAAGAACTTTGCAATATGGCGGATATTCTTATTGCTGCAACGGGGAAACCTCATTTAATTGATCCTTCATTTATTAAAAAAGGTTCTGTTGTTATTGATGTTGGGATCACACGTTTAGATGATAACAAAATTATTGGAGATTTAGATTTTGAAGAAATAAAAGATGTTGCAGGATTTATTACCCCTGTTCCAGGTGGTGTTGGCCCAATGACTGTTACAATGCTATTTGTTAACCTATTGATTGCATATAAAAAAAATCTTGCAAAATCCCCAAAATAGTGTAAAATAGAATATATATACTAATCAATAAAACATATGCATGGGGGGCCTAATGTTTCGTCTGAATTTTTCAAAATTAGGTTTATTTTTAATTTCTTTTTGTTCTTGCCTATCCTTTCAGCAAGAAGGTTTTGCTCTTCCTGTTAAATACACAAACCTTGACTATATGCCAAACATGAAGGCAACTCTTGAACACGCCACCACTGAAGGAAACATAAATGGACTTATGCAACTTCAAAATTCTCTTAATGGATTTCCAAATTATTTTAACCAATCAGCCATTGGGCAATTTGTCAACAAAGCAGCTGGTGTTATTGATAACGTTGAAAGCACTGTTATGGGAACAGCTGATGCTGTTATTGGGTCAGCCACAACTATTGCTGGTGCTGCAACAGATAAAGTGACAGGCGCTGTGTCTGGCGCTATTGATAGCGCTACAGGAACCGTTGGTAATTGGGTTGATCAAGGAGTAGATTATGTTGGCGATATGTTTTCATCCGAAGAGGGTGGCGAAAAAGCGGGGAAAGGTTTCGTAGCTCAAAACAAAAGCGGATCTAATGTTGTTAATAAAATTAACGACTTAAACCCTCTAGAACGTTTAACAACAAGAGAAAAAGATAAAAAAATTTGCGATAATTTAAAAACAATTGATGGCGTTAAAACTTGTTTTTATATTGATAATGAGCAAGATCCCGGCATTATGGATGTTGGTGATATTCATCAACATGTTACTCAAGCGCAATTTAATGGGATTTCAAATCTATATGCAGATTCTGCTGCCATTGTTAATGCAACTGCAGATTTTACTGATGTTCAAGAAGATGTGAATGAAGAAAACCCAACAACTGTTTCTGAAACATTAACAAAACGTGCTGAATCGGATTTAATATTTAATGTTATCGGCAGTGCTTATTTAGGGCTAGGCTTATCAACACTTGAATTAAATTCTTTAAGCATATATTCAACAATCAATTCTGTTAAAACGGATGGAGGCTTCTGATGAAAAAAATAACACTTATTCTTCTTTTTGCACTCTATTCTTTAACTCTTCAAAATGCTTTTGCTGGTATTCCAGTTAGTGACACAGGGCAATATAGATCTGGCCAAAAAAAGCAACAACAAGCTGATGAAGATGTGCAAGATGAAAAACAAAACTCTCAAGGCGAAACCTCTTTAAAAAACAGAATGATTGGTGGTATTAATGATTTCACAAATAGCACTCTTGAATTTATTAATCCTCAATCAGCAACTGAGGGGGTGTCTGGTTCTCTTTCTCCTGAAGGATCAAGTTCATCTGAAACAATTCCAGAAGGTGTTAACGGCAGTGAATTTTTTAGAGAAACACTTTTACCTCCCACAAATCAAGATGGTAAAGACAGAACTGAAGAAGCCGGTATTGCAAATACTGCAAAATCAAAAGAAAAAAGAGAACGTGCTTTGGTTGAAGTTGCCACTTTTGGATATGCTTTAGCAGCCACAAATAAAGAACTTGCGAGCAATAATTTAGTTGGCAAAACAAAAATTGATACCCAAGTTCAAGATCAAACAAATCAAACAAAAAATTATAGTTCCAGTGTTTCAAATAATACCAGTGTTAAAATGAGCAGTGCTCAAATTTATAATGCCATTGTTTTAACAGCCGCAACCAATAATATGATCACAGCCATCAGCTCTGCAGATTATGTTACAAACACAAACGTATCTTTCAAAGAAGTTGTTGCGGGTATGGCCATACAAGCGGCTGGCAGTATGCTCGGTTCATTTTTTGATTAGGAGGATAACATGTTAAAAATAAAATTAATCTTACCAACTGTTATCATACTTTCTTGTTTAAATACACAAGTACAAGCAGGAATGACCACCAGTATTTTAATGTATCCGCTTGCTCAAGCCCAAGCAATCGTTCAACAAGCCTCTGCCACTGTTTCAAAATATATATCTAAGTTTCAAAAAAAAACGAACACAAATTATGGCCAACCAGGGATTACCAGACGTGAACGTATCACGACTGATAATTCACCACTGCTCACGGGTGATGATGTTGCTTTTTATACGGATAAAACATTCACACAAATGTTTTTAACGGAACTTCGCCAAGAAAAACCAAATCTTTCAAAAATGCATCAAATTGTAAAGAGCACATATCTGGTTGATTATAAAGCTCAAAATTCATTAAATGAAAGAGATAAAATTGATCTTGATAGTGATGCTATTGTGAAAATTGATCCATTAGCAGATGCCTCATTTCCAAACACTCAAGAATTTATTCAACATAAAAGGTATCTTTCTCTTCATCATGGGCTTGCAATTTCTGAAAAGATTTTAGCCCTCTCGGAAAAACAAAAAGAAGAACTTGAAAGAATGGCATCAAACGTCAAATCACGCACTGAAATTAAAAGTCTTGAAAATGGATTATCAATTTTAGATAAAGAAATTGCAACTCAACTTAACGAACTTTTGGTTGTTGAATCTTCTATTTTAGAAATTAACAGCACGCTGATGATGCAAGATAGACAAAGATCTATTATTGAAGAAAAATAAAGGAGAAAAAAATGAAAAAAAACTTTAAAATACATCTATTTTCTTCTTTTTTATTCGCTGGGTTATTATGTCATACCGCCCTTGGTCAAGTTTGCCCGGTTACCGATGTAAGCAATATTCCAATGCTTGCTGGCAGCAACATGGCAACACAATTAACAGCCTCTTTAAGTAATGAAGTTGTTGCACAAGAAGAAACCGCAAATGAAACCAGATCTGGGAATGCCAATTGCAGCAACGCCCCTTCAAATGAAAAAACAGAACTCTCATCAAAAACTTATGATTATCTGAAAGATAATATTATGAATATGTTTAAATCAGTATACATCTCACCGCAAGAAAAGTTTGATGATGCTGTTAAGATGTTGAAAGAAAAGTTTTTTGTATCTAAAGATGATAAAGAATCAGCAAAAACAAAGCTTCAAAACAGAATGGCGTTCGCTGCAGAAATTGCAGCTGAATCCTATGCTTTATCTCAACAATTGCGCCCACTTTATATTGAAGATTTGCAATCCCTTCATGGTGCGTCTGCAAAAGGATGCAATCAAACACAAAGTAATGCCATGATGAACCGCAATATCAAAGCTCAAATGAAAATACTTGCATCTCAAATTATTATTCAAATTGTTCAAATGGAATCTGATGTTGTTCAACAATTTATTAAAGAATCACCGACCATTTTAGAACTTAAACCAAACGATCCTAGCGTAACAACACAAGGAGGTTCAAAATGAAAATAACACCTTATATTCTTTTCATATTTTTGACCACAACTCCTCTGTCAGCATATTCCTCAGTATGCATGCCTTGTGATCCATGTTGGATTGCTGGTGTTGGTGGTCCAGTTTTAGAACCAGGAAGCACTGCTGATACGATTTCAAGAGGCGCAGCTGAAGCTAACAAACAATTTAATTATATAACCGAACAAGGAAATGCTCTTGTCAATCAAACAATCTCTGACCTTCCAAATCCATCTTCGGTTTTAGGAAATAACGATTCTGCAAATCCTGGCGATTTTGTTGAAGGAAAAGAACCGCCAAAAGATATTGTTGTTGAATATCCAGATCCTGCCTCATCAAAAGTTGAAACCCTTATGAAAAGCAATATGAAAATTTATGCTGATATGCCTTTTGCTGATCATGAAGGTGATTATAATTTTGTTAAAAAAAGACAATATATTCGTCAACAAGCCAATATTCAGATGATGGCAAGAATATTGGTTTTAAAACATCAAACCAAAAAAATATTTGATATCATTGATGAAATGGAAAAGGATATCGATAACTCATCAAGACAAGCGTCAAATCAAAATTCTTTAGAAAACAACGAAAACAAACCAAAGCTCTTATTAAGAACTGCTGCTGCAAAAATTGCTTGGATTAAATTACTTATGATTCAAAAACAATTAAGAGCCGCTCAATTACAATATAATGCGCTACTTGGACTTGCAACCGCAAAAAGACATAAAACATATTGGAACCCTGAAGAAGAGTTGCCGGAGGAAAATTAATAATGAAACATTTTCTATTATTTGCATTAACAGGTATTTCATTTTTTTCATTTATCAGTTTAACTCAAGCAAATGCGCCAGTTGAAAATGAATCTCAAGCAGTGATTGAAACAGATGATTACACAACTGAAATTATCTATCTTGAGCAACTTCATGCTATGCAACTCAAACTTAAAAAATTAAAAGAAAAATATAAAGAAGAAGAGCATGAAAAACTGCGCGTTGATTTAATTAACCAAAAATATAACGCGATGGAAGAATGCAATATTAATTTACTTGCTGATGTTTATGAAAATCCAAAAGCTGCTTGGCAAAATATCACTCAGGCTTATGATGAACAAGAATTAAAATTAACAGTTGATATTTTAAACAGTGTTCCGAAAAAAACAAGCACAGGAGAAGATGCTCAGGCAGAACTTTTTGCTAACTGGTATTTGGGCAGAGAAATTTTAACAGACGTTTATGCTAATCCATCAAAATATGGTCAAGTAAAAGAAGGTAAGTCTTTCGAATTATGGGAAGATCAAAAATATTCTTACCAAGAAGAAGTTAATTCTTTTTTAATGAACATAAATAAAATTTTAGGACGAACAGGCCGAATTGCAGGAATTAGTGCTGAAAATGATTTTGAAAAAAATGAATTGGCATATAAATCATTTTTATCCACACTAACACCAGACCAAGCACAAAGATTATCTGAAAGTCAAAAAAACTTTCCTAAACCACCAAAAGCTTTACCTCCAGCTCATGAAATTATGTGGTTTAATGATGATCCAGCAAAAACAAAATCCGTTTTTCCAGAATGGCCAAAACCATGGAAAGAATTTATTCAAAGTGGATTTAATACATATAACCCCAATGGAGAAATGTCAAAAATATTTTTTTCGAAAACACTTGTTTTAAATGAAGAAGCTAGACATAAAGATATTCAGGAACAAAACAATCGGTTAAACGTTTACCAAGCTATCAAAAAAGAAAAAACAAACTCCGAAAACATTTTAAATCTTATAACAAACAAAAAAGAAACAACTATAAACGAATTAAATCAACGTTTAAAAAATCTTGGCGTCACAAATGAAATTAAAGGTGATAATGTTGATTCTATTATGGCTTTAGAAGAAGAATTATTAAATCTTAAAAATAAAAATATTAAAATTGTTCGTGAAAAAATCACAAGAACACATTCAGATGTTGTTGATACAAAAAACAAAACTGAATCCTTTAAACTTTATTTAAAAATGTCTTATGTTGAACAATTAAATGCTTTAAATAAAATCCCAAAAGATACAGAAGAATATAGACAGCTTAAACAAATCATCTATTCATCTCAAGCTTATCAAGATTTTAATTATGTTAACGCTCTTGAAAAAGACATAAATGGAGATGTTAATTTTACAGTGGTTAATGCTCAAGAAATTGATCATCTTTTAAAACAAAAAAAAGCAGAAATTGCTCTTTATGAAGAACTTGAAAAAAAGAATAACGTGGATATTAAAAAACATTATAATAAAAAAATTAGCAAAAGCTGTTTAAATGGAGGTCTTTAAGTGATTTCTTATTTTATTAAAGATCAAAAAAAACGTGGAAAAATTGCCATTTATTTAGCTAAATTTTGGATGACTTTAGCCGCTGTTTCTATTGCTATCAATTTATTTATTGTTTTAACATTGGTTCAAATGGCTCCAAAACTAAAAGTGGTAGCTCAAATTTTACCCTCCCCTATGCATACCTTAGATCATATTCAGATTGACACATTACCCGCAAAAAGATTAATGAATTCAACATCACATAGCAATCGAGCCAATCGCGAATTATTAGATGAAATGTTAATCAGATATTATATTGATAGAAGAATTTCATATTTTGCTGATAAAGATGAAATGACTGCTAGATGGGGTGGTTCTGGGGAAATTAGACGATTGTCTTCACCGACTGTATACTCTAAATTTGCCAAAAATATTCAAGAAAAAATTAAGAAAATTGCCGCTGGAAAAGAAACTCAAAGTGTTGAAATTAATAATATTTCAAAATTAGGAAATACCTATACTGTTGAGTTTGATGTTTTTCTTTACAACCCATATGATCCAATTGTTAAACCTCTGGTACAACAACGTGTAGCAACCCTTACAATTGGTCATTATCCAAATAGACATATTTATTCTCAAACTTTTTCAAATCCTTTTGGCTTTTACATTCAAAAATATGATGAGGCCGTTAAAAAATAAAATATTTTAAAATAATGTTTTTTTTGGTTGATTAATTATTTTTCTTTAGATAAACTGAATTCGTGATTCACAAAAATAAGAGGGAAAAATGAAAAAATATTTTGTTATTTTATTTGTTTTAGGTATCGCTGCTTTAGCTGCTGCTTGTGGCAGTGTTTATGAAAAAGAACCAGTTGGAATTGGTCCAGATTATTCTGAACTTAAAAAATCTCCATGTGCATGCATTGAACTTGAAAAAGCACCTGCCCTTCCTGAATGGTTATCTTAATAACAAAAATTTATTCTTATGACAATGAACGAGCAAATACCTGTTAAAAAGAAACAAGGTCAAGATTTATCCGAAGAAGCCGTTAAAGAAAGGCGTTATCTTTGGATGGCGCGCACTTTTGCGCTTGTTTTAGTTGTTTCTTCATTAACAACAATTATGCTTATTAGCGCTCTTGTTTCATTAATGCCTATTGTAAGAGTGCAACCATTTTTCTTAACAACACTTAATAAGAATGAACAAGTTATTAATGTTGTTCGCCCAAACTTCAGCCAAATGAATATGCAAACACTGACTGAATCTTTTATAAGACAGTATTTGCTTTCCTATTTTAGCGTTGGATCAAACATTCAAGAACTTGAACGACGCACTGGGATTGATGGCGAAATTAACTGGATGAGCGAAAGCACCGTTTATTCAAAATTTATTGAATATGCAGAAGATTGGATTAAACAAGCTAAAGAAGAAGGGTTGACCCGTAATGTTAAAATTTTAGTCGTTAACCCTTATCGCTCAAGTAGAAATGAAAACATTTGGCGTACAGAAGTTGAATTTACAGAAATGAAACACTTATCAAGTGAACCTCAAAAATCCAGATGGGTTGTTACAATGGATGTTGCTTTTAGACCCACAAGAGAAGGTTTAACTTGGGAAGAAAGACTAAAAAATCCACTTGGATTTACAGTTATTCAACTTGGGATAAAAAAAGCTGATTCATAATAATTTTTTCAAAAAAATCCCTCTTAAAAAACTTCTAAAAAAAACCTTGAAAAATTTTTTCTATTAAAAACACATCTTTTTTCATTTTTTGCTAGACTTTTTAAATATTTTTGTTTTATTGTGTAAATATATTACAAAAATAAAGAGGAGAGATTCAATGTTCAAACACAAACTTCACAGACAAGGTTGGCTGGCAACAGCTGCTGTTTTTGTTTTATTTTCTGTTGTTGCACATTCAGAGGGGTTGCCTACAGATGCTGAAAGTGAACGTTTAAGCGACGCTATTGCGCAAACAAATGGCGATTACGAATCTGTTAACCCAAATTATTTACATTCTCTTGGCATGCAACAAAAAGCATGGAATGACCCAATGGCTCATTTAGGGGAAGGTCAATCAAAACCAGGATATTCAAAATATGCTTGGTCACCTGATGTTATTTTACCAATCCGTTTAAGAGAAGGAATGATGACTCTGATTAACTTGCCAACATGGGAGTTAATTGAAAAAGTTCATATCGGTTCTCCAGAATCTTTTGGTGGTGAAATTGCAGCACCAAACTCTCTTCTTTTATATGCTGACCCATCATACATTGGTGTTGATAGCAATATGATTATTTTTGGTCGTTCAGGTAACCGATATGTTTTCTATTTAAGAAGCGAAACATATAATGCGGAAAAGATTTCTCAATCTGTTGTTGATGTATTAGTTGGACCACGATACACTCCTGTTGAAAATGGAGGCCGCTTAGGTGGTATGAATGGTGCAACAAATAGAGCAGTTGGAAATGGGTTTTTAAACTCCAATAAAGCACCAGGATGGGCAATTGGCAGAAGTGGTGGTCAAAATCCCCAATTGGGTATTAATACCGCCTCAACTGGCCCAAAAAATTGGTTGCAAAGCATTCCTGTAGATCCAGAAAACATTCGTTTTGATATTGATATTTATATTCCAAATCCATCAGATGTGGATATTGCCCCAGATAATGTATGGCGCGATAATATTTTTACATACATTGATTTGGGACCGAAAGCTTTAACAATGACTCAACGCCCTGTTGTCAGTCTTTTAGTTCAAGAAACAGAAGTTCCTGTTGGTTTTAGAACAACGGGACCAAATAGCCGTTTAATTGTTGTTGAAGCTATTGGGGATTTGGTTTTAAGAAATGGTAAAAAACTTATCTGTTTAAAACTTAGAAGAGATCCAAGTGCAGGTCTTGAATATACAGATTATAGCGGTTCTGAAAATATGACTGTTTCTCCATATACAGGTCGACCAAGCGTAATGAGTAAAGAAGCTCCGGCTTATGATCCAACTTTAGGTGCTGATTCAGAAGAAAAACAAATCACAAAAAGTCCATTAGCACCAAGACCTCAAATGATGGATATGTATCAACAAAACACATATATGCCACAAACAAACGGTATGTATCCTGTTGAATCAATGTATGATACATATACTGAAAATTATATGCCGGGATATGTTCAACCAAACAGTTCAGTATATACATCAAACATGGCTCCGATTCAATCAATTCCAGCTAATGTTGTGAACTCTCCAAAAGCATCTGCAGGGATTGTTGGTGTAATGAGTCAAATGCCAATTTCAGCACAAAGAAATTCCGGTTTAGCCACAAGCGAAACAATTTCTATTGAACTTGGTACACATGCAGATATTACTGAACTTGAAGGAATTTGGGAAAAAATTCTTGATAAGAATGCAGATGTTTTAAGCGGTTATGAACCTTATTATTCTGTTGATACAACAGCAGACAGCAATATGCGTGAATTATTCCGCTTACGCGTCGGTCCAATTAAAGATATTACTTTGGCAGATAAATTATGCAAAAGATTGGGTCGTCGTGGATTTGGATGCTCAGTTGTTCGCGTTCAATAAAATTCTTTGAAAATCATTTAAGTATTTGTTCCGACAGTAAAGAAATGGGTTAGCAATGAAAGAAAACAGAGGATTAAGCTCAAGTGAGCAATATGTAAAAAAAAGTAACAGAAAACTTTTGTTTGGTGGATTATTTCTTCTTATTGTATTTTTTGTAGCGCTTTCCTTTATTTCTGAAAAAGCGCCTGTTCAAACTCCAACGGAAAATATCGACTGGGACGATGAATATGAAACTAAAAATGATGCTCAAGGAGGTCAATTCCAAGGATTTGATAGGGGCGATGTCTCTTTAAAAGTTGTTCCTGAACAAATTGATATGAATAACGTTGTTATTGGTTCTCAAGTTGAAGCTTTAATAAAACTCACAGCAGAAAATGGTTCTGTTCTTTATAAAGGAGCTACTTTCCTTGAAAATCAACAAGATGGATTTTCAATGGAAACAACTTGTAAAGAAAATGAATCTTTAGCAAGTGGACAAGAATGTTTAATTAAAGTTTTGTGGAATCCTGTTTCTTTAAGACAAATTCAAAATGTTTTAACCATTCAATGGGAAGAAGATTCTGCAACCGCTGCTGGTTTTTCCGATAGAGAAAAGAAAACAACTGTTCAAGTAAAAGCTCAATCTACTGATTCCAAAGATTGTGTTATTTGTGAAACCGCATCAAAAGATGATGCTGCTCAAGAACAAAAATACGCCATGGGTCTTGATGGAAAGTTGCACCCTATTGTGGAAGATGGTTCTATCGTTATCGATGGTGAAGTCATTAAACCAACTGAAAATGGATTATATATTAACAAAGATGGTAAAATCGTTGCAATTGCCACTCCAGAAAAATTACCTCTTAACCTTAAAAATGAGCTCATGGGTAAAATTGCGCCAAATGGGGATGTAATTAATGAAAACGGAGATAAATTGGGTCGTTTATTAGGTGATGACACCATTGTGGATGCAGAATTAAATGTTTTAGGTGCAGCTATTCCAATTGTTTCTGTAATGGATATGACCGGAAATGTTATCGGTAAATTATTAAAAGACGGAACTGTTGTAAACGAAAAAGGATCCGTTATTGGTAAACCTCTTGCAAATGGAGCTGTTGCAAATTTAAATAACCGCGTAATGGGTGTTTTAAGACCATGGGGTTTGGTTGCAGACTTAACTGGTAATGTTATCGGGGGTATTATTCCTGATGGATCTGTTATGGATGCTGCAAACTCCGTTCTTGGAACAGTTAAACCAAACGGATTGGTAACAAATAACACAAATGATCTTATTGGGGGTACAATCCCTCAAGGTGTTGCTGTTGCACCAGGTTGCCAATTAACAGGGAAAATCATGCAAAATGGCGAAGTGCGTGATGCATATAATCAAACTGTTGGAAAAACATTGATTGATGGTAGTGTAATAAATTCTGAAGGAACAGATATTGGTGGCGCTATTCAGTTAGGTCTTGTTATTAATGAAAAAGGCAATCCTATTGGATTTATCAACTCCGAAGGAAAAGCTGTTGGTCCACAAGGAGCTGTTATTGGTTGCGTTAATCCAGATGGATCAATAACTGCTGGCAAAAAAACAGTTGGATCAGTATTACCCAAAGGACGCGTTATTGGATTTGGATGTCAACAAATTGGATCTGTTTTCCCAAACGGAATTGCCATTAATGATTCACTTGAACAAGTTGGAAAAGTCATGACGGATAGTTATGTCCGTAACGATCAAAATAGAATTATCGGTGTTGTTGTTCCAAGAGCATCTGCAATTGCGGATGGCTGTCGTTTATTAGGACTTGTTACTCTTGGTGGCGATTTAACAGATGCCAATAATGAACCTTTTGGATGTATTACCCCAGATAAAACAGTTGTTGACAATGCTGGGAAAGTTATTGGTGCATTAGCAATTAAAGGAATTGTCAAAAACAACGAAGGAGTTGTGATTGGTCGCGTTCGCTTAGACGGCAAAGTAATGGACTTAAAAGGAAAAGTTATTGGCTGCCTTCAAGAAGACGGATCTGTAATTTCTATTGATGGTAAAGAAATTTTAGGAACTGTTATTGGTGATAATGGTCAATCAGGCACTCCTACTGGCGTTGTTTTAGATGCAAATGGAAATCCAACCAGTTGGACTGTGATGGGTGATAAAGTTTATGATGCCAATGGAAATGAAATTGGAACTATTGATCAAGATGGTATTGTTTCCGCTACAAATGGAAAATTTTTAGGTGTGATTCCTCCTGATGGGGTTATTGTTTCACCTGATGGTTTAATTCTTGGTCGTTATAACTCAAAAATTGGTTTTGGTCTTAATCAAGAAGGAGAAAGATTTGCTCGTGTTTTACCAAATTTAACGGCTGTTAGTGGTGATACTCAACAAATCATTGGTACCTTAATCCCAGACAAGACTGCATTCCTTGATTTAGATAATAACTATCTTGCCACGATGAGTGTAGATGGCACATTAAAAAATTCAGATGGCGATATCATTGGAGCCATTAGAGCTAACAAAACAGTAACTGATAAAGATGGAAAAGTTATTGGTTTTGAAATGCCTCATGGTAAGGTTTTATCAATATTGGGTAAAGAAATCGGATCAATCACACCAAAAGGTGAAGTTGTATCATTAAAGAAAACAGTTATTGGAAAAATCCTTGCGAATGGCATTGCAGTTTCACAAGATGAAAAAATTATAGGTGGTGTATTTAAACGCTTAAGCGTTGCATTTACACCAGAAGAATTAATTGGATATCCAAATGTAACAGGTTCTATTTTGGATAAAAATGGCAACATTGTTGGTCAAGCAACACCATTTGGTCTGGTTATTAACGAAGAAGGTGTTATCGGCAGAATGCTTCCATTTGGTGTTTATGTTAACACAAAAAATGAACTGATTGGTTGGACAAGTTTTGATGCTGATTTATTGGGTAAAAATGCAAGATCAATTGGAAGATTAATGTCAAATGGTATTGCTCTTGATAAGGCAGGAACTCAAATTGGATATCTTGTAAAAACAGGTTTAGCTGTTAAATCGAATGGGAAATTACTTGGCTATATGGCAATTAACAATACCATTAGCACTGAAAAAGATACTGGATATCTTTATGCTTCAGACTTTATTTATAACAACATGGATGAAGTAATTGGCAGAGTTTTACCGCAAGGTATTGCTGTTGATAACTCTGGCAAATTTGCAGGAATTCTTCATTCTGATGGCAGAGTTGGTCTTGGCAAAACCCAACTTGGGCATGTTTTATCTGATAACCGTATTGCAAATGCAAAAGGTGATATTACAGGCACATTTATTCCTTTAAATTCCGTTGGATATACGGATAACAATCAAACAACATATTTGATTAATGAATATGGTGAAGCAATTGATACGCAAGGTAAAATTAAAGGTCTTGTTATTGCTCCAGAAACAATTACAAAAGATGGGAACTTTGTTGCAAGATTAGTTGATAAAGATTTATTTGTTGCTGAAAATAGCGCTTCAAAAACAATGGGTATTGTATCAACAAATGGTAGTGTTTTAACAATTGGCGGATCAAAACCTGTTGGCTCTATCATGACAAATGGTTTGGCTTCAAATTTAATCAAACAAATCCAAGGAAATGTCTTACACGCAGGTCCAGCAGTTTCAAATGCTTTAAATACCGTTGGTCGCGAAAGTTTAAATGGAACTATTTTCTTAAGAGGAAAAAAAGAATCCACTGCTTCAGGTATTAGAGCTCTTTATAATGATAAAGGAAATATTCGTGGCACGACTTTACCTGTTACAGCATTTGTTGGTAAATCAGGTCTTTTAATCGGTCAAACACAAACAGCAGCAACTATAACGAATCAAGATGAAAAAACTGTTGCTGTTCAAATGCCATTTGGTTTTGCATTAACACAAGATAATCTTTGGGCTGGTGGTAAAGCGCCATTCGGTGTAGCTGTTGATGATGATGCAAAAATCCTTGGAACAGTTGCTGCAGATGGTGCAGTTATTGGTAAAGATAATCAAATGACGGCTAGAGCTCTTAGCGATGGATCTGTTGCTGATATTCAAGATCGTTCTTTATATAACACAATGCCTCAAAAAGGTGGACTTGTTCAACAAGGTTTGCCATTTGGCTATCGTGGTGATGTTTTAGGACGAACAACCCTTTCTGGTGATATTTTAGATGCCACAGATAGTAAAACTCTTCGCATTTTAGATGACGGAACAATCTTAGGAAAAGATGAACCATTAGCAGGCGCAATTTTACCGTTCCACACAGCTATTGCTCAAGATGGATCATTTATGGGAACATTGATTCATAATGGTCAAATCATGTCTCCTTCTGGTGAATTAAAAGGCAAAATTGCAGTTAATGGAACTGTTAAAGAAGGCACCTATAAAATCACAGGAGCATTGGTATCATCTGCTTTAGTTACAAATGATTGTAAAGTTGTTGGACAAACAGGCTTTAATGGTCAAGTAATTGATGCCAAAGGAACCGTTGTTGGACGTATATTGCCAGATAAGTGGGCTGTTAACACTTCTGGCGAAAAAATTGGTCGCTTGACAAGAAATGGTATTGTAATGTCTCCAGAAGGTAAATATATCGGACGCACAATGCCTGACTCAACGGTTGTTGATGTCAATGGAATCAATATTGGTTGTAGCAAAAATGATGGCACAGTTGTTGATCATAAAACAGGTGAAATCATTGGGGCAACACATGAACGTGGCCTTGTTTTAGGAAAAGATGGTAAACCAATTGGTCGTGTTAAATTAAATGGTTCTGTAGTCAACAAAAATGGTGAAGTAATCGGCACATTACGTGCAGATGGAAATGTTGTCAACGCAAATGGAGAAATCATTGGCCGCAATGTTTCAAGAGATGAAGAGATATTATATGATGAAAATGGTAATATCAAAGGAACTTTCGGATCCGATGGGGTGATTAAAGATGCCGAAGGAAACTTCATTGCTCAAGTTTTACCAACAGGTGAAATTGTTGATAAAAATGGTAACGTGATTGGTCAATTAGGTGACAATGGAGAACTTCCAAGCGATATCGAAAGCGGTTTACTTGTAGATGCAAATGGAAACGTCTTTGGTAAAATTTCAGGTTGCGATGTTTTCAATCTTCAAAATGAAAAAATCGCATCTATCACACCAAATGGATCTATCATTGGTTTAAATGGAGAACTTTTTGCTACCATTCATGAAAACGGAACATTGCAAGATAAAGATGGAAACAACATGGGTCAAATCAAAGGCATTGATTTGCGTTTGGATAAATGCGGTATTAAGTCTCTTTCAGAAGAAGAATTAGAAGCTTTAAGAAATGCTCAAGGTGGAGCTGGTCAAGCAGGTTCTCGCAAAATTTCCTTTGGTAATAAATTATATCAAGTAACACCAGATGGTTCAATTTTAGATGATAAAAATGAAATCGTTGGTTTCATGCAAGAAGGAAGACCAATGACTTTAGATGGTCGTCCATTAAGTCCAGATGGTGATGAACATGGTAGAATCCGTCCGAACTTTGGGAACAAAAAGATGAAACCAACCCCTGAACAAATTCAACAAATGCAAGAAATTCTTTCTCAAAAAAGAGAAAGCATGAAAGCAGGAATGGGTTCAAGAGGTTTAATTACACCAAATTCTAAAATTAAGGCTATGGCTCGCAAAAAAGCAGATTCTGACTGGAAATCTATTGGTGTTAACAAAATTGTTTCATCTTATCCTGTTGACATGTCTCGCATGATCTTAAAAGATAAAGCAATCCCTGCCGTCTTAACAAGATCAATCGATTCAAGATATGCTGAAATGCCTGTTACAGCTATCGTTGAAAGACATATCTATTCAGAAAAAGGTAGAAATATCATCATTCCAGCAGGTTCAAGATTAATCGGAACATTTGCTGGTGAACAAGGAAATGACAAACGTGCAGCCAAACTTGAAATCACATGGCAAAGACTTATTCGTCCAGATGGTGGTGCCTTCTCATTTGAAGGAACTTCAGGCGATGCTCAAGGCCGTGGTGGTGTTGCTGCTTATCTTGATGATGAATTGGTTAAAAAATTCGGTAAACCAATTATGACAAGCGTTGTCACTTCAGCTATTTCATATATGATGGCAACAAATGATGATATGTATCAAGATATGTATGGAAATACAATCACTTCATCAAAAACAGAAGCTGCAAATGATGCTCGTGAAAACTTTATCGAATCTATGCAAACAATCTTTGATCAACTTATTGAAGATTCAGCAAATATTCCTGTTGTTATTTATGTTCCATCAGGCACACGTTTAACCGTGTTCCCGAACGAAGATTTATGGTTAAGATCTGAAGAAGATGATATTTCTGAAGCAGAAGAAATTTCAACAGAAGCTCAAAAACCAGACACATCTTCATGGATTGAAACAAGAAATACACAAAAAGAAACAACAGATGAAGAAAATGAGGAAGATGAGGAAGAATCTGAAGAGTCTGAAGAAGATGAGGAATCTTCTGATGTTGATGATAGCAAATATTATAAACCTTCAGATAAATATAATAGCGAAGAAGAATCAGATGAATCTCAAAATGAAGCTATTTATACTGGCGACAGCGTTGAAAAACAACCTATATCAGAAAGAAAGGTAACTCCTGTTCTTCCTAAAACAGGTTCGTCTGATAGATTATTTTAAAAAGGATAAAAAAAATGGGGGAATTATCTATTGCAGATACCTATCGGGTTTTAGAATCAGCTCTAAGACCCTTATCCTATTGGTATAATCAAGATAATGTTGAAGAAGTTGCTGTTGATTCTCCAGGAGGAATCTGGCTTAGATTACGCGGACGACATGCACATCCATGGCATTATTATGAAGATCCAAAATTAACACGTGAATACCTCAATAATATTATGTATATTATTGCAAATTCTTATGATTATGCGTTTGATCCAACACAAGGAACTCCAACAGTTTATGCCACACTTCCTGGTGGTCATCGTTTTACGGGCATTGCAGGTCGAAATGTAATGTATGATAACAATGACTTAACTGGTGGCATTGCCATGGCGATTCGTGTTTATAAAGAAGATGTAAGTATCTCTATGAGTGATTTTGGTCTTAGTGTTGGAGAAAGATTACGCCCACTAAATAGATTAAAACAAGTAGAAGATCCTGATGATCCTTTTGAACGTTTAATGCTTTCAATAAAAAGAGGCGACCATGTTTTAATTTCTGGCGCAACAGCAACGGGTAAAACAACGTTTTTAAACAATTTAATTAAAGTTTTAGATCCACATAAACGTATTTTAACAATTGAAGATACTCGGGAACTTATTGTGCCACACAAAAATCGTGTTCATATTGTTTTACCGCGTACAGAATTAACAAATAACTTTGATTATAAAAAAGTAATCGACCTTGCTGTTCGTTTTACTCCAGATGCTATTATTGGCGGTGAAATTTCAACTTCAAATGCTGGGGCCCTATGGGAATTAATGGGATCAGGTCATGAAAACTGTTTTGCAACAATTCACGCAGAAAGCCCAGATGCTGCTTATAAAGCGTTTATTGGGCGAATTTTGCATTCCTATCCAACAACTGATCGTGAAAAAACATACCGAGAGATGAAAGAAAAATTACGCGTTGTGCAAATTAATCGTGATGGAAATATCCGAGCGGTTACAGAAGTAACATAATTTTATTTTTTGATAAATTATCTAGAGGTTTTATATTTTTTATAAACCCTCTTTTTTTTATACATTTTTCTCTTGACTTGTTTAAATTATGTATTATATGTATAATATATAACAACAAACAATTTAAGGAGGCCAAATGTTAACACTAGAAGAAAAAGCTAAACGATATGAAATTATTGAACGCGGCATTCAAAAAAGATTACAACGCATTCAAGATGATTTAATGATTGATTTTAAATGTCCACTTCACAAAATCCCTGCAAGGGAATTAGAACAATCAGTTGAAGAAGAAATAAAATATTATTTAGATGAGCTTTTTGCAGGGCAAGCTGATCCTTATTTTCTTTTTGATTGTATGATTAGTGAAAATGCACCTGTTGGATTAAGTTATGGTAATCCATATAAGCGAAAAATAATTAATTAAGTCTATTCTTTTTTATTAAAAGGGCGATATCAATATCTTCTTTTGAAAGCTCTTCTAATGATAAAAACCAAGCGCCAGATTTATTGATGGTCTCTCTTGAAAGATGTTCAAGATCATTGATATTATTTGGCGCTTTTGAAACAACTTCATCACCAGGCTGCCAATTTGCTGGTGTTGAAATATTTAATTTATCGGAAAGTTGCAAACTTATCAAAATTCGCTTTATTTCATCAAAATTCCTACCCGTTGAAAAAGGGTAAAATAAAATAGATCTAATAATTCCCGTTGGATCAATAAAAAAAACACTACGAACAGCTTTTACCATAGAAGCATTTGGATGAATCATGCCATATTGATTGGCAATTTCTCCAGATAAATCCGCAATCAAAGGAAATTTAATTTTTGTTTTTACTATCCCATGAAAAGAAATTTCTGTTTCTATTTTATAAAGCCACTCTAAATGACTTGCTAATCCATCAACAGATAAACCAAGAAGTTTTGTATTTAAATTTTCAAATTCATTCATCATATTTGCAAAAAAAATAAATTCTGTTGTGCAAACAGCGCTAAAGTCAGATGGATGAGAAAAAAAGATAACCCACTTCCCTTCAAAATCAACAGGAAAAGAAATTTTTCCCATTGTTGAATCCGCTTCAAAAGCTGGAGCTTTGTCCCCTATTCTTAAACACCCTTCTTTTTGATTTTTTTCCTCGCTCATAAATGCCTCCTTTTTTATTTAAATAAGCATTTATAAATTCCCCCTCAACCCAAACTTTTGAATAAAAAAACGAGGTGATTTCACCTCGTTTTTTCCTTTTTTCATAATCATTAGAAATGATATTTAGCTTTGATTATACCAGAGTGATTTTGATAATCTTTTTTAAATCCACCTAAATAATCCAAACTCAACTCAATGCTGTCAAGTGTTGCAGAAACACCCAACCCCGTTTCAATTCCAAAACGATCTAAACTTTCTCCCTTAACTTGAGAACCGGCTCCTTCTGCGAATGATACTGTTGCAATGGTATCATCACTGATTAAATCATATGTGGCATAAATTCTGGCATTTGGTTCAACAACCCAATCATTAATTTGTGTGGTTACATTAAACTTAGCTCCAACAACTGCCGTTAAATAATCTGTTTTACCTGTTTCAATTGTTTGAACCCCATCATTATAACTTTCTTGATCAACAATTAAATAACGAAGTCCAACTTCTGGAGTAATACCATTTTCAAGGTTATATCCACTCATAAGTGTTGCACCATATGTTTTAACATCATATTCGCTTCTTAAAGCCATTCCAAGTGGTGTTTTGGTTTCTTTATATTTACTTTGACCATATGACACAACCCCATTTACATACCATTTATTTGGTTGATAATGAGCATAAGCAAAAGCATTATGGCCATCTACATCCATTTCTCTTGATCCTGCATCAATTTCGCTTTGTGTATATGCATAACCAACCCCAATTGTTAAATCTTCTGTTGCTTTGCCATCAACTCCCAATACAAATCCTTTTGTATCTGCTTCAAACCCTTCACTTGAAGAGGAAGATTCTTGTTCTGCATTAGAATAAAGTGCTTTCATCCAAAGGCTTGAATTTTTAAATGCATCACCACCTGAACGACCTGTGCTTTCAACTCTATTTCCTATTGTATTTAACAATAATGTATTTGTTGATTGCGCAACTTGCCCAACAACGGCTGAATCTGTTGGCGCTAATTCTTTGGCCCCTTTTGTTGCTTTTTCAAAACTTCCTTCTTGAACAATTGTTGAAAATTCTGATGATAATTCAGCTAATTTTTCACTGCCTTTCGAATTTAAAACAGCTGTGATAATTTCTGCTGATTTTTTATCCATATTTTGTTCAAGAGTCTTTTGAATTTCATCAGAGCTTTTTTTACCAACAGTAATATCACCTTCATCTGTTAAGGATAAATCATATAATGCATTTTCTCTGATTGAAACATTTTCGCTTCCTGTTAAAGAAGCTTCAATGAAGTCATATGTTTTTGATTCAATATCTCCACCGATCACAAAACTTAATTTATTATTTCCTTCAAATGTAACACTATCTGCCAAAATTGTTGTTTGATTTAATGTGGCATTTAAAGAAGCGCCGTCTTTAAAAGTAACAGCTCCTGTTCCAGTAATACCGCCATCAAGCGTTAAATCTCCTGAAACGGTGATTGTTCCTGTGTTATAAATATCATTAAGTTTATTGCCTGTTTTATTGCCTTTAAAGATATTTGTTCCTTCAAATCCAATTGTGCCCTCATTATATATTGCACCACCCAATGATTCAGATCCACCTGTTGCATAGTTGCCTGTAAATTCTGAATCCTTAATGCTTTCAATTGTGCCTTTATTCCAAATTGCACCACCTTGAGCTTTGCCACATTTACTAATAGCATAGTTCTCGATAAACTTCCCGTTTAATGTTTTGATTGTTCCTGTGTTATACATTGCACCACCAAATGCACCACCAGAACCATCTTCAAGCCCATCTCCTTGTGCATAATTTTTTTTGAATAACACATTAATCATTTTTTCAGTTATTGCTGCTCCACGAGCCCCATCCCCAGTTGCAAATGCACCACCATAGGCTTCGCCCGCAGTATTTTTGGCATAATTTCCAATAAAATCTACATCCACAATATTATCAATACGCCCAGCTGCATCTAGAGATGCGCTTACATACAGGTTTTTAATTGCCCCACCCATTACAAGAGCATCCCTTGATTCAGTAAAAACAAAATTTCCGTGAAATTCGCTCTCTGAAATTTCTTTAATAATATGATAATTATCTATTGCTCCACCAGAAGCATGTCCTGATGCTTCTGAGCCAGGTTTTTGTGAGCTGTTATTGATAAATTTTGTTTTATGTATCTTATTAACAACACCTCTTTGATTGTTATCAATAACGCCACCGTGACCACCTCCACTATTATTCTCGCTAGCAAACATATGATTATTTTTGAATTCTGTTTCTTCAATAAGTTCAATAACTGAAGGAGAACCTGCTGTATTTGATCCATTATAAATAACAGCTCCATGAGGAGAGCTTTGTTGTGTTAAAAATGAATTGTTTTCAAAAACAGTATTTTTAATGCTTTTAATTTGGCCACCATCAAGATTTCCAACTAACCCACCCCATAAATCATGCCCCTTTAAGGTGTTAACATCATTATTTTTTACTATCAAATCGGATATTTCTGTAATAATCCCTTTATTTTGAATAAATGCAGATCCCCACAAAGCATACTGATTATTAGGTCTTGAAGAAGTTAACAAGTCATTATTTTGAACAACAACGCTATTAATTTTCAACTCACCTGAATTCATAATTAATCTTTCTTTTCCAATGCCAAATGTATTGCTGTTTCCAAGGCTTGGTATTGTTCCTGCAACATATTCATTATTAGAAATTTTAAAAGTTTGATTCATGTTTGTCCAAGAGGCAATATTTTGAAGTGCAACAGATTGACCTTCTTTTACTGTCAGCCATCCATCAACATTTATAACAGAAGAAGCATCAAAAACAACATTTGCATCAGCTGATCCTAAAGCATCTGTTAACCCTTGAAATGAAGAAACAGTTGTTGCATAAGTATTTAAAGAAAAAAGGAAACTTGTTGTTAAAAGTGTTGCATATAATTTTTTCATAATTCCCCCTAAAAATGCATATTATTCTATGTTTAACTGGATAGCATAAAGGAACGTTTATTCTCACCATTTATTTTTGATCTTTATTTGAGCTAATTTAAAAGAAAATCCTTTTAAAATCAAAGATTGAAAAAAAATGTTTTTAAACCATTTAATAAAAAAAAGTGTTTGATTTAAACGTTCCTTAAAATAAATCGCAGTTCATTTAAATTTATCAAAGGAGTTTTTTATGGCTATTATCGGATATATTCGTGTTTCATCAGAAAAACAAACTGTTTCTCACCAAAAACATGAAATACAAAAATTTGCAAAAAACAATAATATTGACATTCAGCAATGGGTGGAAGAAACCATTTCTTCTAGAAAACATTTAACACAAAGAAAACTTTTTAAAGTTCTTACTAATATGAAACCAGGCGATATTTTAATTTCTTGCGAAATATCTCGTCTTGGTCGATCGATTTTAGAAATTTTTAAAATTCTAGAAAACTGTTTAAATAAAGGATGCCAAATTTGGACAATCAAAGAAAAATATAGATTAGGAGATGATATACAATCAAAAGTTATTGCTTTTACATTTGGTGTTTCTGCTGAAATTGAGCGCAATCTTATTTCTGAAAGAACAAAGGCATCCTTAGAAAACTTAAAAGCCAGCGGAAAAAAACTAGGGCGCCCCTTTTCATCTAAAAATAAAAAATTAAAACTTTCAGACCATGCAAATAAAATTAAACAACTTTTAGAACAAGGTGTTTCAAAAACTAAAATTGCCAAGGAGTTTAATGTTGAACGCACAACTCTTCGATACTTTCTTAAACGAGAAAATTTAAATTAGGATAAAAAAAAGAGGCGCTTTTTAAAGCGCCTCAATTTTTTAAACCAAACCACTTAAAACAAATGAAGTTAATCTTCTTGAAAACGCCGCAGGATCTTTAAGTGGTTCACCCTCAGCAATTAATGTTTGATCAAATAAAACTAAGATAGCATCATTTATTTTATCATCCATCTCTTTTTTATCCAACATATCGGCCAATTTATGAATCACTTCATGACGCGGATTAATTTCCAAAATACGATCACTATTCATAGCAATTTGTTGCCCATGCGCTTTCATTAAACGTTCAAGATTCAAACTCATAACCCCTGCAGGTGTAATCAACGCAAATGGGCTTTTTGTTAATCGATCTGTTACTTGAACATCTTTAACGCTTTCTTTAAGAGTTTCTTTAATTCGATTAATTAATTCCTTTTCTTTACTTTTATCTAGAGCTTGTTCTGTTGGTTCATTTTCTAATTTAATTTTTTCAATATCAGCCCCTGCATGCATAACAGAAACAATCTTTTTGCCTTTATGTTCCGTATATGTTTGAATCCAAAATTCATCAATAGGATCTGTAAGCAATAAAACATTAATACCGCGTGCTGCAAAACCTTCTAATTGTGGATTATTTTTTAAAGCTTCAATATTTGTTCCAGTTAAATAATAAATATTTTCTTGGCCCTCTTTCATCGAAGAAACATATTCATCAAAACTTGTTAATTCATCACCTTTTGTTTGATTAAAACGGCAAAGATCCGCCACTTCTAATCTTTCATCAATTGGTTCATACAAACCTTCTTTAAAAACAATACCAAATGAATCCCAAAACTTTTTATAATCTTCTTTATTTTCAGATCGTTTTTTAAGCTCGTTTAAAATACGTTTAACAATGCCTTTTTTAATTTTTTGCATCACAGGTGTTTTTTGAAGCATTTCTCTAGATACATTTAATGGCAAATCATTTGTATCAATCACACCAGTCATAAATCTTAAGAAAAATGGCATTAATTCTGGCAAATCATCAGAAATAAAAACTCTATTCACATAAAGTTGAATATTTGATTTTCTGTCAGGTTGAAAAAGATTAAATGGAGGCTTTGTTGGAACAAATAATAATGCTGTATAATCAATCGTTCCTTCTGCTTTATAATGCATTGTCATCCATGGCTCATCAAAGGCATGAGAAACAGATTGATAAAAATCTTTATATTGCTCTGTTGTAATTTCAGATTTTGAACGCGTCCAAAGAGCACTTGCAGAGTTAATTGTTTCTTCTTTTGCGCCTTCTTTCAAAATAATTGGAATTGAAATATGATCTGAATATTGACGAACCAAATGGCGTAAACGAATAGGTTCTAAAAACTCTTCATCATCTGGTTTTAATGAAAGAATAATGCTTGTTCCAATCGGCAAAGAATCATCTTCTTCAATTGTAAAAGACTCAGCACCAGATGACACCCAAATGTATCCTTTATCATCTCCTGCTTTTTTTGTTTTAACAGTAACTTTATCAGCAACCATAAAGGCAGAATAAAATCCCACACCAAATTGGCCAATAAGCGCCATATCTTTTTGTTTATTGCCTGTTAATGATTTAATAAATTCAGCAGAACCAGATCTTGCAATTGTTCCCAAATGATTGATTAAATCTTCTTTATTCATACCGATTCCATTATCGGTAATTGTTAAGGTTTTATTCAATTTATCAGGGGATAAAATAATTTTAAATTCACCTGTTTTTGATGCTAATTCAGGATGCAATAATAAGGCATATCTTAACTTATCGGAAGCATCAGATGCATTTGAAATTAATTCTCTTAAAAAAATCTCTTTATTCGAATACAAAGAGTGAATCACAATATCTAAAACCTTACTAACCTCGGCCTTAAATTCTATTTTTTCTTCTGTCATTTTTTTTCCTTTCATCTGATACATACATATATAAGCAGTTTTATTTAAAATTCAAGAAGCTATCAAAAACTTATTTCTTCTTTTTTTCGTGCATATCACAAGTTATTTCTTTTTTCAATATCCTTGTTGACTTTTAATAAAAATTATGATATTTATAACAAAAATTTGAAAAAAATTGTTATAAGCGATTGTTTTCTTTATTGTGGAAAACATTTTTTTTAACTTTAATAAACAATTGCTTATTTCGTTCACTTTATTTTAAGGAAAGAAAAAATGACTGCTCATGTAATCGTATTCGCAAATGAAAAGGGCGGCACAGGAAAATCAACCCTTGCCATGCATATTATTGTTGCTTTATTGCGCCTTGGAAAAAAAGTTGTTTCTTTTGATTTAGATTATCCACAAGGATCTCTTACTCACTACCTTGAAAACAGAGAACAATTCTTAAAAAACATGGGCACTCCAATTCCAATGCCTGTTCATACACACTGGACAGATGAAATGGCAAAAATTTATACCATTCGCGGCCAAATTGAAAAGGCAAAAGAAACTGCTGATTTCATTATCGTTGATACCCCAGGTAGCAGCAACGATTACTCTCAAGAAGCTATGGTTTTAGCAGATACACTTATCACGCCATTAAATGATAGTTTAATTGACCTTGATGTTTTGGCTCAAGTGGACACGGGCTCATTACGCATTAAAGGCCCAAGTCACTTTTCTCAAAAAGTTTGGTCAACTCGTCAACAACGCATGATTGAACGCAAACCACCTCTTCATTGGTTGATTGTTCGCAATCGTTTAACCTACACAAAGAGCAAAAACTCTCAATTAATGACAACACTTTTAAATGCTCTTTCAAGACGTATTCATTACACATTATCTGCAGGTGTTTCTGATCGTGTGATTTATAGAGAATTGTTCTTAAAAGGGTTAACAATGATGGATTTAAAAGAAAATGGTTTGAATATGCACACCTCTCCATCTGCTTTGAGTGGACGTCAAGAAATCATTAATGTTCTTCAAAATATTTTTCAAAGAGACTTGCAAACAGCCCCTGCAAATGATATAAATGTTTAATAACATTTTTTCATTTTGCAAGGAGACTAAATGAACATTCAATCTATCAAAACTTCGCCTTATGCTGATCAAACATGTGGCACAAGCGGGTTAAGAAAAAAGATTTCAATTGTTAAGCAAGAAAATTATCTTGAAAATTTTGTTCAATCTATTTTCAATTCATTAGAAGGGTTTGAAGGAAAAACGCTTGTCATCGGTGGTGACGGGCGTTATTTCAATAATATCGCCATTCAAAAAATTATTAAAATTGCTATTGCTAATCAATTTGGGCGTTTAATCATTGGGCAAAATGGCATTTTATCAACGCCTGCAACTTCTCATTTAATTGTAAAACGCAAAGCTTTTGGCGGCATTATTTTATCAGCCAGCCATAATCCCGGTGGTCCAAATGGCGATTTTGGCATTAAGTTTGACACAGCAGATGGAGCCCCTGCTCCACAAAATATTTCAGATAAAATAACCGAACAAACCAAAATGATTGATCATTATTGGATGGCTGATATTGGGGATATAAAGCTTTCAGAAATAGGCGAGCAAGTTGTTGGATCAACAATTATTGAAGTTGTTGATTCAGTTAGAGATTATGCCTCTTATATGCAAGAAATTTTTGATTTTGAAGCCATATCAAATCTTTTTAAAAACGGATTTAAAATGTCTTATGATGCTTTAAATGCCGTTACAGGTCCTTATGCATCCTATATTTTTGAAACACTTTTGGGCGCCGAAGAAGGAACAGTGTTAAACAAAACACCTTTACCTGATTTTGGCGGACTTCATCCAGAACCTAATTTAACATATGCAAAACATTTTGTTGACAAAATGTATCAAGATGATGCGCCTGATTTTGGAGCTGCCTCTGATGGTGATGGTGACAGATATATGATTTTAGGGAAAAAGTTTTTTGTTGCTCCTTCAGATAGCTTGGCTGTCATTGCCGAATATATGCAACAAATTCCTTTTTATAAAAACCATTTCTTTGGTGTGGCAAGATCTATGCCAACGGCACCCGCTGTTGATAAAGTGATGGATAAAAAAGGCTTGCCTGTTTATGCAACGCCAACTGGATGGAAATTTTTCAGCTCACTTTTAAATGCAAAAAAAATCTCTTTATGCGGGGAAGAAAGTTTTGGCACTGGATCATTTCACTTGTGTGAAAAAGACGGCATCTGGGCTATTTTATTCTGGCTTAATATTATTGCCATCACGGGAAAATCAGTTGAAGAATTAAATTATAATTTATGGCATAAATATGGACGTGTTTTCACATCAACGCAAAGCTATGAAGGCCTTGAATCTGAACCAACTCAAAAAATGATGAGTGCCCTGAAAGAAAAGCTTGAAAGTTTAATTGGGCAAACATTTTTTGGACATAAAGTAGTTGAAACAAGCATTTTTGATTATGTTGATCCTGTTACGGGTGATACAGCAAATAATCAAGGCTATATTATTCAATTTGAAGATGGCCGCATTTTCTCTCGCTTATCTGGAACGGGAAGCAGTGGCGCAACACTTCGCATGTATTATGCTTGCGAAACAAATGATCAAACCCAATTTGATAAACCAGCCACTGAAGCTTTAACTGATTTTATTGCTGCTGCAAATGAAATTTTGCAAATTAAGGAGTATACCGGAAAAGATGCTCCAAATGTGATAACTTAAGAGAAAATATACATCAAAAAAGGCGGTCCAAAACCGCCTTTTTATTAACAGAAATTTTGTTAATTTATCGCCCCATATTGCGTGCTCTTAATGATGCTGAAACAGATGGATTTGATTGTTCTTGCTGTTCTTTTTTTCCTCTGTTATTCTTTCTTAATTTATCATTTGCTTCTATTTTGAGATTCCTATTTTTCTATGATAAAAAATTTAACAGTCGTTTTTATTTTTCAAAAATTATGCGTTACCTTCCAAAATAAGCATCCACAGCGCGAACCAATGCCTGACCTAATTTTTTGCGATATGCCGCTTTTTGCATTTCGCGTTCTTCATGGCGATTAGACATATACCCCATTTCAAGTAAAACTGATGGAATATTTGGCGATTTCAAAACAGCAAATCCAGCAAAACGATGTGCATTTGGTAATAACTGAACTGTTCTTTGCATTTCTTTAACAACTAAATCTGCATATACACGAGATTCTTTCATGGTATCTTGCTTTGCCAAATCAATCAAAACAGAACTTACTTCTTGTTGATAATCATCTAAATCCATCCCAAGTAAAATATCTGATTTGTTTTCGCGTTCCGCCAAAGCTGCAGCTTCTTTATCTGATGCTTTTTCAGAAATTGTATAAATTGACAAGCCTCTTGCTTTAGTGTTTCTTGCACTATCCGCATGAATAGAAATAAACAAATCAGCTTTCGCTTCATGCGCTTTTTTTACACGACCACGAAGAGTGATAAAAATATCTCTATCTCTTGTTAAAACAACTTTATAGCCAGCTTTTTCTAAAAGAGCCTTTGTTTCTTTTGCCATTTTAAGCGTTAAATCTTTTTCAAAATGTCCATTTTTTGAAATAGCGCCAGGATCTTGACCTCCGTGCCCCGCATCTAAAACAACCACTTTTTTAGATTTGCCAAATGGTAACAAACCACTTTGTGTTTTTAAAGATGGTTTGTCTGTTTGTTTTTGAACTTTAGAAGCATCTGACAAAACCTTTGCAGCAGCCGTTGATTGATAACCCGTTCCTTTTACAGGATTACTTGGTTTCAAATCTAAAACAAAACGCCAAATTCCTTTATTATTTTCTGGAGGTAATGTAAAATGGCTTTCTGAAATATTTTCACCCAAATCAACCACAATTCTCGACACATCTTTTTGCGGTTTTCCAAATCTAATTTTGGAAACAACAGCCCCCGTTTTAAAATCTTTTTTTGAAACAGATGATAATATATTTGTTTTCGGAATATCTAAAACCAACCTTTTTGGATTTTCAAGTGTGAAAATTTTTGGGTCAATTTTTTGCGCCGATTCAACAACAATTCTTCCCGTTCCATTAGAAAACGTGGAAAGACGCACGTCAGAAATCGTGGTAGCAAAAGCATTGCTCACAACAAATAATATACTTAAAACAAAGAATAAAAACGTTTTAATTTTCATATGACCTTATTTTTTGTATAAAAAAACTTGCTTATTTTCTTTTATACCTATATAATGAAAAATGCAATCAAAAATGATTGCTCAAGAGTTATTTTTTAATCCGATGGGTTAGCAATGAGTGCTTTTACAACGTCAAATTATTTTCAGAATGTTTTTTATCTGATGGACATCGGATTATGTTTTGCCACAATGCCATTCTTTATTAAACAGAATGCGCGTTATTTTAGATTATCAAAGGAATTTATTTTATGTCAAAAAAGATGCTTATCGATGCGACACATCCCGAAGAAACCCGCGTTGTTGTGTCAGAAAACTCAAGAGTGGAGGAATTAGATGTCGACACTTCCACAAAAAAACAAATTAAAGGAAATATTTATTTAGCAAAAGTTGTTCGTGTTGAACCATCATTGCAAGCTGCTTTCGTTGATTATGGTGGAAACCGTCATGGATTTTTAGCTTTTAGTGAAATTCACCCTGATTATTATCAAATTCCTGTTGCGGATAGAGAAGCATTAAAAGCAATGCTCAAAAAAGCAGCAGAAGATGAAGTTGAACCAACAGAAGAAAATGAAAACACTTCTGATGTTGAAGTTGTTTCAGAAACAGAAAATGATGTTCGAACAAGAGTTTATCCTTCTTTCATTAAAAAATATAAAATTCAAGAAGTGATCCGTCAAGGACAAGTAATGCTTGTTCAAGTTGTGAAAGAAGAACGAGGGAACAAAGGCGCTGCACTTACAACTTATTTATCACTTGCAGGGCGCTTTAGCGTTTTAATGCCAAATAACGGAAAAGGTGGTGGCATTTCAAGAAAAATCACCAATGTAAAAGATAGAAAAGCCTTACGAACAATTATTGATAAATTTTCAATTCCTGAAGGGATGAGCGTTATTATCCGCACAGCAGGCCAAGGAAAAACAAAAACAGAAATCAAACGTGATTATGATTACTTAATCAAAACATGGATGAAAATCAGAGAAGAAACCCTTGAATCTTTAGCACCAAAATTGATTCATGAAGAAGGAGATATTGTTAAACGTTCATTAAGAGATGTTTTCACTCCAGATATTGAAGAAATTTGGGTAGAAGGTGAAGCTGTTTTCAAATCCGCTAAAGAATTTATGAAAATGTTAATGCCTGCTCAAGCTAAAAAAATTAAACAATACAAGGGGGTAGAACCTATTTTTGTTGCCCATCAAATTGAACAACAACTTGAAAGCATTCATAACAATATTGTTCAACTTAAATCGGGCGGTTACTTGGTTATTGATCAAACAGAAGCTTTAGTTGCTGTTGATGTTAACTCAGGTAGAGCAACAAAAGAACACGATATTGAAGAAACTGCATTAAGAACAAATCTTGAAACTTGCGATGAACTTGCCAGACAATTGCGCTTACGCGATATGGCAGGCCTTATCGTTATCGATTTCATTGATATGGAAGAAGCTAAAAACAATGCTGCTGTTGAACGCCGCTTAAAAGAAGCATTGAAAAAAGACAGAGCCCGCATTCAAGTTGGCAAAATGTCTGGGTTTGGCTTAGTTGAAATGTCTCGACAACGCTTACACTCAAGCTTTTTAGAAAGCAGCTATCAACCATGTCTGCATTGTGGTGGAAAAGGCGTTATTCGTTCTGTTGAATCTTGTGCCATGCATGCCTTACATATTTTGGAAGAAGCAGCATTTAAAAATAGTAGCAATAAACTTTTAATTTCTTTACCTCAAAATGTTGCTACATATCTTTTAAATGTGAAAAGATCACACTTAGTTGCTTTAGAAACAAAATATAGCGTCAACATTCAAATCATCCCTGATGAAACATTATTGCGCTCTTCTGATTATAAATTAGAAAGAATCCGTGAAGATGGTGAACGTTTACACGTAAATTTACATGCTTCTGCTCGTTATGAGCAAAAAGAAAAAAAGAAACAAGATTTCTTACGTGTACCATTTGATAAAGATCATAAAAAACAACAACCAACAGAACCAGTTCAAAAAGAAGTAAAGGAACCTGAAGTTGTTGAACAAACAGAAACAAATCCAGAAAAGAAAAACAAAAATAAACGTCGTAGCGAATGGAGAAAAAGACGAAAAGAAAAACGTATGCTTGCCAGAATGAAACAACGCCAAGCTGCTGAAGAAATGGAAAATCAACCTCTCAATACAGAAGAAAAATTTACTGTTGTTGAACAAAAAGATTTTTCTGAATTTAAAGCTGAAGAAAAACCAGAAACAAAAACATCTTTACCTGAAAATAATATAGATGGTAAAGAACAAAAACAAAACTCAACATCTAAAGGCAAAAAAAAGGCACCTAAAAAAGAAAACAAGCCAGAACAAAAAGCGCCTAAAGAAAATAAAAATAACAGTGAACCAAAATCAGCTTCTAAAAAAGAAAAAGAAAAAGAAACACCAGTCTTAAAAAAAGAGGATAAAACACAAACAAGTAAAAAAAGAACAAATCCAAAATCTGAAAAAAAAGATGTTGAACCCTCAAAGAAGCCAGCTCAAGAAACAGAAAATAACACAGACCCAACTGGTGAAAGAAAAAAAGGTTGGTGGAATAAATTAGTTAACCAATAATCTTTTTAAAAAACTTTTAAAACAACCCGAAAATTTCGGGTTGTTTTTTTGTTATATTTTTAAACGAAAATACTTTCTAAATTTATAAATTGAATTCTATTCATAAAAACACTTATCTTTTCTAGATTATTTTTTAATTGCAATTTAACCAAAAATATGTTAGATATTTCTACACAAAGACCCTATCATCTAGTGGTTAGGATACAACCCTCTCAAGGTTGGTACACGGGTTCGAGTCCCGTTAGGGTCACCAACAAAGTAAAAAAGGCACCTAAAGGTGTCTTTTTTATTTTGTAGAATAGTCTGAGAGATTTGAACTTGTAAAGAGAGTTCGACTACAAGCGAGAGGCGGGCGGAAGAACGCCGGTGAGCGAAGCGAATGAGCGCCCGTGCGACCGAATGAAATGAGGTCAATCGAGTTGGGATCACCAATCGCAACACCCTCGGTTTTCGGGGGTGTTTTTTCGTTTAAAGAATCTATCAATCAAAGGGTTTTCTAAGGTTATACGAGATATGCTTATCCTTAATTTGCAAGTTCGAGAGTAAAATTTAAATGCTGTATTTTTAATATCAAATGTTTGACTTGATTATTAATTATCTGTATAAGGTAATATTAAGAGCTTGTAATCATCAACTTACAGAGGGTTATACCATGAATTTCGATAAAGAGGCGATTAAAGATTTTATTGACTTCGTAAAACGAGCAAAAAAGTATGAAAAAGGCGAAGGACAGACTTTTTTGAACAAATTATGGCGAGTTTTCGGTTATAAGGATGTTGATGATGCTAATGGACATTTTGAAGACCAAATTAAAATAGATAAAACCACGAAGTTTTCTGATATGCTGATAGAAGGAAAAGTGCTTGTTGAAATGAAGAGTGGTGGGGAGAATCTTGAAAATCACTGGCGACAAGCAAAACAATATTGGGATGAGTTGTATTCAAAACGCCCAACATACATTATGCTATCTAATTTTGATGAAATCTGGATTTATAATTGGAACATACAAAAAGAAGCCCTTGATAAAATTTCAATACAAGAACTCGCTTCCGATAGTCAAAGATGGGAAGCTTTTAATTTTCTCCTAAAAGAAGAACAAAAACCAAAATTTAGAAATGATCTAGAGGAAGTTACAAGAGAAGTTGCAGATAAATTAGTTTTTGTATACAATAGCTTGGTTAAACGGAAAAATGAAATACAGCTAGAAAAGACGCAAATTCAAAGGTTTGTTTTACAATGTTTGATTGCACTCTTTGCAGAAGATGTAAATTTGTTTCCTAAATCTGATTTTTTTAAGGAGATAATTGAAGATTGCTTGTCAGAAAAGGCTTCATCTTATGATTTATTTAATGAATTGTTTCAATCTATGAATAATCCGCAAAAACGAATTGGTGGCAGATTTAAGAATATTTCATATTTTAATGGCGGTTTATTTAAGGAAATAAATCCAATAGAATTGAATAGAGAGGAATTACAAGCATTAAAAGAAGCTTCTGATAAGGATTGGTCTAAGGTCCAACCATATATTTTAGGTGCAATTTTTGAAGACAGCATGGAAAAAGGACTTCGTCACGCATATGGCGCACACTTTACTTCCGAAGCTGACATTATGAGAATAGTTGAACCAACTATTTTAAGACCTTTCAGAGAAGAAATAGAAAAGGCAAAAACACAAAAAGATTATGAGAATATATTGAAAAAATTGTCTAATTTTAAGGTTTTGGATCCTGCTTGTGGTAGTGGTAATTTTTTATATATAGCTTATAGAGAATTAAAACATTTAGAAATAGAAGTGTTTCAAGCCATATTAGATAAGTTTTCTTCTCAAAAACTGAAAAAAACTTTCGTATCAGGTATCAATAGTAAAAATTTTTTTGGTATGGATATAAATGAATTTGCAGTTGAAATAGCAAAGGTAACGATGTCTATTGCTAAAAAATATGGGGCTGATGATTTTAATGAATTTTTGAGTAGAAATGATAAATCATTGACTTTAGCCTTTGATAATCCGCTACCTTTCGATAATATGGATAATAATATTGTTTGCAAGGATGCATTATTTAACGATTGGGAAGAAACTGACGTAATAATAAGCAATCCTCCATATATTACATATAATGATATGAACAAGGAACTGGGTATAGATTATACAGCACAAGTAAGAGCTGCGTATCCTGAAATTCCAGGAAGAGCAGATTATTGTGTATGGTGGTTTAGAAAAGCTCATGATACATTGAAAAAAGATGGACGAGCAGGACTTGTGGGAACAAATACCATAACACAAAATTATTCAAGAATTGGAGGGTTAGATTATATTGTAGAGCATGGTGGGGTAATTTTTGATGCTATATCTTCTCAAGTATGGAGCGGAGCTGCTGCGGTGTATGTATCTATTGTAAATTGGCAAAAAGAGCCTAAAAAGCCAATCAAACGAACAAGATTACTTGTTCCTAATGAGGAAAAGAAGAATGCAACCTTTACAGAGTACAATCCAGCGAGTATTACATCTTCTTTAAAACCGATTTTTGATGTATCAAAAGCAAAAGACCTAAAAAAAACTAATGACAATGAAAAAACAAATAACAAAACTTGTTTTCAGGGCCAAATCCACGGGCAAGAGGGTTTTTTGTTGTCAAAGGATGAAGCTGAATCTATTATACAAAAAGAAGAATCCTATAAAGATGTTTTGTTTCCATATTTAATCGCAGATGATTTGTTAGGAACTAAAGAATCAAAGTATAGGAGATATGCTATAGATTTTAATAATCTTGATATTTTTGCAATTCAAAAATATGATAGATTGTTTAAAATAATAGAAAAAAAAGTTTTACCTAAAGTAAAAGAACTTGCTGATGAACAGAGAGAAAAAAATAAAGAAAATAATATAAAAAAATATGATAGAATCAATCATTATAATAAATGGTGGACATATTTGAGAGATAGAAAACCACTTATGGATAAGATAAATGTCTCTAGAAAGTATATAGCTTGTGGGCAAGTAACCAAAAGACCAATATTTGAATTTGTATCATCTAAAATTCATCCTAATGCAGCACTTATGGTGTTTACATTTGAGGATGATTACTCTTTTGGAATATTATCAAGTTATTTTCATTGGAAATGGTTTACCGCAAGATGTTCTACACTAAAAGGAGATCCTAGATACACAAACACAACTACATATAATAGTTTTGTATGGCCTCAGTTCGGAATACCTTTTGCAAAGAATATTGAGAAATATAAAGAGGAAAATAAAGCAGAAATAACAAAATTGGTGGATAATGTTGTAACTTGTGCAAGAGAGTTTTACTTGAAACGTGACGAAATTCGTAGAACTTGTAAAATATCTTTAAGAGATATTTACCAGACAATGGAAAAACATGGCGAAAACCATTTAAAAAATTTACAAGATAAATTAAATGCGGCTGTTTTAGAGTGCTATAAATTTGGAGTTCCAAAATCATTGTGGTCAGATGATATATTAGAAATGCTATATAATCTTAATCTCAAATGTGCAGAATTAGAGGAAAAAGGTATAAAATTACTTTCACCAGGATTACCTGAATTTTTGAAAGACAAGCCAGAGTATTATACAGGTTATTGCATTAAACCAGATTAAATTTTTTATTGAACATGCGTATTTCTTCATATCGTTCCATTGTGGCTTGGTAATAGTCTGACGCACAAGGAAAAGTTCGAGATTTATCGCAGTGGGATCGCCAAAAATAAAAAAGCGCTTTTAAGCGCTTTTTTTTAATTTTCACTCCGCATTCTTTATTGGTAACACATTAATTTTACGATAGAAATAAACCGCGATTGGAACACCTAAAAGCATACCCCAAATCCCTAAAAAACTATGTGCAATATAAAGAATAATAAGAGTCATAACAGGGTTAATATGCATCACGGAAGATACTATTCTTGGATTTAATACATATGCTTCTAAAATATGAATAAAAACAATCATCATAAAAGCCCACAAGCCCAACATCATCCCTCCACTATTTACCGCCATTAAAAGAATTGGAACAGATGAAATAATCATACCTAAAACTGGAATTAATCCACAAATAAAAACAATTGTGCATAAAAGAGCAATTGCATTTATTCCAAGGGCATAAAGACCAATCGCTGTTAAACAAGTATTAATCGCAGAAATAATTAATTGGGCTCTAAAATTTTCACCAACAACTTTAGCAAATAAAACAACGCTTCCTGCAATTTCTTTATATGTTTCTGCCAATTTTGTATCACGCAATTTTCTAATACCTAAAGATAAAGTTGGCAAATCTAAAAGAATCAGAAAACTAAATAACATTGCTAAGAAAAACCAACCGATATAATGTATCCCAACATGCAAAAATGATAAAGACATACTCCAAGCTCTCATTAATGCTTTATCCGGCGAAATATTCATTGAAAGTTGATCAACAATCATAGAAAGAATTTCATTGTCTTGCGTATGCGTATCAATCCAATTTTTAAAGAAATAAATTGTTTTTGGTAATTGCTCAGTAAAACTAATTGTTTCATTTATTAACTTGCTGGGAACAACCGCAACAAATAAAATTTCAAAAAGCAAAAAGAGTAAATATAAAGAAACAACAATAATTCTTCTATTCCAATGATATTTACGCCGAATTTTATGCCCAATACTTGCAAAAATAAAACACATAATAAAGGTCATGAAAACAAGGCCAAACATACTTCTAAACAAATAAAGTGTGCTCAAAAAAACAGCCCAAATAAAATAAACTCTATTCACTTTAATAAATTCAGAAATACTAAACATAAAAATAATCCTTTACTGATAAAAAATATCATATTCTTTTTTCAATATGGAAGTATTTCTTTAAAAATGTCAAGATGTTTTACTCTTAAACAAATTGTTTTAATAAAACACTTAAAAAACAACTTGACAACTTTTTATCTTTATGTTAATAACAAATTATTAATAACAATAAAGGAGCAAAAAATGAAAATCGGGTTTCAAGGTGATTTATTTTCAAATTCAGAAGAAGCAGCTATTCAATTTGCAAAAACACATGGATTGAAAACTAATCAATTTATTCCTCTCATCACATCACAAAATGTTGTCTCAGCCCTTATAAATAAAAAAATAGATTATGGAGTTTTAGCAATTCAAAATAAAATTGCTGGAGTTGTTAAAGAAACAACAGACGCACTCACAGAAAACATTGAACTTATAGATTCACTTTATCTTCCAATCCATCATTCCTTATTCAAAAAAAATAAAAATTCAAAAATTGGTTTTATCGCTTCTCATATTCAAGCATTAAATCAAACAAAAGAATATAGAAGAAAAAATTTTCCCTCAATTAAAGAAATTGAATCTGAAGACACTGCGATTTCAGCAAAAAAGTTATCCACAGGTATATATCCGGAAAACTATGCTGTTATTTGTAAAAGAGGTGCTGGCGAATTTTACAATCTTTTTTTAATTGATGAAAACATTGAAGATGATAAAGATAATGAAACACTTTTTGGACTTTTTAAATTAAAAACGTGAATAAATTGCTTTTTTATGCTATAATCACAAAACAAACGACTATCAAATGGAGGAAAATTATGGAAATCATTCATACACATACCGGAAAAATTTATGTTGATAAAGATCGCCGTTTAGAATTTTTAACTGTTGGCGATTATGGGAAAGAAAATAATATTAAAGCAGACTTTTTGGGATTGCACACCGAAATTAATGGAGTTAAACACAAAGATGTTGATTTAACAAAAAAATGGGTCGCAACAATCAGTACTCAAAAAGGATGTCCAATGAAATGTCAGTTTTGCGATTGCCCTAAATATGGTTTTTTTGGAAATGCCACCGTTGATGAACTTTCATATGAAATTGAAACTATTTTAAAAAATGAAACCATCAATTATACAGATAGATTTAATGTTCATTTCGCAAGAATGGGAGAACCAACATTCAATGAAAATGTTTTGGAGTTTGCAAAAAATAATTTAAGAAATTTAACAAACAAATATATCTCAGTAAAAACAATTCATCCCGTTGTTTCAACAATGCTTCCTAAAAAAAATAAAAAGTTAAAACAATTTATTTTAGATTGGTGCAACATTAAAAATATTGATTACAATGGCGAGGCAGGTCTTCAATTTTCAATTAATTCAACAGATAATGCACAAAGAGATGCTCAATTTAATTCAAATAGTTTAAGTTTAGAAGAAATTTCTGCATTAGCAAAGGAATTACCTCAACCAGTTGGAAGAAAATATACGCTTAACTTTGCTGTTACAAAAGAAACAATTTTAGATGCAGATCGCTTAACAGAACTTTTTGATCCAAAAATGTTTATTGTGAAAATCACACCTATTCATGAAACAAATTCCGCCATTCAAAATGGATTTGATGTAACAACAAGCTATGATGATTATGATGTTTATAGAGAATTTGAACAACCCCTTCTTAAAAAAGGTTGGGATGTGATTGTTTTTGTTCCAAGTAGAGAAGAAGATAGCGATCGAATCACTTGCGGAAATGCATTAATTGCTTCTAAATAAAATCTTCCTTCATTTCATAACAAATTATGCATATAATAAGGGTATGTAAAATTAAAAAATTTTGCATACTTTTATTTTGTCTCTAAACATATGTTTAGGATTTTTTGGGCATTTTTAGAAATGGAGATTCATGTGATTTATGCGTATATTCGTGTCAGTACAGACAAACAAACTCTCGAAAATCAAGAATTTGAAATTATTGAATTTACAAAAAAAGAAAAACTTCTCGTTTCTGTTTGGATAACTGAAACAGTTAGCGGAACAAAAGATGTTGAATATCGAAAACTTGGAAAATACATTAAGAAATTAAAATCTGGAGATATTTTAATTTGTAGCGAAATTTCAAGATTAGGAAGAAACCTTTTTCAGGTTATGACTATTTTAAATTATTGCATGCAAAGAAATATTAAAGTATGGACCATTAAAGATAATTATCGTTTAGGATCCGACATTCAAAGTAAAGTATTAGCTTTTGCTTTTTCGCTTTCAGCAGAAATTGAAAGAAACTTGATTAGTCAACGAACTAAAGAAGCTTTATCCCGGTTAAAATCTGTTGGAAAAAAATTAGGTCGAAAAAAAGGATCTAAAAATAAAACACATATCCTTGATGGAAAAGAAAAAGAACTTATTCATCTTTATCAACAAGGATTAGCAAAAACAAAAATTGCTAAACGTTTAGGCGTTAGTTCAAAAACAGTATATAATTATTTAAGAAATGCTGGATATTAAAAACTTTAAACGGCACTGAAAAGTGCCGTTTAATTTATTTTTTTTCAATTATTTGAACTCGTCCTGATTTACAGATACCATTCAAAATTTCATATCCAATTGTTCCGGCATCAGAACCCATATCATCCGCAGTGTAATGCTCATTTAAAACATCAACAAATAATCCTTCTTCTAGACCTTTTACATCTGTGACATCACACATTAAATTATCCATAGATAATCTTCCAATAAGTCTTATTTCCTGCCCATTAAAAAACACACGCCCTCTTCCCATCAATGAGCGGGGAAGACCATCTGCATAACCAATAGAAACTATACCAACTTTCATTTTCTTTTTAGCTTTATATGCAGCCCCATATCCAACATATTCTCCATCTGACACATCAACGATCTGAAGAACAGGCGCTTTTAAATAAACAACTGGTTTCATTTTATTTTGCCTATCAGGAGCTGTATTTAACCCATACATAGCAGCTCCTAAACGAACCATATCTTTTTGAAAATTTTCTCCTAAAAAAACACCATCAGAAGCAGATAAAGTTGATCTTAAATTTGGAAATAATTTTTTTATCTCATTAAATTTTTCAATTTGATGTTTATTCATAAAATGATACGGTTCATCTGCGCAAGAAAGATGAGATAAAAGAAATGAAAATTCTTTTTTTTCTTCTTCAGTTAAATTAAGAATATCTTTTTTTCTAAACCCTAAACGATTAAGACCCGTTTCAATGTTTAAAATGGGTTTAATTCCTTCAATTTTGTTTTTCATCCAAAAATGTAACATATTTGGTGTTGAAATAACTGGTATTAATTTTTGGGTTTGAAATAAATTTAACGAATCGTCTCCAATACCTTGTAACACATAAATATTTGCGTTAGGCGCCATTTTACGAACGCGTTCACCTTCACATGCCAATGCAACAAAAAAATCATTACACCCAACATCCATCAACGCAGGAACAACTCGTTCAATCCCTAACCCATATGCATTATTTTTAACAACCGCAGCAGAAATACTTTTAGGGGCTGTTTTTTTCAAAAACAAATAATTTTCTTTTAATGCATTTAAATCAATTGTTAAAACCGATTGAGAATAAATCATCTTTTGTTACCTCTTTTTTCTTTTTCCATACGTCTTTTATTTTCTCTAAAAACTTTTTTCATATCAACCGAACGATTTAAATGTTGATGTTTATCTCTTTTAGGAAAATGCGTTTTAATCATTTTTTCTGGAGATACCAAAAACCACTCACTATTCAATGATCTGTTTGCATTTACATCAACATCCCCTCTGCGTCTTTTTCTAATTTCTTTTCTATGTTCTGCCAATGAATCAACATTGTTAAATGCTGTATAATCACCACTCATTCCCCATGTTGCATCAACGAAATGCCATTTTTTATTAATTTTAACCGCATTCCAAGCATGCCCAGAATCTTCTAAATCATCCATTGTTAAATTATTTCCAGCATATCCAGTAATATATTCCACTTCTAAACCAGCAAGTCTTGCCATGCGTTCATATAAATCCGCAATATCACCACAAACACCAACTCTTGTTTTAAAGGCATCTCCAGTTCGCATTTTTCTTTTTGTATAACGCGCCCCTTTTTTCTTTTCACTAATCACATCATATTTAAACATATCATATTCAACATGATATCCTATCCATGCGAAAATAACTCTTGCTTTTAATTCATCATTTTTTTTGTATGGCTCAATCAGATATTTCACCAAATCCTCTAATCTTTTTTCATAACGTTCTGGAACATTTTTGGCTCTTAAATCTGCTTCAGAATAATTGGCAAATGAAGTAAGAGGGGTTAATAATATTAAAAATAAAAATACAATAATTCTAATCATGATCAAAACTCCTTTATTTTAAGATATAAAAAAGTTATATTTTTCACAATAAAAAAATGCCCTTTAAAAGGGCATTTTCATCAAGAGAGAACTTCTAAGCTGCTTTAATTTCACATGAACAACAAGCTTTTTCTTCAATAAACCATTGTCTTTCTTCAAATTCAGATTTTTTGCCTTTATTGAAATGACTGTATGGACGGAAATAACCCATTACGCGTGTCCAACATTCAACAGATTGACGTTCATTTTCATTTGCTTTCAAGATTTCTGCATCTGTCATTTTTTAGTTCCTTTCTCTTTTTGTTTTAAACTTTTTATTGCTTAACCCATTCATAGGTGCACCTTATAATTTATTCATACAAAGAGTGAAGTTTGATTGTCAATAGCTTTTTTTAATTTTTTATATCATATTGAAAAATAAATATTTTCACATTTTTTAAACTACACAAAAAAAGAGTGTTTTTAGACTAAAAAAAAGACCAAAAAATGTTAAAAAAACTAAAAGTCTTTGTTTATAAAGAGAATCAATATTTGAATCGATTCGATAATAATTTAATAAAAAAAGAATCGCGATTCGATGAAACGTTACATTTTTGTTGCATATTTAATTATGATTAGCTAAAGTATAATCAGCAGGAGGGTCCTGCGTATAAATAAAAACTTTTTAATAAGGAGTTATTATGTTTAAAAAAACATTTTTATTGTTAGGCGCTATGAGCCTTGCAACATCAGCAATGGCTGTTGAATCAACAAACCCATTCTATGTTCCAGCTGAAGGGGGCATTCTTTCAACAACATCTTATGATTATTCAACAAGAACTTATAAAGACGACCTCCGTCTCAAAACCTATGCACATACAGCAACACAAACTTTAGAATATGGTTTGTCAAATGCTTGGTCATTAGGTGCAACAGTTTCAAATGCTTGGGCAAAGGGAACATTATCTGACTATGTCAACAGCGTAACAGATAATAAAGATAGAAACATTAATTTTGAAATCACATCAAAATACAATCTTGTTTCAGATGGTGCTTTAAAAGTTCAATCACTCTTAGCTTATGGACAAGAAGAAAATCATTCATATTATGGTTTCCCAGATGATTTAATTAATCTTATAGAACCCAATGCTGGTTTTAGTGGAACTTACAAATATGCTAAAGTTGGTGCAAAAGTCGGTTATAAATTAGGTTACTGGACACCATATTTAGCTGGTACAGTTGAAGTTCCTGTTTTCCAAAGCCAAGATGATGACAATGAACTCAAATATACTGGAACAGCAGGGTTATATTCATATTGCCCAAAAATGAAAGTTTCAATGGATCATCAATTGAGCGTTGAGTATGATGAATATGATGAAGAACGCATATATAGCTATGGCATTGAAGCTGCTTATCACTTCACAAAAAATGTTGCTTTAAGTGCTTACGGCAAATACATCATTGATGGTGAAGAACATAAAGAAGATATTCATGGCAATCAAATCGGTTTAAGATTACGCCTTGGCTTCTAATTTAAATTTAGTTCAAACGAAAACGCCTTCTAAAAAAGAAGGCGTTTTTTGTTATAAACTTAAACTAATAAATTATATTTCTAAAATCTATTTTTTTTAAACTATATAATTTTCATTATTTTTTTATTGAAGAACCGGTAAATCTTTTAAAATATATCCCCTGCCCCAAACAGTTTGAATATAATCTTCTTGTGGAGAAAGTTTTTCAATTTTTCTTCTGATTTTACATAAGAAAACATCAATAATTTTTCCTTCAGGTTCATCCATTCCACCATAAAGGTGGTTTAAAAATTGTTCTTTATTAATTGTTGCACCTTTTCTTAAAGCTAACAACTCAAAAAGCGCATATTCTTTGCTTGTTAAGTGCAACGTTTTTCCTGTAATAGTAACAATTTTTGAATTTAAATTAACTTCCATACCGCCCGTTCTGATAATATTTTCAGAATAACCTTTTGAACGACGAACAAGTGCATTAATTCTTGCCACAAGTTCACGAGAATCAAATGGTTTTGTTAAATAATCATCACAGCCAAAAGCCAAAGCTTTAACTTTTTTATCAATTGCCGCCATTCCAGATAAAACCAAAACAGGTGTTGCAATTTGCATCCCTCGCAGTTTTCGAACCGCTTCGCAACCATCCATATCAGGCAACCCTAAATCTAAAATAATTAAATCATATTCATAATGACGCGCATCTTCAAGGCCATCTTCGGCTTTAAAAGAACAATCAACAACTATATTTTCTCTTTTTAAAATCAATGAGATATTTTGACTAACCGTTTTGTCATCTTCGATAAGTAAAATACGCATATCGCCCCTTTTTTAGATAGAATTTATTAACCTTTCTTAACAATAAGTTAATTTTATTTTTTATGCAAGAAGAAGTTTATAGAAAAAGAAAGTTTTTTATAAAAAAATACTCTGCGCTTAAAAAGCGCAGAGTATAAAAACAAAGTAGAGTATTTTAGTTTTTCACAACATCAAATGAAATATTTGAATCACCTAATTCTTCTTGTTTCATTAAAGAGTTTGTTGTTTGTTTAATTTCAACTGCTAAAACTTGATCTTTAATATAAGCTTCATGTTCAGCAATTGCTTCTTTAACCAAAGAAGAATCTGTTGCAAAAGATAATTGAATGCGATCTGAAACATCAAATCCTTTTTCTTTTCTTAATGATTGAATCATGCGAACAAAATCTCTTGCAATACCTTCTTTTTCAAGTTCTGGAACAACTTCTGTATCCAATTGGATCACCGCTGTATTATCTGGCAATGCTTGACCTTGCAAACCTTCTTTTAAAACAAGACGCAATTCGTATTCTTCTTGTGTTAAAATTTGGCCAGCAATAGATAATGTTCCATCTTCATTTTTCTTCCAATTATTTCCTTTTGATTCAGCCATAATATCTTTCATAAAACGACCTAATCTCTTTCCAATAAGTGGCGTTTTTAAATAAAGGAATGTATCTGCAACTTCATTGATATCTGTTTTGAAAACAATATCTTTAACATTTACTTCTTCTTTTAAAACTTCAGCAAATTCATAAAGTTTTTCAACGCTTGTTCCTGCAATTGTCATTGAACGCAATGGCAAACGGTTACGCAAGCGATGTTCTTCTCGAATAGCTTTAGCTGTTGAAGAAATGGTGCGAACCAAATCCATTTTTTCCATTAATTCAACATCATCTGTTAATGCGCTTACATCTGGATATGATCTTAAGTGAACAGATTCTTTTTCTGTTAATGAGCGATAAACATATTCACACATCATTGGCATTAATGGAGCCATCACTTTTGCAATTGTGATTAAAACAGTGTATAAAACATTAAAGGCTGTTAAATCAGTTCCATCCCAAAAACGCGTGCGTGAACGACGGATGTACCAGTTATTTAAAATATCCAAAAATTCAGCACAATCTGCACATGCTTGGTTGATATCATATTCTTCCATTGATTTTTTAACATCTTGAGCTAAAACTTTCACTTTTGAAAGAATATATCTATCTAACACATCATCAGAACCAACTGTTTTAGTTGCTCTAATTCCTTCTGCATTTGCATATAAACAGAAGAAATAGAAAGCATTCCAAAGTGGCATTAAAGCCTTACGAGCAGCTTTTGCAACTTCTTTACCTTCTTGGTCAATCATCACATTACCGCCTTTAATAACAGGAGATGAAACCAAGAACCAACGTAAAGCATCAGATCCCATTGAATCTAAAACAACATATGGATCCGGATAATTCTTTAGTTTTTTAGAAAGCTTTACGCCTCCTTCAGCCATGATTAAACCTGTGCACAAACAGTTTTTATAAGCTGGTTTATGGTGAAGCGCTGTGCCCAAAACATGAAGCGTATAGAACCAACCACGTGTTTGATCAATAGCTTCAACAATGAAATCTGCTGGGAAATGATCTTCAAACCATTTTTTATTTTCAAATGGATAATGAAGTTGACCTTCTGGCATAGAACCAGATTCAAACCAACAGTCAAAAACATCTGTTACACGGCGCATCATTGTTTTTCCTGATGGATCATCAGGGTTTTTATAAACAACATCATCAATAATTGGACGATGCAAATCCGTTACCTCAATTCCTGTTTTTTCTTTAATTTCTTGAATAGATCCAAAAACATCAATTCTTGGGAATTCCGGATTATCTGACTTCCAAACAGGAATTGGCGTTCCCCAGAAACGATTTCTTGAAATTGACCAATCTCTGGCACCTTCAAGCCATTTTCCAAAACGACCACTCTTTAAGTGATCTGGCGTCCAAGTAATTTGTTCATTTAAAGCAACCATTTCATCTCTGAAATCAGAAACTTTTACAAACCAACCACTCATAGCTTTATAAATAAGTGGCGTATCCGTTCTCCAACAATATGGATAAGAGTGAGTGATTTGTTCTTTTTTAACTAAAAGACGGTTTTCCTTCAACCAAACCATAATATCTTCGTTTGTATCAAAAACTTGGCGTGATTGATAATCAGGAACTTCCGCTGTGAAACATCCAGCTTCATCCACAGGGCAAACAACAGGGAATTCAGGATCCAATGAACGGCAAGCATCAAAGTCATCTTGACCAAACCCTGGGGCAATATGAACAACACCAGTACCATCTTCAACGGAAACAAATTCGCCTTTTAAAACTTTAAAACAACCCTTTTCTTTTAAGTCTTTAAAATATGGGAACATAGGTGTATAAGAAAGGCCAACCAACTCTGAACCTTTCATTGTTCCAACACGTTCAGCATGTTGCAATTGTTGTTTATATCTTCCAAGCAACGCTTCTGCTAAAATATATTTTTCATCTCCTTCTTGCATAATGGCATAATCAATTTCTTCACCAACAGCCAACATTAAGTTTGAAGGAAGTGTCCAAGGGGTTGTTGTCCAAACAAGAACATTCATCCCATTTTCAAGTTTAAATAAAACAGTAATCGCCGTATCTGTTTTATCGCGATAGCCCAAGTTCACTTCAAAATTTGAAACTGGTGTTTGAGCGCACCATGAATATGGTTGAACACGATAATCTTCATATACAAGACCTTTATCGTATAATTGTTTAAAATTATTGATAATTGATTCCATAAAAGGAAGATCCATTGTTTTATAATCATTATCAAAATCAACCCAACGACCAATTCTACGGAACATATCCGTCCAAATTGTTGAATATTTCAAAACATTTGTTCGGCAAAAATCATTAAATTTTTGAATGCCAAATTCTTCAATTGCTTTATGCCCTGAAACGCCTAATTCTTTTTCAGCAGCCATTTCAGCTGGAAGACCATGACAATCCCAACCCAAACGACGCTCAACGCGTTTACCGTTCATTGTTTGAAAACGAGCAATTGTATCTTTTACATAGGAAATCATAATATGCCCATAGTGTGGCAATCCATTGGCAAATGGAGGACCATCATAAAAAACAAATTCTTCGGCTTCTTTTCGAATATCAATCGACTTTTGGAACGTTTTTTCTTTTTCCCAATAAGCGATTATTTCTTTTTCCATTTCAGGAAAACTTATACGCGAATTTAACTGCGGATAATATTTTTGTTGTGACATATTTTCTTTCCTTACTTTATAACTAAATGATTTTCAGTATTTATCAGGGTGAAATTATGCCAAAAAAACTTAAAAAAATCAAGCAAAAAAGGAGATTTTAAAGAAAATTTTAAACCAAAAAGAAAAAACTTAAAATGAACACATCAATCAAAGTGTTTTAAATCACAAAGCTTCAGATAAAAACTTTAATGAAAAAACATCATCAACATGGTAAATATCTGCCTTAAGTTTATTTTCAATCATCCAATCAGATAGCCAAATCCATAAAGCATTGTCAATACTTAAATCTGTTACACGATTAAGCAAAAGAAATTTTTTTTCTTCAGAAATTCTTATATTTCCCATACAAACAAACCCTTCATCGTTTACTTGCAAAGAACCACCATCAGTTAAAATTTCTCCCGCCAACAACACAAACATTAAATGCAATTTTTTAGAAACATCACCTTCAAGCAAAATCGGATTTGAAAGCGTTTTTAAATAATTATCCGCCAACTCAAAATCTATTTTCGTTTCAACTCCTAAAAGGGCCCTAAAGAACTTCAACCTCGAAATCAATGTTAACGTTGTTTTTTTCAATAATGGAGCACCTTCTTTAATAAACGAATCATCCATCAAAATTAAATCAGCCATATTATCTAAAGAGCCAGCAGCACCAGCTAAATCATGACTCATTTTAGTAACAAGAATTTCATTCAACGTCATTATTTTTTATTTCCTTTTTTAAAAAATAAGCCATTTGTTCCCCAATATTTCCAGCTGACCGAATAATATGGGCCCCAACTTTTTCAAGCGCTTTTTCCTTTAAAGAAATCTCATCATTTTTTGTAAATCTTCCCGGAATATAAAGAGCAATTTTTTTTGAAAATTTTTTCTTTTTCAAATAATCAGCTAATTCATATTCAAAATTACCCGTTGCTTTTCCAATAATCAAAATTGCTTTCGTTTTATTATCTTTTAAAAAGGCTGAAACAACCGGAATAAACCCCGTTCCCAAAATAGCAGCAGACCCAATTGCTGCACAAGAAGAAACTCCTAACCCATATTTAGCCAATTGTTGAACTGTTTCATATGTTAAAGAACTGGATCTTGAAACAATCCCAACATTGCCTTTTAAAAACAAATGAGCTGGCACCGTTCCCGCAACCGACTGCTCTGGTGTCACAAGCCCAGGAGCGGATGGCCCAATAAGCTCAACTTTATATTTAAGAGCCAATTGTTTCATTTCTAAAACATCTTTATAAGGAACATGATTTGTTGGGCAAATAATAAGCGGTATCTTTGCTTTCGCAGCCTCTTCAACATCTTGAAGTGCTCGTTGCGGACTTGAAAAAATAACACTAATTTGAGGTTTTGTTTTTTTAACAGCCTCTTTCACTGTTTGAAAAACGGGCACATTTTGAAACATAGTAACAGATTTATCTTTACTTACGCCCGCGACAACATTAGAACCATAAAAAATTGCTTTTTCAACATGAATGGAGCCAGAACTTGCCGTTATCCCTTGATATAAAATTGGCGTTTTTTTATTTGGAAATTTAATTGTCACAACAAATCCTCCACCTGTTTGATAACAGTTTTAACCGCTTCATCAAAATCTTTCATCACAATCAATGGCAAGCGAGAATCAAACAAAAGTCTTGATCCAACCAATGCATTTGTTCCATCCATACGAACAACCAAAGGCATTCCAACAGATATTTCTTGCGAAGCTGAAATTAAACCATCCGCAATAACGTCACAACGTGTGATTCCTCCAAAAATATTCACAAAAATACCCTCAACATTTGGCTCGCTCAAAGCCAACTTTAATGCTTGAAAAACAGATTCTTTTGTTGGCTCAGTTCCAACATCAAGCAAGCAAGCTGGTTTTCCACCATGTTCAACCACCATATCAATAGTGGCCGCACCCAATCCAGAGCCATTTACCAAACAGGCAATATTCCCATTAAATGGCTGATATCTAAAATTATAAAGACGCGCTCTTTCTTGTGATTCTTCTCCTTTGGGTGTTTCTCTTAATTTGGAAATTTCTGGATGAAGAAACAACGCCTCATCATCAAATTGAATTTGACTATCAAGAACAACCCATTTTCCATCTTTTGTTAAAACCAATGGATTAAACTCAATAAAAACAACGTTATATTTCATGAAAAAGGAATACATATTTTTTAAAATTGGCAACAAAGAGGCGCTTTGCATTCCTTGAAATTCAAATATTTTTAATATGCGACACCAAAACAAAACATTTGTTTTTTTAAATGGAATTTCACACTCAATGCTTTTCTTTTTTTTACCTAAAAGCGAAAAAAGAATTTTTTGTTTTGGTGTATCAATACGCATTGAAAATGTTAATCTTTTTTCAATTTGACATAATTCTTCCACATAAATTCGTTGAACAGGATATTCTTTACCAGAAATTGTTATAACTTTTGTTTGAAATAAATCATGAGCCAATTTTTCAACTTCTTTAATGGAATAAGCATCCAAATTTCCCTCAATTTCAGGAATATATTTTATAATTTTTTCACCTTGAGGTATTTGCACATGTAAACGATAACTTTTTGCATCCATACGAGTTGCAATTTCAACTGCCTCATCAACCGTATAAGCAACTTCTCCTTTTAAAACAGGGATTTTATTTTCTCTTAGCAACCTTTTATTTTGATATTCGCAAAGTTCCATCTTTACACCCCTTTTCTAATCGTTGGTCTTTATATCTTCACATAAAAACTAATCAAAGTCCAGTTATTTTTAATTATTTCATTGACAGATAAACTTTTTTCAGCTAAAATATATATTATGAAATTTGGCCACATCTACTTATGCCAATTCAAGTTATCCTAAATTTTTATTTTCCCATTTTTTATATAAGGTTCACATGCAACTTAATGATTTAAAGAAGAAAACTCCTGCCGAGTTATTGCTCTATGCAGAAGAATTAGAAGTTGAAAATGCTTCATCCTTAAGAACTCAAGACTTAATGTATGCCATTTTAAAAAGACTTTCAGAGTCAGAAGCCTCTTTAATGGGTGAAGGCGTTTTGGAAGTAATGGCTGATGGCTTTGGTTTTTTACGTTCTGCAGAAGCCAATTATTTGGCTGGTCCTGATGATATTTATGTTGCACCACATCATATTAAAAAATGGGGTTTAAGAACTGGAGATACAATTATTGGCGAAATTATTGCTCCTAAAAATGGCGAAAAATATTTTTCACTTACAAAAATTAACACTGTAAACTATCAAGAACCTGAAGAATTGCGCTATCGCGTTAACTTTGATGACTTAACACCACTTTATCCAAATCAACCAATTGTAATGGAATATGGCGATTCTGATCCAAAAGCTTCAAAAGATTTAACGCCAAGAATCATTGATTTAGTTTGTCCTCAAGGTAAAGGACAACGTTGCTTAATCGTTGCTCCACCAAGAACGGGTAAAACCGTTATGTTAAAAAATATTGCACATTCTATTGAAAAAAATCATCCTGAAGCACACTTAATTGTGTTACTTATTGATGAAAGACCTGAAGAAGTAACTGATATGATTCGATCAATTAAAGGTGAAGTGATTAGCTCAACTTTTGATGAACCAGCCGTTCGCCATGTTCAAGTTGCAGAAATGGTTATTGAAAAAGCAAAACGATTGGTTGAACATAAAAAAGACGTTATTATTTTGCTTGATTCTATCACTCGTTTATCAAGAGCATATAATACTGTTATCCCAAGTTCTGGTAAAGTTTTAACGGGCGGTGTTGATGCAAATGCTCTTCAAAAACCTAAACGCTTCTTTGGTGCTGCCAGAAATGTTGAAGAAGGTGGTTCGCTCACAATTTTTGGAACAGCATTAATTGAAACGGGTTCCAGAATGGATGAAGTTATTTTTGAAGAATTTAAAGGAACAGGTAATTCCGAAATCATCCTTGATAGAAAAGTTTCAGACAAACGTATTTTCCCTGCTATTGATATCATTAAATCCGGCACAAGAAATGAAGACTTACTTGTGGATAAAAACAAACTTCCAAAAGTTTGGATTTTGCGCCGCATTTTAATGCCAATGGGTGTCACAGATTCAATGGAATTCTTAATGGATAAATTAAAACAAACAAAAACAAATGATGAATTCTTTGAAAGCATGAATCAATAGAAAAAGAGAATTTTGTTGCTTTTTTCAAGAAAATAACTTATAAAAAGCAACAGTTCAGCACTTGTAGCTCAGCTGGATAGAGTATTGCCCTCCGAAGGCAAGGGTCGTGAGTTCGAATCTCGCCAAGTGCGCCATTAAAAACCACCTTTATGGGTGGTTTTTTTGTACTTGATCGGGAGAAGAACTCACGAAGTGACGTTCGGAACGAAGGATAATCCGAAGTTAATATCGAACAAAGCGAGACAGTCTTTTATAAATGAACAAAACGAGCACCCTTCAAGAGCAACTATATTTCTGCATAAAAAACTTACAAAACAGTACAAATAAAAATCAAAATTACATATCAAGATTAAACCAAACGAAAAAACAAAACAAGAAAATAGTGGGCTATTGTAATCAATCTTTGCTCTCAAGCAAAACCAGCCACCTAAACCTATTGCAAAACCAGCTAAAAAACTCTTAATTAAAATCTTAACTA
>JAZOOQ010000005.1:0-4985 GCA_045655105.1 Alphaproteobacteria bacterium | reverse complement strand
ATTTAAAAAAAGCATTAATTGAAGCTTTAAAAGCTAAAGATGAAGTAAAAGTTGCAACCATCCGTTTAATTAACGCAGCTATCAAAGATAAAGATATTGAAGCACGCCCTAAAGGAAATATTGATGGAATTGACGATACTGCCGTTTTAAACCTGTTAATGAGCATGGTTAAACAACGTAACGAAAGTATCAACATGTATCAACAAGGTGGCAGAGAAGACTTAGCTCAAAAAGAAAAAGCAGAAATCGAAGTCATTCAACAATTTTTACCTCAACAAATGAGCGAAGATGAAATTTCAGCAGCTATTGAAGAAATCATCGCTCAAACAGGTGCTTCCTCTATCAAAGATATGGGCAAAGTAATGGGGGCCTTAAAAGGAAAATATGCTGGAAAAATGGATTTTGCCATTGCTTCAGGTTTAATCAAAGGCAAATTAAGCTAAAATGGCTCTCTCCCCTGCTTTTCTTGATGAAATAAAAGAACGCGTCAGTGTTTCTTCAATTGTGGGGCGCAAAGTAAAACTCACTCCGAAAGGGCGTGAGTTTCTTGGATTATGCCCTTTTCATAATGAAAAAACACCTTCATTTACCGTCAATGATGAAAAAGGATTTTATCATTGTTTTGGATGCGGAGCCCATGGCAATGTAATCAATTTTTTAACTGATTGTGAAAAAATGCCTTTTATGGAAGCTGTTGAACATTTAGCTTCTTTAGCTGGCCTTAAAATGCCTGAAAGTAATTATCAAAATCCAGCCGTTGATAGTCGATATAAAATGCTTTCTGAAATTATGGAAAAAGCTTGTTTATTTTTCCAAAAACATCTTTTTTCAGAAGCGGGATCTCAGGCACGCGAATATTTAAAAAGCAGAGGAATTACAGGTACTATTGCTAAACAATTTCGCCTTGGTTATGCACCTAGTGGATCAAAATTAGTTGATTTTTTCAAAGCACAAAACGTTAATTTTGCACTTTTAAAGGAACTTGGACTGATTGCTCCAAATAATGGCAGAGAAGGATTTCACGATTATTTTTACGATCGTGTTATGTTTCCAATTTTAGATAAACGGCGACGCGTAATTGGTTTTGGTGGTCGTCTCATGCACAAGGGTGAACCCAAATATCTAAACTCACCTGACACAGCATTATTTCATAAAGGAGAACAACTATACGCTCTTCCAAACGCACTTGAAACAATCAGAAAATCAAATAACGCTTTGATTGTTGAAGGATATATGGATGTTATCGCGCTTCATAGTGCTGGTTTCACATCAGCCGTTGCTCCACTTGGAACTGCTTTTACTGAAAACCAACTTCAACTTCTTTGGAAAGAATGCGATGAGCCCATTATCTGTTTTGATGGAGATAGAGCTGGTCGAAAAGCTTCTTCAAGAGCCTTAATGCGAGCACTTCCTCTTTTATCCGCTGGAAAATCATTACAATTTATCTTTTTACCAGATCCTTTCGATCCAGATGATATGATCCGAAAAAAATCACCTGAAGCCTTCCAAGAAGCAATTAACAACGCTAAAAGTTTATTTTATGCTTTTTGGAATATGCTTCTTGAAAACCGATCAGTTGATACACCTGAAAGAAAAGCAAAATTAGAACAAGAAGCCACAGAACTAATCGAAGAAATAAAAGATGAACGTATCAGATCATATTATTTAAAAGCAATTAAAAAAGAACTTTGGCAATTAGAAAAAGAAAAGAAAAAAAAGCCCTTATCATTTAATGATGCTCAAAGTATTTTAAAACCTCAAAAAAACAGCATTGAAGGCAGAATGCTTCTTTCATATTTATTATGTTATCCATGCATTGCTCAAAACTTCATTGAAGAAATTGCCTCTGTTAATCTTCATGAACCAATGCTTCAAAATATTAAAGAAAAACTTCTTGAAAAGCTTTTTGAAAACCCTGATATCAAGCAAGAAGAATTAGAGCAAGCCGTTTTTGATGATTTTGATGGCTTAAAATTACCTGAAATTGAAATGCTTAAAAAAGCAGATAAAACGCAAGAAGAAATCACTCAAGATATTTTAAATTGGTTACATATTTATCAAATTCGTTCACTTGAAGAAGAATGTCAAAATAAGGTGGAAGAATATAATCAAACTGGGGATGAAACTTTATGGAAAGAAATCCAACAAATAAAGCAAGAGCTTCTTGCCCTTTCCACTACTGAATAATATATTATTTTCTTTATAAAAATTCAAAAAAAATAAAAACACAAAATACCAAATAAAAATGATTGACATTCATAAAAAAAAATCGTATATTAGGCCCAAATTTATTTTCAAAACTTCAATTCAGGGTGCTGCTTTATGACTTCTCTTTCCGATAATCAAACATTATCCAAAAGCCGTTCGAGTGCAACTTCAGACTCAAAAATCTCAATGAAAAAATTAATTGAAAAAGGTAAAGAACGCGGGTTCATTTCCATGAATGAACTTAAAAAATATTTGCCAAGTGATGCTCTTAATGAAGAATCTTTAGAATTAGTTGTTTCTTCATTTTCAGATTTGGGCATTAATATCATTGATGGCTCAGATGATATCACTGATTTAACAGAAAGTTTAAGTGATAAAAAATCTTTAACAATCACACCGTCTGAAGAAGAAGCTCCACTTGAAGCAGATACAGGCAATCGTGTTAACGACCCTGTTCGTTTGTATTTAAGAGAAATGGGCGCTGTTGAACTTCTTTCAAGAGAAGGCGAAATTGCTATTGCAAAGCGTATCGCTGCTGGTTTTGATGTGATGATGAGCGGTTTGGCTGAAAGTTCTTTAACAATGAAAGCCTTAACCGAATGGAACAAAAAATTAAATCAAGGAACTATGTTCCTTCGTGAAATTATTGATTTAGAATCAGCTATTGAAGCCTTAAAAGAAGGTTCTGATCGTGAAGATTTTGCACTTCAATTATCAAAAATTGAAAAATCAGAAGCTTTGTTAAAAGTTGCGGAACCAGTTAAAAAAACAGAAAAGAAAGAAAAGAAGATTTCATTATCTCAAGAAGATGAAGATAAAGATGATGAATTCATTGATGATGATGAAGATGATAAAATAGAGGATGAAGATATCCTTGATTCTGATGAAGAAGATGAGGATATTGATGAACCAATTGAAGAAAAAAATTCTTCTGATGATGAAGATGAGGATGAGGATTATAACGAAAATGCCATGAGTATTGGTCAAATGGAAGAATCTCTTCTCCCTCAAACGATTGAAACTTTAAGAGAAATTGAAGAATTAAATCAAAAATTCATTTCTCTAAAAAAGGATAAATTAGCAACATTCATTGCAAACAAACCTTTATCAAAAACAATTGAAAAAAATTATAAAGAAACCAAAAGAGAAATCACTCAACGTTTAAAAAACATTCATTTAAATCCACTTAAAATTGAAGAGTTGATTAATAAGCTTAATGAAGTTAACCAAAAATTGATGATGCTTGAAGGACGTCTTTTAAGATTGGCAACTTCTGTAAAAATTGATAGAGAAGAATTTTTGGAATTCTATCAAAACAGCGAATTAGATGAAAAATGGATACAAAAAGCTGAGAAAAAATCAAAAAATTGGCAACTTTTTGTTGAAAGATATAAACCAGAAATCACGGATATTCGTTCAGCTATTTTAGAAGTTGTTGAAGAAACACAAATGCCAATCATGGAATATCGCCGTATTGTTGCAACAGTTAAAAAAGGTCGCCAAGAAACAAATAAAGCAAAGCAAGAAATGATTGAAGCAAACTTGCGTTTGGTTATTTCCATTTCTAAAAAATACACAAACCGCGGTCTTCAATTCCTTGATTTGATTCAAGAAGGAAATATTGGATTAATGAAAGCTGTTGATAAATTTGAATATCAACGTGGATACAAATTTTCAACATATGCAACATGGTGGATTCGCCAATCAATTACAAGAGCTATTGCTGATCAAGCTCGCACTATTCGTATCCCAGTTCATATGATTGAAACGATTAATAAAATGCTTAAAACAGGTCGTCAAATGATGCTTGAAACAGGGCATGAACCAACTCCTGAAGAATTGGCACCGCGCATCAACTTATCCGTTGAAAAGATTAAAAAAGTTCTTAAAATTGCAAAAGAGCCTATTTCTCTTGAAACACCTGTTGGTGATGAAGAAGATTCACATTTAGGCGATTTCATTGAAGATAAAAACACAATTCAACCATTAGAAGCCGCCATTCAAACGAATTTGCGCCAATCTTGCACAGCAGTATTATCAACACTCTCTCCAAGAGAAGAACGTGTTCTTCGTATGCGCTTTGGTATTGGGATGAATTCTGACCACACATTGGAAGAAGTTGGTCTTCAATTTGCTGTGACTCGCGAACGTATTCGCCAAATTGAAGCTAAAGCTTTACGTAAATTAAAACATCCAAGTCGTTCAAGAAAATTACGTAGCTTTTTGGAAGATAGCTGATAAAGGTTACAAGTTAAAAGCTAAAATTGATAAAAGACGATTTAAAAATCGTCTTTTTTTTATCCCCTATTCTACTCAGCTTAATTTTTCTTACAAAATTTAAGATGCTTAAGTTAATTCAATCAAATGCAAAAAGATTATTTGAAATGCCCAACATTAGTTCAAGTGTTTATTTACTTTCTTTTTTTATTTTATTGATTCCAAAATATTTTTTAACAAATAAAAACAAAACTAGTAGCAAAAAAATGCTCAAAAGGGAAATAAATCAAAAAAACAACAAAGTTGTTCGATTCAAAAAGTATTTTAAGTGAACAGTTGGTAAGATATGAGAGGCGACGTGTACATTGGCTGGCGTACACAAGACCTCTCACATCTGCCCCAGATGACTCTTAAAATACTTTGCTAGAATCGAAGTTCCAATTTAAGCATTCCGCTATGATCCGTATATTCTTTTCTAAAGCTTCCATTATATTCAAGCTTCAAGGTTGTTCGATCATTAAGTTTGGCTTCAACGCCTGTTGAGATGCCAACACTCAAGC
>JAZOOQ010000004.1:0-2899 GCA_045655105.1 Alphaproteobacteria bacterium | reverse complement strand
TATACCGTGAACTCTGAAGCATTGGATCGCTTGAGTGTTGGTATCTCAACAGGCGTTGAAGCCAAACTTAATGATCGAACAACATTGAAACTTGAATATAATGGATCGTTCAGGAAGGAATATACCGATCACTCTGGTATGCTTAAGTTAGAACTCAAGTTCTGATTTAAGCATCCTATGTTCAAATAAGGTTCTAAGACGATACTAAAGCGAAACCGGCAAGTTTATGTATAACCTATACACGGCACTTGTCGGTTTCATCTTTATTATCTGCCTTATCTCCCTTATTTTAACCCATCACATGAAATAGAGAAAATCTTCTGAAAAAAGATATTTTGATATTTCGTTATCTTCTGCATTTATCTTTTTGAATCGAAAAACTTTTTCATTTTTTTTCGCCACTATCTTATTATTTATTTTTATGAAATTTGGAAATAAAGTTTTAAGTGAAAAGAGATAAAAAAAAGCGACCATTTGGCCGCTTTTTTTAATATCGTTTAATAGGTTCTCTTCTAATTGTTCGTCTTTTAGTGCTCACTTGATTGGAGTAGGGGGCTTTTTTTCTTTCTTGAGTTACAACTTCTGAATTTTTTAATTTCTTTTTAAAACTGGGTTTAAAAAGTTTTAATAAAAATAATCTTGTTAAGAAAAATGAACACATGATGATTAAAAAATGCCCCATATTTTGTTTTGAACAAGCAAGAGCAATGAAAATAAGTAAGAAAATTCTTAAAACAGATGAAAGAAATAAAACAATCCCTTTTTTTCTTGTTTTAGAAAGAAGGGTAACCGTTTGCCAAAGCAAAAATAAATGTAAAAGTGCCAAACAAAAACCAATAATCATATATTGGCGAAAGTCACTTAAAGTGAGCGAATTTAATATATCATTCATAATTATCTCCTATTATTTTTAATCTTCAAGTATATCTCGAACTGTTTCGATTAACTTTATAATTTCAAATGGTTTTTGCAAAAATTTTGTGTTAGAAAATTCTATAGTTGATTGGTGATTAAACAAGTCTTCCGAATAACCGCTCATTAAAATGGTTTTTAATTTTGGATAGGCTTCTTTTGCTTTTTGTATCAATGTGTTGCCATCCATATTTGGCATCACCATATCGCTAATTAACAGATCAAAATCATTTTTCTGTGCTAAAATTTTTAAGGCAGCAGCACCACTTTCACAGTCAGTTACAATGAAGCCTTTGGAAACCAAGGCCCTTTTTGTAACAAAACGAACGGCATCTTCATCATCGACAAGTAAAATCTGTGTTTCTTTTTTCGGCGTAAAGATTGGGCGAATATTTTTTTCTTTTATTATTTTTTCAGTGTTGTCTTCATATCTTGGTAAATAAATAGTGAAAGTGGTTCCAATATTTTTTTGGCTGTTAACAGAAATATATCCCCCCGCTGAATGCACAATGCCATAAACGGTTGAAAGACCAAGACCAGTTCCTGAAACAGTTGAATTATTCTTTGTTGTGAAAAAGGGCTCAAAAATATGAGAAAGATGCTCTTCTTCAATACCACTTCCTTCGTCAGAAACAGTGATTTTAATATAATCACCAGCTTGAACCATCTCATTTCCCAATGGTTTTGATTTTTTTAAGTTTTCCTTTGTAACAGAAATAAGTAAATTTCCGCCGTTTTTCATAGCGTCTTTTGCATTGACTGCTAAATTTAAGAAAATTTGTGTGAGCTGGTTTGGCTCCATTTTAACCGAGCCTAGACCTCGTTGCATAGTTGTTTTAAGGGAAACAAAGGGAGAAATGCTTCGGTTTAAAAGCGTTAAAATATCAATAAAGACATCATGGAAATTAATGAGCTCAACTTTTGCGGGTTGTTTTTTAGAAAAAGTAAGCAATTGGCCAACCAATCCAGCTGCTTTATTTGCATTTCCTTTAATTTGCATAATATCCATGAAGGTTGGATCTGCTGCAGGAAATTTTTCAAGTAAAATATCGCAAAAACCAATAATTGCCGTAAGTAAATTATTAAAGTCATGTGCAATACCACCAGCAAGTTGCCCAATGGCTTGCATTTTTTGACCATGAGCAAATTGTCTTTCCAAATTCTTTTGATCTGTTGCATCAACAAAATAAATTAAAAAATTATCTTTTTTTGCTGAAGAAAAGGTGATAAAGAGATTAAACGTTTTACTTCCAAAATGTGAAGCCGTTGTAATATCAATTTTTTCGCTTAGGGAAAGGCCTTGAAGCATCTTTTTTAGTTTTGAAACAAAAATTTCTTTAGATGTTTCAGATAATAAATCCAAAAGATGAGTTATTTCTTTATTTGAATGATATTGTTTAATAAAATTTTTAAAAGAATCATTTGTTTGTTTAATTTGATAAGTATCTGCTTGGATAACTGTTAAGGGCAGAGGCGCTTTATCAAAAAGATATTTGTTTTGATGTTTTAATGGATTGATTTCTTTAATAATTCCATAAAAAAATGTTTGGTTACATGTTTCAAATGGTTGTTGCAAAATATCAACTGGTAAAATGCCTTTTTGTGTTTTTAAATAAAGTGTTCCTTCCCAAAAACCTTCAAAATGAGGTGTTCCATCTAAAATAAAAGAAGAAAAATGATTTCCAATAGTGTTTTGAAGTGTTGTTTCTAAAAGAGTTAAAAATGCTTTGTTTGCATAGATTAAAATGCCGTTTTTATCTGTTAAATAAATAGGGTCAGAAAAACAACTTAAAACATTAGACATGAAATCCAGCCTATGTGATAAGCTATAGTGCAAGGCATATTCGGATGAAATATCCTTTGAAATGAGTAATATCCCTGTTTTTAATTTTTTGATTTGAATTAAAAAACGACCTTCTGCTGTTTGAATTTCTGTTTGAAAGGGTGTTTTTTTGCTATAGGCATCAATCAGTTTTTTTATATCATG
>JAZOOQ010000003.1:0-10489 GCA_045655105.1 Alphaproteobacteria bacterium | reverse complement strand
ACGCTCTGTGCCAATAACGGCTTCTTTTGGCGGATAAACGGGGCTTTCTTTTGGCACAGAAGTTGGCAAATAAAGCCCTTCTTGTTTATGGCGCAAAACAGCTTTTTGAAAATCGAGCTCGGCTTTTTTATTTTTAAAATTGAGTTCTCTTTCTTTAAAAAGCAAGTCTTTCAACTTAACAAAAAGTTCTTGTTTTTCAATTTGATATTTCAAATCATTTAATTCTCCTGATTGATTTGATTGTTGTTTTTGAAGAAGAGAGGCTTCCATTAAATCAGAAGTTTTCTTCTCTTTTTTTAAGGTTTGTTCAATTTCAAGAAACGCTTTATCGATCACATTTTCAAAATGGCGCGCGCCTTGAACTTGGCTGGTCACCTTTGAAATCATTTGACGATAAAGTGGCAATAAAAGCGGTTCTTGCGACACAACGCTCACCCCATTTGTAAGCATTTTTGAAATGGTTTCAATGGCTGCAATTGTTTCTTTTGCTTTCTTTTCATGATCAAAGAAGGCATCTGTTTCAATGTTTAAAACCATATCGCGCATTTTATTATTTTTAAGAAGATGAACCGCTTCTTGAATCACTTGATAAGAATAGCCTTCTTCTAAAGACATAAAGCGTTCCAACAAAGAAGGCGAAAATTGCTCGCAAATCAGCTCTGCTTTAATGCGATAACAATCCATGATGAAACGATGCATATCATTTTGCCTATCTTGGTTTCGAAGCGTACCAAAATTGGTTTTCTTTTCAACAGCCGTTGCCGTTTCAAATTTATCTGAACTGCCGCGCATAATATCCGAAACACCCGTAATCGCAAAAATTTCTTGCTTTAAGGCTTCTTTTCGTTGAATCAAAACTTCCAAGGCCTTGATATATTGATCAATGGGAATAAAATCAATGGCGCCTTTAATACCCCCAGCTTCTTTTAACCGTTCAAAATCATGAAGGCCAATAAGGGTTACATCTTTATCAAAGATATCAGATAACCTTGAAAATGAAGCATCATAAACACCGCTGACTTTAATAGCATTCATTAATAAACGCATGCGCTCGGTTAGGCCTGAAAATTCTTCTAACAACCCTTCAATCATTTGAAAATCAGAAACAGGAATTAAAGAATCATTTGTCATAGATGAAAAAATTGGTTTTGCCATGGGGAAAAAGCCAGATAAACCTAATGGATCTTCTTTTTGAGATAAGAAAAAATCATCTGCTTCAAAAATAAACCAATAAACTTTTTTTTCTTCTTTATCCCAAATTTCATAAACATCTAAAACAAAATCATCTTTTGCATCTAAAGGAACAATTTGTTTTTGAATCAAATGGTTTAACACATCCACACCAAAAAAAGATTTGATTTTTTCTTTATTTAAATGAATGCATCTGGCCAACCAAGAAATATTTTCAAAAATGCCGTTTTTAGTTGTATCTGCAACAAAATCAAGCGGATCAACATATCTGGTTACAACTTTTTCATTTGTTTTAATCTCAACGGTTTCATGCAATTCTTCAAGTTCAATTGTTTCGAACTCGGCTTCATAAGATTCCCATAAAATCCCCGTTCCAAAAATAAGATAATCGTTGCGCGCATATTTAATCACGCTATCAAAATCAAATTGCTTTAAGTTCCATTCCAAGGCGCGTTCCAAAATTTTGGCGGCCACTTGTTCGGCTTCCAAGTTATATTTGCTTAAGCGTTCTAAATAAGGTTTCGGTTGCTTAAAATACAAAAATGGTTTTTGCGTTTCAATGCTTGACCAAAAAAAACTGGCCCCTGATTTTAAGGAGTCAGAAAAAAAGCCTTGATGCTTTTCATCTTGTGCTCCTAAATAAAAGCGGCGCGCCCGTTTAATCACTTCATAATAAGGTTGATATATTTTCAAGGCTGATTCTAAACGGTTGCGCCATAATGAAACCTTTTCTTTTTCTTCAGGTGTTGAAAAAAATAAAGCCCCTTGAGATAAGGCGCTTTCTTCTTGAGCTGTTTTGTTTTGAATATGAGCAGTGTTTGACATAAAAATTCCTTTCGCTTTTGGTTATTTTAAAATCTTTAACCCCACTTCGCCGGCCGAAACCCCAAACAGGGCGCACATGAGCGTGATCAAAATATATAAAAACACTTTGTTGTTTAAAATTTCTTTGATGTTTTCTTTAAAAGATGTTTTCTTTTTTGAAAGTTCAATAAGGGCATCTAACTTATGATGCATTTGGCCTTGCTCGGCTTTCATTTCTTTCACATCTTCCTTAATCGAATTAATTTCCTTTTGCATTTTTTCAAAATCTTCGCATTGTTTTTGATGCAAAAGAATGGCACTTTTGCTCATTCCCCCTTTTTTGGGTTGAGCCAAAATCATTTCAAGTGCAGATCGTTGGTTCATTTAAAAACTCCTTGTTCTTTTTCATTGGTTGATAAAATTTGCTTTAGTTTATAAAGCCTTGCAATCCATTCAAACGTGTGAGGCATATCGCCTTGTTTTTCAAGCTCTTGCGCAACTTTTTTGCCCGCGATTGGAAAAACAGGATAGCTTAACTTTTCGCACTCACAAGGCTCCTTCATGCATGAGCTTAAGCAAAGCATCACGAGTGGCATTTGGACGCATATAAATTTCTTCTTTTGACTTGGTTTCATACCTGATGACTTCCACTTCTTTTTCAATGATTTTGATTTTTGAATGACTTTTGCCAAGTTGATAAGATAAAAAACAAAGAGCAAAAATAAATAAACCAAATAAAATCATTCGTTTCATTTAATTTGAACCCTCTGTTTCCATCAGATGCGCCAAATCTTTTGCTCTTTTGCCAACTTGCTTGGCCCATAAAGAGGAAAGCATTTCTTTTGAGGCCAAAGAAAAATCTTTTTCTTCAATGGCTTGAATCATTTTTTTAAATTTTTTTAAGCGGTTAATCCCCAAATTAAAACACATATCAATTAAAACGATTTGCCTTGCCATGCTTAAATTTTGAAAAAAAGAAAATTCCTTTTTTAAAGATTGAATCGCTTCTTGAATATCATTTTGAAGCAAAAAAAGAGCCTCTTCATTCGAAAGGCCCTTGTCATCTAAATTGCGCCCTACTCCAATGGTGAGCTTTCCCTTAGAACAGCGATATGGTTTTAAACGCATCCCCTCTTCTTTAATCAGGCGATACATCAATTTTTCATTCAGTAACAAATTCATGCGCCCCTCCTTTTTGGTTTAATAAGGTTTTTAAATTTTCAATTTCCTTCTTTAATGAGGCATTTTCTTTTGTTAACTCACTTAAAGCAGATTGATTTTTATGAGTTTTCACAAATAGCTTGGCCTTTTTATGCTCTTCTTGCAAATTTAAAGATTCCACCTTTGATTTTGGCAAGGCAACAAATTCTTCCAGCGTGAAAATGCCATGAGATTTCAACGTTTCTTGCTCATCAAGTGTTAAAAAAGCAAATAAGGAAAGGCTTGTTCCCTTTTTTTCCTTTTCTTTAGCTTGAAGATAAAGTTGATATTGCGGCATAAAACGATTAATTTTTTCTTGAGTTGCTGGTTGATCAACCACATCCGTTGAATTGTTTTTAATCCTGATTTCAACAAAGCAAACCTCTTTAAAAACAGGTAATCCAGTTTTAGGGTTGATTTCTTCTGTTTTAATCATGCGGTCATAAAATTTTGCAAAAACGTTCATATTTTTTCCTTTCGTTTAAATGTTAAAAAAAACTCTGAAAAAAAAATTTCAGAGCTTAAAAAAATTTATAAAACTTCGATTTTATCTTACTTTACCCCTCAAAATAAAAAAAGGCAACAGATAAAAATGACAAAAGTGACAAAATGTTAATATCTTATACTATCAAAAGGTTATTAAAGATTCTTAAAGCTTTACTTAAACCAGAAGAATATATAATTTAGGTTTAATTTAATGGGGGTAAATAAAATAAGCAGAATGGTTAAACTCTGCCCAAGTGACCATTTAGGTTTTGTTTAATGGAGAGTAAATAAAATAAGAGGAATGGTTAAACTCTGCTCAAATGACCATCTAGGTTTGGTTTAATGGAGAGTAAATAAAATAAGCGGAGCGATCAAACTCTCCTCAAGTGGGCATCTAGGTTTGGGTTTAATGGGGGTAAATAAAATCAGAGGAATAGTTAAATTCTGCCCAAGTGGGCATCTAGGTTTGGCTTAATAAGAGTAAATAAAATAAGAGGAATGGTTAAACTCTGCCCAAATGGGCATCTAGGTTTGGTTTAATGGGGGCAAATAAAATGAGAGGCATAGTCAAATTCTGCCTAAATGACCACTTAGGTTTGGTTTAATAGGGACAAATAAAATAAGAGGAAAGTAAATGGGTTAAAATGGACGCATAAAAAAAATAATTCAGATGTGTTGATAAAAAAAGGTCATCAACCGATTACTTCATTTCCTCTTATTAGCGACCAGAGTTATTTAATCTTTGAACCATTAAGTTAAAAGCAGCATTTGGATCATCTTGAATGGCTTTTCTTTCATTTCGATCGATAACTCTATCACCATTCATATCCAGCCCTTCCAATGCTTCGCGATATTCATCCCGCGAAACCTTTCCATCTTTATCCTTATCAAGTTCCATAAATCGATTGCCGATGGTTTCTCGTGCTTCAGAGGAACTACCCAATGTTCTTAATAAATTATATTTGCCAAATGTTTCATCATATTCAATCCGATCGACGGCATCTTTATGATGGTGGTTTAAATAAGCCATCGCCCCTTGAAGTCCCCCATGAGCTTGAATTTCTTCAGCTGAAACATCACCAGAGCGATCTTGATCCAAAAGTGTTTGTGCTGTTGATAATTCTAACATATCCACTTCTCCATCTCTGTTCGCATCTAAAACAGAAGCGATTGAATTTAATATTTCCTCTTGATCCGTATGAAATATCTCTTCTAAATCATCCCGATCGGCAAAATAAAGCCTTTGCCCAGTTTCTCGACGATAACTCGCTTGTTCTGAATTTTTAAAAGAGTTTAAGCCAACTTCCAAACCAACTTGAACACCATCAGAAACAAAAGACCCTCCTGGGATTAAGCTTGAAAAGAAGTTGGAAACTTTTGAAAAAACCCACTTCAATCCTCCCCCGATTTTACCCCAAAAAGATTCCCTTTTTGATGTGACTGTTGCCACCAAGACATCACCCTCTCCGACGGCCCCCAAAGCACCCCCAGGAAGATTCAGGGCGCTCCTATTGTTCATATCATTGACAGTATTAGCAACATCAACAGCACTCTTTCCCAAAGGAATTGCATTAGCAGCGGCGTTCATAACACCAGAAAAAGCCTGGTTTCTTGCTTTATCAGCTTTTATAGCCTTTTCAGTGGGTAATTCATTATCGGAATATGTGGCCCTCGTTTGTGGCCCACTCTGATAAAGTTGCGCAAGGTCGGATACAACCTCTGCATTCCTAGAAGCATGCGAGTCTTCAGGTTGAACTGTTTGATCCCTATTATTATCACTTGACATATATGCCCCCTATCTTTTTATATCTTTATACTTTTAGTATATCATAAAAAACAAAGAAAGAAAGCAAAAAAAATCACCACCCCTGATATTTTGGCTTTTGAAACAAATCTTCCACTTGAACGCGCCCAGAACCAAACAAATGCGTTTTTTTCAAAAGATCTTCTCTTGATTCAAAAACAGGTTCGGCAAAAGTGAGCGCCAAGGCATCCCCCCTATCGGGCGAACGGCCCAAGCGTTTTTTAATTTCTTCTTTGCTTTCAAGTTGCAATCTTCCCATGGGATCATATTTTTTATTCACGGACGTTAAATCAGCAAAAAGCATTTCATCTGCTGGCAATAAAACATCCAAGTCTTGAGATAAAAAGGAAAGGATATGATCCCACATTTCGGCCCGTTTATTCACATATCTATCCCCATTCATGGCTTTGCCCCCGAAAAATACCCCCTTAATCAAAGGCGCAAAGCCACGATCGGTTAAAATATCATAAACCCCTGCTCCATTGGCACCAATATCCATAAAAAGCTTTTTGGGATGAAAATCTTCTAAATATCTTGAAGCAATATCAGCCAATTGAACGGTATCTTTTTTCTTAAAAATTTCAAAACGTTCCACAACGCGCCCTCTTCGAAAGCAAAAAACGGATTCATCATCTCCAAACCTTGCAATATCAAGCCCAATCACCAATGGCGAATATGTTTCAAAGCATTGAGCGCGTTGCGCTTTTCGAACCAAAACAGGCGCAATTAATTTTGAAGATATTTCGCTCACAGGTTCTCCCAACCAAATATGCGCATAATCTTCTGGCGCTGTTTTTTTGGTTTTATAGGCCAATTCAATCATTTCTTTTGGGCAAAAAGGATTATCATAAAAGTTCACTTTTTTAACAAATGTGTTTTCATCAGGATTTGCCCCCAAAGCCACCCAAACAGGATCATTTTCAAGCTCACGGTTCATGCTAATCCAAATTTCAGAGTTTGGTTTTCTTATCGTTGGAAGCAAAATATCAAAACTTTTTTTGCTGATGGTTTGCGCTTCTTCAATCCAAGCAATATCCGCCCCTTCTAATGATTTGATTTTTTGAGGGTCTTGATCGCGAAGGCCTTTAAAAACAAAAACGCTTCCTGTGATTTGATTTTCAATTCTTGTTTCAAAAACTTTATAATCTTGAAACCCATAATGTAAAATCCTATCTTCCAAAAGTTTTTTAACAGAATCTTTAATCGAACTTTGAATTTCGCGCAAACAAACAATAAAAAGCTTTTCTTGACGCGCCTTTAAAAGCAAACTATCGGCAAAGGCATAACTTTTGCCCCCACTTCTGCCCCCATAGTAAAGTTTAACGCGTTTTTTAATGGTGAGCAATTCTTTAAAAACCGCAGGAATATTCACTTCAATCATTTTTTCTTCTTTTTCTTTCATAAAAACTCTCCTTTTAAAAATCTAATTGGTTTGATTGCTCTGATTCAATAAACGAAACCAAAGCTTTGGGGGTTAAAACTGTTGCAATTGTTTTGGCATCTTCTTTTTTTTCTTGATAAAGATGAAACAACTTTCCCTTAAGTTCTTCGGCTCTTAAAGCGGCCGTAAAATCAGGTTTTGGCGTTTGATCTAAAGCCATCTCTTGAATTTTTGAAAGCATTAAAAAGCTTGCTTGTTTGGAATAATTCATTTTCAAAATCCTTTCCTTGTTTTGTTGATGAAAATAAAAAAATCCTCTTGCCTAAAAAAGGCAAAAAGAATAGATTTTTCTTGACGAATGAGATAAATTTTTGTATATTCTTTCATTATTTAATTGAAAGGAATTTTCTCATGTCAATCAGAAGTCGTTTTGCACCAAGCCCAACTGGATATATGCATATTGGAAACTTAAGAACCGCTCTTTATGAATATCTTATCGCCAAAAATGCTGGCGGATCTTTCATTTTAAGAATTGAAGATACCGATCAAGAACGCTTTGTTGAAGGCGCTGTTGATGTTGTTTATGAAACACTTAAAGATGTTGGCTTATTGCATGATGAAGGGCCAGATAAAGGGGGCGATTTTGGGCCATATATCCAATCCGATCGTTTGCCTCTTTATAAAGAATATGCCGATAAATTGGTTGAATTAAATGGCGCGCATTATTGCTTTTGCTCGGCTGAAGAATTAGAAGCCAAAAAACAAGCAGCTGAAGCTCAAGGAAAAGCTTTTAAGTTTGATGACCCTTGCAAGCATTTAACCCTTGAAGAAGCACGTGAACGCATTAAAAATGGCGAAAAATATACCGTTCGTCAAACAATTGATCCTTTCAAAAAAACAACGTTTATTGATGAAGTTTATGGTCGCATCACGGTTGAAAACAAAACGCTTGATGAAGGTATTTTGCTTAAATCTGATGGCTATCCAACATATAACTTTGCCAATGTGATTGATGACCATTTGATGAATATCACTCATGTGATCCGCGGGAATGAATATCTTTCTTCCACACCAAAATATAACTTGATGTATGAAGCTTTTGGCTGGAATATTCCAACTTATATCCACTTGCCTCCAATTATGAAAGATGCGCATAATAAGCTCAGCAAACGCAACGGTGATGCTTCTTTCCAAGATTTAAAAGCAAAAGGGTATTTAACAGAAGCCATTGTGAACTATATCGCTCTTTTGGGCTGGAATCCAAAAACAGAGCAAGAAATCTTTTCAATGGAAGACTTGATTAAAAACTTTAATATTCAAGGCATTAACAAAGCCCCTGCCATTTTTGATATTGAAAAATTAAAATGGATTAACGGGGTTTATATCCGCAATATGAGCCTTGAAGACTTCCATGAAAAAGCATTGCCATACTATGAAAAAGCCATCAAACGCAATTTGGATTTAAAAACATTATCTGCCGTGTTGCAACCGCGTGTAAATGTTTTATCCGAAATCATTGATTTGGTTGATTTCTTTGATGAAATGCCAGAATATGATCTTGAAATGTATTGCCACAAAAAGATGAAAACGGATCTTGAGGTAACAGCCAAAGTGTTGCCTGTTGCTCTTGAATTATTGCAAGATAAGAAAGCTTTTGAAAGCATGCAAGCCATGCATGATGCTTTAATGACGTTGCCTGAAAAAATGGGTCTTAAAAACGGGCAAGTTTTGTGGCCAATTCGAACGGCCCTGACTGGTAAACAATTCACCGCTGGTGGCGCAACGGAAGCTGCCTATCTTTTAGGGCAAGAAGAAGTGATCGCTCGTTTAACAAAAGCGATTGAAAAAGTGAACGCCAGATAAGATAAGCTTTAAAACAAAACCGATAAATCGCCCTCTGCTTTTTTGCGGGGGGCTTTTTTTATCCAGATTCTTATCATCTAAAAAAATCCAGAATTAAAAAGGCATGCTTCCTCTTTTCAATCCCAAAGAGTCGCTTATTTAAACTTATAAAAGCGACTATAATTCCTTTTTTTTAAGGATTTTTAATTTTCATTTTTAACGTCATAAATCATTGATTCTCTTTGAATGCAAATCTTTTGAGTTAATAATTTCCAACAATATTTTTGTTCACCTTCTTTATTCGGCCATTGAAAATCGAATAAAAACAGCATTATCATTCCCAAAAAAAGACCCGTTGCAAATATAAAATAAAAATATCCTAAAAAAACGCCCAAGAGCAAAAGTATTTTTTTCATTATCTTTATCATATCGCTTTTCTCCTTTAATCCCACTGGCTAAGGCATTTTTTATAATTTTTTTCTTTTTGAATGCACTCTTGCATAAATTCATGATATGTTTTTGAATTTTCTTGCCACATCATCAAAAAAAACACAGAAATAAAAAATACAAATAACACACTGACAAATAATAAAATTGGCATCCATACTGAATCAATCCATAAAGAATATTGCTTCATTATCTTTTCTCTAAGAGCAAAAATTATTCCTTTCGACATTTTAAATAATCCCCCATTACAAAAACGCATTTACTCATATCTTCATGATAATGTTTTAAGCTTTTAAATTCAGTTCCAATCACAAAAACGCTTATCGAAATAAGCAGAATAAGGGCTAAAGAACAAAGATAAAAGATAAAATAAGAAACAAATCTTCTAATCTTTTTAAATATATGCCATCTATCGTTCATTTTATCCTCACTTTGATTCTTTAAGCCTTATTATACAATATTCTAACGAATAACACAATAACTTTACTTATTGATATTGAATAATCTTTTTCAAATTATCCTCACAGCTATCATATGAATATTTTAATCCAATTTGTCGACCAATTTTGTTAGCATAATTATCAGCATTGCTTTCATCTATAGTGTTACTTTTACTCTCAACATCTTTCAACTCCTTTAATGCTGATAAAAATCTTGCTGCATCATATCCTCCACGACCAAATTTTGTTGCTTCACAATTAATCAGGGCGTGTTTAAATTTATCCGTAATTTTTTGATTTTGAAGCCTATTTTTATCAAGATACATTTTGCCTGATGCTCCCACTAAAGACATAATATACCGCAAAGAAGTTTGTGGATATGGCTTGCGCTCGCCTCCAATTTGATTGATAACATTATCATATATATCCTTTCCCTCTTTTTCTGTGTTCCAATACTTTGGATATGAAGAATTTAAACTATCAGAACTTGACTCTCTCATTGAAGACATTGAATTTGATGATAAATTCTCATCATTGCTTAATAAACTTCCTGATGATTTTGGTTCTTCAACAACTGGTTGAATAGGCGGTGTCATAAATGTTTTTTGCAATCGCTCAATATTTTCAGAAATATTTGAACTTCCAAATCCAAAATTATTTTCACTTGGCGTTCCCCAAAAGTTATGGCCATACTGCGTAAAATTATCGGTAACTCCGTTTTGTTTTTCTTGATCCATCAACAGATTTTCACGCTCTTGGCGCGCGAATTGATATTCAAGCTCATCTCTAGTGGTAAACCCAGAATGATCCACTCCATAAGAATCAAAAGAACTGTTTGTTAAATTTTGATATCCCAATGGGGATTTCATTTTTCGATATAATGGCATTTTGCCT
>JAZOOQ010000002.1:0-14220 GCA_045655105.1 Alphaproteobacteria bacterium | reverse complement strand
TGTTTTTTTTTTATGAAAAAAAGGCGTCCCGCGGATTTATGAAATAAACCAAGGGATAAATTGTGCTTTAGCCAATTTACAATCCCAGCGCAAGGAACAGTAACCCATTTCCTACACGCATAAAAACACCACCCCTTGCGGGTGGTTTTTTTTATAAATAGTGTGGTGCGCGGGGGTTAAGAACCCAAGGGGTTCGGCGCAGAGAGGCGGACAAAGGTCGCCGAACGAAGGGAGGCTGTTTTTGCAAAAGCAAAAAAGCATCCTCCATTTTATAACACTATACGATATTTATTCAGATATGCAAAACCCCACCTATTTTTAGGAGGGGCTTTGAAGTTTTTATTTTGAATTTTGTCGTTTTTTGTTAATTTGTTGCTGTTGAATTAACTTATCACGCCCACCTTGAACTTTCTTAGGGGTTGGGTCATCTTGATATTTTTCTTTGCAAATTTTAGCCAATTCAACACCTAAATACCAATAAAGATACAACCGATGTCTCGCCATAGCTGCAGAACAACCACTTTGCCCATTATCGGCCAAATTTTCAGTTTCAAACACAATTTTTTTCGTCAAACCAGTACCTTGTTTTTGCATTTCATATTGCATCAATCTGGCCCAACGATCCATATATTCAACAACGCCCTTACAATATCTATCCGGTGCAGATTCACAACATTCTTTCCATTCTTGTTCAAAACCACCTACATTGATTTTAATATCCGAAATTTTGGCATCAACCAATGCATTTTCTGCTTGACGAATGCGTTCAGCTTTTTCTCGCTCAGCTTGTGCTTGAGCATACTCTGGAGTCTTTTTATATTCTTCATAACGGCGCGTTTCTTCACTTTTCCATAAATCATAGAAGTCTTTACCGGATTTAATCTTATCCGATACCCATACTGGCGTACCATTAAAAATCGTTACAACAGGCATTTGAGTTGTTTTAAACGCAAACACGACACTTTCACCAAATGTATAAACATTACTCGGTACCCAGGGCGTCAAAACCAAATATTTATCCGTGGATAATTTTGTATGAATATAATCCCCTAAGGACGCCACTCTATCAGTGTGTTTATACGGACTACAGTTATCCTCAAAATACAGATCCCCTAAAGCATTTAACTTTTCAATCGCTTCGTTAACTGTTTTGTTTTTTGAATGCTTATTATACACTTCGCGAAAAACTTTTTCATCTAAGTTTGCAGCAATAAGCCGCAATTGTTCGTCTGTCATTTTTTCCATGGTATTTATCCTTTATTAAATGAAACTATATGCTCAGTATATCACTCTCCTCTTTATTTTGTCAATACTTTTTTTTATTCTTGCAATTTTAAAGAAATATTATTAAAATACAATCAAATTTTTATTCTTGTAATTTTAAAGAAATATTACTAAAATACAATCAACGCAACGTTAAATAAGGACAAACAATGCTGATACTCAACATCAACGGGCCTATAAATTCTGGAAAATCAACGGTTTCAAAAATTTTGGTAAATCTGTTGCCCAATGCTATCTTTATTGAAGTAGATGAGTTAATGAGTGACGAAGAAGAAGCAAAATTGGGACTTTCTATGCAGGATGGTTGGGCAGAACGCCAAAAACGCCTAAATGAAACACTCTTAGCTTTAAAGCAATCCCGTAAATACGAAACAGTTATATTTGCCTATCCTATCAGCGAAAACAGTTATAAAAAATGGTCATCTATGGCGGATGATACAACGAAATTTTTGAACATTACCCTTGCCCCTAGTTTGGAAGAATGTTTAAAAAATCGTGGTACACGAGAACTGGACGATTGGGAACGAAACAGAATCAAAGAGATGTATGAGGAAGGCTATCAAAATCGTTCCTATTCCGACTTTATCATCAATAATGACCATCAAACACCCAAAGAAACTGCCGAAGTTATCAAAGGTTTTGTGGAACATGCTCTCTCGCCAAAACAACAATGGTTACATTTGGTTGAAAGGCGTTGGACAGCCCTTTTGAACGGAGAAAAAACTTCCACTTTTCGTCTAAATGAAGGCTTTATTCATAAAGGTTTTTTAGTCTATAAAGACTGCCCAAAAGAACAGTGGTCTGAGGTTGTTTATGTGACACATGTGTATTATGTGCCTTTGCGCCAAGCTATCGAAATTGACGGATATGATGAGCATACACCAGATATGGAAACGGCCTTAAAACAAATGCGTGTTCATTACCCAGATATTACTTTGGATACGCCCATTTTATTAGCACAACATTTAAGCGTTCCTGAAACAAAGCAAAAATATGCGAAAGAAATAAAGGAAATTTTGAACAATGCGTAAATCTGCCAGAGCAATCATAATTACAAAAGAGAATAAACTGCTAGTGATGAAACGGACTAAACCGGATGGGGTGTATTATGTTACAATCGGTGGCGGTATTGAAGATGGCGAAACATCCGAACAGGCTCTATTACGTGAGTTAAAAGAAGAAAGCGGAAGCATCGTTGATAAACCGGTTTTTGCTTTTCATTTCGATGATCTTGAACGACAAAATAGCGTGGACTTTTATGTTTGTAAGGAAATTGATCGTGCAAAACCGACTGGAACAGAATGGAAAAAGTGGAACACGCCAGACAACCAGTATGAGCTTGTGGAAGCAAGCATTGATGAAGTAAAAAATTTACCTCTGAAACCAGATAAAATTAAAGATAAAATCATAGAAGTTTTTTTGAAGTATTAACTAAAAGTCCCCGAATCTAGCCCTCGTTTTGCAAAATACCCCTCACCATTTATAAAAACACCACCCTTTATGGGTGGTTTTTTTATATGGGGAGCGCTGGGGGATGAGGACTAAAGCAGGTTCGAGGCGATAGCCCACGAGACGGCATTTTTAATGACGGACGAGCGGTTGCGTGCCGAAAGGGAAGCATTTTTAAAAATGGGAATTACAATCTATCTCTCATTCAATCCATAATCCTGCTCCTTAATGATTGTTTTCTTCAAAAAAAAAGAGAGTCCAACAAAAGACTCTCTTTTCTTTTATCCAAATTTAAAAATTATATTTTAAATTAATTGAGCCAGTGTGATCTTGATAATCTTTTTTGAAACGCCCGTCATATTCCAATGACATTTCAACATCCCCCATAAACAAACTCAATTTTGCACCGGTTTCAACACCGAAACGAGCCAAGCCTTCTGAATTAATTTTATAATTTGAGCCTTCCGAAAATTGAACGTAAGTGCGATTATCCGTATCATTCAAATCATAAGTTGCATAAGCTTTAACCATTGATTTCAAAACAAAATCTTTCCTTTTAAAATCCTTATTATAGCTACCTCCGGCAACCATTGTTAAAATATCATTTGAATCACTTTTAACATATTGAATACCATCAAAATAATCTTCTTGATCAACGATTAAATAACGAAGTCCTGTTTGCGGGGTGAATCCGAAATCAAATTCATATCCCATCATCAAATTCATCATATAAGCATCAACATCATATTTAGCCCTCAAAGGCATATTCAAAGGCATTTTTTCTTCCGTATAGCTATTTTTCCCATAAGAGAATAACCAGTCGGCTCTCCAACGATTGGGCTGGTATGTTCCATAAAGAAACAATGTGTTGCCGTCAATTTCAATATTCTTTCTTCCAGCATCGGCATCCGTTTGACTATATGCATATCCGACACCCAATGTAAGCGTATCGTTAATTTTACCATCAAGTCCAAAAACAAGCCCTTTTGTGTTACCGGAAAAACCTTCTGATGAAGAGGAACTTGATTCTTTTGCATGGTTATAAAGCGCTTTTACCCACAATGCATTATTTGAAAAAACATCTCCGCCGGAGCGCCCTTTTGTATCAACCCGTGAACTTGTTATACCTGTTAACAATGTGTTCAATGTCAAAGATAATTGAGTTGCCACCGATGAATTTGTCGGTGATAAATCATTTAACGAATCATTGACCGTTTTATAAGATCCACTTTGAAGACTTTCATTAATTTTTAAAGCAAATTCTTGTGCTTTCTTTGTTCCCTCTTCTTTTAACGAAATAAGCGCCAACGCCATATCGGCATTCTTTTCATTCATTTTTTGAGTTAACGTATTTTTAATATCTTCATTTGTCTTTTTCAACGCACTGATTTTTCCGTTTTGCGTCAGTGATAAACTATAAAAAAGGTTATCTTGAATTGAAACATTTTGAAGTCCGATTAATCCGGATTCTTGTTGAGTTGTAATAAAATCATATTCTTTATCTTCAACTGATTCATCAAAAATAATATTTAAATTATTCTTTCCTTCAAATGTGACAGTATTGGCTTCAATCGTTGTTTTATCTAACTGCATGGTTAAAGAAGCGCCGTTTTTAAAAGAAATATCACCACCACCGGTAATTCCGCCATCTAATGTTATATCTCCTGCAAAAGTGATGTGCCCGTCATTATGTATATCATTATATGATGAGCCGGCCTTGTTATTTTTAAAAATATTGGTTCCAGAAAAACTGATTGTGCCGATATTATAAATAGCACCACCTTGCGCTTGCCCATTTGCAGAAACAAAGTTGCCTAAAAATTCAGACCCCGTTATATTTTCAATTGTTCCCGTATTATATATTGCGCCACCTAAAGCAACGGCAGCATCCCCTTCCCCAACAGCATAGTTTTGATTAAATGAAGCCGTTAAATAGCCTTTCAAACTTGTATCAACTCCAACATAAACAGCACCACCGATAGCATTTATTTCTGATTGAGTGTAATTTTTGGTAAATGTTGCTTGAATATCTTTTGTAAACACTTCCCCGCCGCTTGAAGACATGTAAAATGCTCCGCCTGCAGCAATATCCGATTTTGAAAGAGCATAGTTTTGATCAAAAATGGTGTTTGAAATCTGATTGATTTGCCCCGTTGAATGAATCGCACCACCCATAGCTAAACCTGTCTCACTTTCTGCATAGTTTCCTTGGAAGGTTGAATTACCAATAAAATCAACTTTCGGAGCCACACCTCCCATTCTAAAAGCACCGCCAATAGCCATTCCTTTTTTTGAATAAACATAATTTTCAAGAAATGTTAAACGGTTCATCTTTTCGATATAACCCGGGTCTGAATTACCTAAATAAGCAACAAAAATCGCACCCCCACTTACCGGCAAATTATTCCCTTGAACACTTGCATAATTCTTTTCAAAATAAGAATCTGAAATTTCATAAATGATGCCATAATTATCAATCGCGCCACCCGAAGCATGAACAGAGCTATCATATTTATCCCCAATTCGATAAACAGCGTTATTGATAAATTTTGAATTACTGATTTTACCAATCACGCCACCTGAATTATTATCAATCACCGTTCCATGAGCGCCTCCTGAAAAATCTTTTCCGGAGCTCATCTTATTATTTTCAAAAATAACATTATCGATCAACCCAATATACGCGTCGTTATTAAAAATAACAGCCCCATGCGGCGCTCCTTTAACCGATGTATAAAGTTCATTGTTTGAAAATTTTCCATTTGCAATTTTTTCAATTTTTGATTTTGAGTAATTATAAATAAGCCCACCATATGTTGCCGCAACACCATTAATATAGTTATTATCAAAAACAAAATCGGATATCTCATCAATGCTCCCTTTATTCAATATAACTGCACCGCTTTTTGACACACCACCCGAACTAACCAATTTGTTATTTGAAATATCAATATTTTTTAAAGAGAGAGTTCCTTGATTGTAAATCAGTCGCTTTTCATTGTTTTTATTTGTTTGTTCCGCCACTTTCCATGAGTCAATATTTTGCATAGTGAGATTTTTACCAACCCCAATCTCTAAATAATAATCTGCAAGATTCTCAATTCCCGTTGCATCAAAAATAATATTCGCTGTTTCCGGATCTTCCAATCTTAATTTCAAATCAGTTAAAGATGAAACAACCGTTTGAGCATTTACATCACAAATAAACGCCAAACAAGTTGTTGCCAATAATGATATATAAAATTTTTTCATACAAACTCCCTATTTGTTAAAAAAAACCACCAATTTTTCAACTGGTGGTCGGGAAGTTCGTAAATCATATCACACTGTAATGACCTTTTAGCCTTTAAAGCTTATAAAAAATAAGCTCCTGAACATACACTAAAAGCTCCCCGACCATATTGCTATAATCGGGGATATATTAGTCCTCCACCCCTAAAAAAGGCAGACAACATAACGATGTTATACCCTAACACCGAGTGTGATAACAGCTTACGACAGCCGAGCACCAATTGATGCTTAAAGCAAATAATTGCCCTAAAAAAAGAAATAACATAAAAAAATATAAAAGTAAAGCACCAGCTCAAAAATTTAATAATTGAAATCTTTTTTATTATTTTTCATCGTATCGCCAAATTATAACTCCTCTCAACGTTTTGTTTTAATGAGATATATAACCGTTTTCAAAGGGGTTTTATTCTTTTTGAACTATTCTTGCCTTTTTGAAAAACATCTGATATGTTGGTTTTATCTTAAACTGATTTGCCTTACCGGAGAAACACATGGAAAAGAATTTTCAAAAAGAATTATTGTTGTTTAAAGAATTTAAGAAAAATTATGTTTTTCAGCAAAAAGAAATTCAATATATTAATGAAAAGGCTTATTGCGATGAGCTTCCATTGGAAGATGATGAAGGCAATCTAATCCCCCTGTCTGAAAGCTGGATCAATGTGGGATATAAAGCCAAAAATCCGTTAGCTAAAGCTTTATCAAACTTGTTTCCTTATGAATTTGATTTTAAAGGGCATCGGTTACAGAGTTTAGAATCTTTTTTCCAAGGGATTAAGTTCCCTGATCCAGAGATACAAAAACTTGTTTTTTCTTATCAAGGAATAAATGCCGTTTATATTCAAGTTGCTTCTGATTATGATTGGAAAGAAACGGGATTCCTTTATTGGCAAGGGCAAAAGATAAATCGTTATAGCGAAGAATATGATCATTTAGTTGACGAAGTTTACATTGCCGCCATTCAAAACCCGCTTTTTCGCCAAGTTTTAAAAAAAGTTGATCGCCCTATTTTGCATTCCATTGGCAAAACAAATAAGGAAGAAACCGTGTTCACCAGATATGAATTTGAAAAACAATTAAATTGCTTATCTGCTTTTTTAAAACAGATGAAATAAAGATATAAAATTAAAATCCTTACCTTTAAACAAAATGAAACAATAAAAAAAAACAGTTCTAAACCCAAAAGTTAGAACTGCTATAAATCAAGGGGCACTTGGCGTTTTAATATATTTCAACCAAATCTTAAAATTTTGCAAAGAAGGGAAATTTAGTTTTTACCCACCCTCAAGACGAATTAGAAAAACTTTTTTAAGCATTAACGCGTTGCAAAGCTTTTTGTTGAAGCTTAAAGGAAACAAAACGATCATGCGATTGAATATGCTTTGCAACAGGTTGCCCTTGAACAAAGCGAAGTAACATTTCTTTAAACTCTTCAAGAGAAGAAGATTCCATATACCATTTATAATATTTATTCCCAATCGCTTTAATTTTTGTGGCATTTTGAGGATCTTTTGTTGCCTCTAACGCTGTATGCGCCTCAATCAATTTTGCAACATCAATATTTTGATTTTCGTTCAACATATCAAGCAAAACTTTTACATATCGCCCTTCTAAAGACATTGGTTTTGACAAACCGGAAGCTTTTTCATAACCACCGGTTGTAGAATTATTTTCAGTTGAAACCAATTCAACATCCAACACATTACGATACATGGATAAGAAAGGAATACGCATCCAGTTTACATCCATTTTATAGGTGTTACCCAATGAAATTTTTTGTTGCAAATCGGCTGAATCAAATTTAAGGAAAGCAATCGTATCTGTGTTTTCAAAAACTTCTTTATTGCCACTTTTATCTTCCCCAACAACATAAAACACCCCACGGCCCTGACCTTCTGTTTTAACATATTTATCAACAACCTTAAAGGTTTTTGTATCTTGTGTGCAATAAGAAAGTCCGAAGCTTGAGACAAACAGCCCACCAAGAAAAAGAACACCCATACACCCCACACACCCTTTTGTTTGCGATTCAATCCAATCCATACCATTACCTTTCTTTTTTTAATTATTTCAAAAATAAAGATAACATAAATTATGACATTTGTCAATATTTTTATAATATCAAGACTTTTTTATGATAAACCTTAATGTTTTTCATTTTAAAAGAATATACATTCAAAAAAATCAGCGTTTTTTTAAGTCTTTCATTTGAGCCACAAATAACAAAAAAATCCGTCTTGATAAAAAGAAAGATACATTTTTAACATACTTTTTAAATTGATTAAAAAGCTCAATCAATTGAGAATTTTTCATACCCCCTCCTCTTTTTTTTATTATTTTACTTCAAGACATCAAAATTAACAAGCTTTTTTAATTTTTGCCTTATTTAGGCATTATAACATTAAATATCAATATGTTGTTTAACACTCTTAAAGCTTTACTTTAACGCGATAAAGAAGAACAGAGCAAGAGTAAAAAGATAAAATATAACAAGAAAAAACTTCAAAGCAATAAAAGAGAAGTAAAATTGGCGCTTTAACAGATTATTTACTCAAAGCATTAGTGAAGGTATTTTTAAATTTTAAAAATATCAACTTCTGCCACCACCATTATTTTTTAAATGATTAACCATCAGTGCCAACGATTGCTCTGGATTATCACGATATGGCTCCATTTCGGCATCAGAAATAACACGATCACCATTTTTATCAAAAACAGCCAATGCCCCACGAAATTCCGCACGAGAAATTTCACCATCCCCATTAACATCTAATTTTTCATAGTGTTCAGCAATAAAATCATTTGCCCTTTTGCCAATTTTATCACGCAAAACAAGTCGCCCATATTCATCATCATATTCGTTTTCATCAATTGCATCTTTATGATGTGCCTGAATAAAGGCTAAAGCCCCTTCCCATCCACCATGATGAGTAATTTCATTTTCGCTGATGTGCCCATCATGATCTCTATCCAATAAATCTCGGGCCGCCTTCATCTCCAATTCATCCACTTCGCCATCATTGTTTTGATCCAATCTATCGGCAATTTTTTGATGGGCATCTTCAATATCTTGCTCAGAAGTCATCACATCTTGTAGGCGAAACAAATCTTCAATATCCTCTTTATCATATATAGTCTCACCCTTCATTTTTTTTCCTTGCTTATACCCTTCAACACCTCCCTCAGCCATATCAACAGCCACATTTCCAAATGGGATAAGGCTCTTAACTAAGCCACCAATTTTATCTCCAATCCAAGAAAAGACTTTACCTATTTTTCCAAAAATTGACAAGCGATCAGAACTAGCAATAGCCCCTACTTCATTCACAGAGCCTATAGCACTTAGTCCACTTAAAGTAGAATCATGCAATTGCCTGGTTTCATTAGCATTAACAACAGAATCAACAGCGTCAATTGCAGTTTGAGCCCCTGGAGTACCACTTTCAACAAAGCCGGCCCCCAAATTTGCAACAATCTTGGCATATTCTTTAGGATTTTTTCGTTTAACTTCCGCTAAATCAACATTAAATCTGCGATACTCCCGACTTGCAGATTCCCTGTTCATATCTTGAATCATTTCAAGCTTTGATTTTTCATTCTCAAAATAGGTAAAATTATTTTGTTTTTCTGCCATTTCCAAGCCGCTTTTTTATTATTTTATAACAGAGAAGTAACTGAATCGATTAATGCCCTCTTCTAAAAACATTGGCCAATTGTTTTAACATTGGAACTTTTGGTTTTTTAGCTCTCTCTCCATCAAAAAAGGCATGAACTTCAGGCAAATGTTCCTCTGGAATAACGCTATAAACTTGTTTTATCATATCGGCAAAAGTTTCGCCTTTATTGTTTTTAATTGAAGTATCAGCCCCCGCATCAAGCAAACATTTAATTGTTGGCCAATCAAAATATTCCGCCGCCATCATCACAGCCGTGCTCCCTTCAGAGTTTTGAACGTTTAAATCAACGCCTTTTTCAATTAACCCTTTCATAAAGTTTACATCTTTGGCAATGGCGGCTCTCATCAACGGCGTGAAATTATTTTCCCCACCATCATGAATATCTGCCCCTGCATCCACCAAAACATTGGCTGCTTCTATTTTTCCTTCTGAAAGCGCCACTTGAAGAGCCGTTAACCCTTGATTATTTTTAGCTTGAATATCTGCACCTTTTTGAATCATGAGTGGAATTAATGAAGGATATCCATTTTTTGCGGCCAAAAGCAAAGCGGTATTCCCATTTTCATCTGTTTGATTCAAATCAGACCCAGCTTCGATTAAACTTTCAGCAATATTTTTGCGACCCGCTTTAATAATTTCAACAGGACGATGCAATGGCACTTTTTCTTTCGAATAAATATAAGTAGGATCATCTTTCACGGGCGCTAATGTCATCAACAACAAAGAGGCATCATTATTTTCAACCAAAGGAGCTTCCGCCTTTAAAAGCTCCTCAATAATATTATTATACCCCTCATTAATGGCCTTTGTGACAGGTGCCGAAATATTTAAATGCCCTTTTTTAGCATATTCCGCATTTAAAAGAACAACGAAAACTTCCCCTAAATCTTGCTTTAAAGCCCAATCAAGTGGTCTCATACCTTGATTATCTCTTAAATCCAAATCAACACCCAAGGAAGCCAACGCGCCCGTCATTTCTGGAAGGCCTGCGCGCACGGCTTTTGTCAACAAGGTTTCGCCTGCTTCATCTTGAAAATGAATATCGCCCCCTGCTTTTAAAAATTCTTGAATCCCTTTAATTTGATTATGCTCAACCACATAATTTAAAAAAGGACGCACAACAGGGTTGTTCACATCTTTATTCGTGATATCTTTTAAAATCGTTTTAAAAAATCTTGAGTTACCAGATTTAAACGCTTGAATTAAAGAGTTTTCGTTTTCATCTTCTGAAAAATTAAAGCGCGCGCCTTTTGCAATTAATTCATTATATTTTTCTTTATCAGCTTTTAAAAGCGCCGTTTTTAAAGAATTATTCCATTCAATAATTGTGCGCCCCGTTTGCGCATCATGAGCGCGCAAAACATCAATCATTTTGCGCATTTGGGCTGGATCATTTCGATCTTTAAATTCGGCCCAAAAATCAAAAGCTGTTTTACCATCAGGCCCCATTGTGTTTATAGGAGCGCCCTGTTTAACCAATGTTTGAAAAACATCCCCTGCCCCATAAATAACTGCACTGATTAAAGGAGTAAATTCCCCTTCTTTCGGATGAGAAACATCCAACCCTTTTTGAATTAATTCTTCAACTGTTTTTGCATCATTAAGTCTAATGGCTTCATATAAGGCTTCTAACATCAATCTCTCCCAAATTTGATTTTTGCTTTTTATGACACTAACATATCTTTTTTCATTAAACAAGCAAAATTTATAAAAAAAATCATAGAGTTAAAAATTTTTTCAATATAATTCAAATATATATAAAATATCTTTATTTTTCAAATGGTTATATAAAAACAGAAAATAAGGTCATTTACTTGACAAAAGCATATAAAAAGAGGTATGTTTTTTATATGGCCGTTATAACAAAAAGGAGAAAATCATGAGACTCTCAAACACAACCATTAGAGAACTTAAAAAAAGATATAAAGACATATTAATTAAATGCGCCCTGATAAACATGGCTGCCTTTATTGGTTTTTCATTACCAACAAAAGCTGCAACAATTGAAGTATATTCAGGCGAAACATATACAATTAATGAAAATACAACTCTTTCAAAAAATAATTATATTCAAGGGGGCGCGCTCTCAAATTATGATGGAACAGTTATAATTGAAAATGGTGTTATTTTTGAGGAAAATAGCGCCACTGTTGCTGGAGCAATCAGCAATGTTTCAACTGCTGGGCATAAAGCTTCCATTACAATTGGAGATAATGTTAAATTTAATAACAATACTTCTGACACCTATGCTGGCGCCATTTTAAGCCAAAATGCAAATTTAACCATTGGCAACAATGTTACATTTAATCAAAATAAAAATGGTCAATCAGGAGAACAGCATTCCGGTGGGGCTTTAGCCATTGATTCCAATGGTGGAAACGATACACCAAGTTTTATTTCAATTGGAAACAATGCAACATTTTCAAAAAACGAATCCAGCAAAAGTGCTGGCGCTCTTTATATGTATGAAAGCTATGGTGAACTTTCTTTAAGCCTTGGCAATGATGCTAAATTTCAAGAAAACAAAGCTGCACTTAACGGGGGCGCTATCGCCATTTATGGTGCCAGTGGCACAACAAAATCAGGCGTAAAAGGCATTTCAATTGGCGAAAATGCTTCTTTTTCTAACAACACAGCAACAAATGGCAGTGGGGGCGCCATTTATCTTGCCGATTTTAATGGTCACACAGCTGCAATTCAAATTGCAAATAATGCCTCTTTTACAAATAACACAGCTAAAACAAGCGGTGGGGCAATTTATAATGCTGGCACACTCAGCTTTTTAGGTAATGTAACCTTTTCTGGCAACATGGCAAATGGAAATGCCAACGATATTCATAATGAAGGCTCTCTTACCTTTAACGGTGATGCAACCCTTGATGGTGGGATTTCAGGAAGTGGCGATATCACCTTTAAAAAAGGCGCTTCCTTAACGGCCGAACTTCAAAAAACAACGATTTTAGCCAACTCAGTTACTTTTGAAGGCGAAAACACCATTAATTTAAAAATTCAAAATGGTTTATCAGATGATGATTATACCTTCATCACCGCTTCAACATTAACAGGGGAAGAAACCGTTACAATCACTGAAAATGCGCTTTATAATTTATCCCTTAAAGAAGATGGAAAAATTAATGTCAGCACAAAATCTGGTTCAGAAATTAAAGAATCTTTAGGTGAAGAAGTTTCAACGCAAGAAGCCAACGCCATTTCTGCCATGATTCAAACAAATGGTTCTTCAAGTGAAAAAGGAAATGAATTAACTTCTTTAATCACTGAAGCCATTCAATCAGGTGATACAGCGGCGGCTGTTGAAGCCGTTAAACAAGCGGCACCAACAACGGCTCAAGTTGTTCAAGGCGTTGCAAAAGAAGCTGCAAGCACTGTGGCTCGTTTATCAGGCGCCAGAATGGATGCCGTTAAAGGGCGTTCTGGTGGCGATATTTATGAAGGCGCTGGTCTTTGGGTGCAAGCCATTTATAATCACACAAAACAAGATTCCACATCTTCATCAGATGGATTTAAAGCAGATTCAACAGGGATTGCTCTTGGTGTTGATAAAGAAATTTCAAGCGCTGTAACCTTGGGCGTTGGATATGGCTATATGAAAACAGATGTTGATTCTTATGGCAGAGAAATGGATGTTGATGGACATAACTTCTTTGTTTATGGCAAATATCAACCTTCTCAATGGTATGTCAGCTCTGTTTTAAGTTATAACTATTCAAAATATAGCGAAAAGAAATCTCCAATGGGCGTTTCTTTAAGAAGCGATTATGATGTGAGCTCTTATGGTGCTCAAATGATGACGGGATATGAATTCAAAAATGGATTCACGCCAGAAGCTGGCCTTCGTTATTTAATTGTGGATGCAGATTCATATTTTGATGGTATGCAACGCATTTCATCTGATAGTGATGATGTGTTAACAGCAGTGATGGGCGTTAAATATCAAACAACAGTGAAAGCAAAATGCATTGATTTAAAACCACATGCCAGAGTTGCCCTCACCTATGATTTGATCAGCGATAATTCAAATGCCAACGTTTCTGTTTTAGGTGGATCAAGTTATTCCATTGAAGGCAACAGATTGCACCGTTTGGGCGCTGAAGCTGATGTTGGCGTAACGGCAACAATTAAAAACGTTGACTTAACGCTTGAATATAACGGCGCTTTCCGTCAAGATTACACCTCTCAAGGTGGTATGTTGCGCCTGAAATATCATTTCTAATGCAAACAAAAAGAAAACTCCCCTCATTTTTTAGGGGAGTTTTTTTTAACCCTTCCCCTACCCCCTTTTCTTTTTTAATTTTTGATTTTTCCTTGCCTTTATTTTTAAATATCAATAGATTATTAAACACTCTTAAAGCTTTACTTTAATGAGAAATAATATATAATTATTTGATGGTTAGTATATTATATGGTTAATATTATATGGTTAATATATTATATAATATGGGTTAAAGATTAAAGGTTAAGGGGTAAAGGGTAAATGATAAGAGTAAAGGATAAAGGATGAAAC
>JAZOOQ010000001.1:0-5495 GCA_045655105.1 Alphaproteobacteria bacterium | reverse complement strand
CAAAAATTCAAGAAGAATATTCTTTTGCTCTAACATATTGATATATTTATTATATTTATCTATATAAGCTATTGTCATTTTTTCTCATCACACCAAAAAGTCGGCAAAAAAAGGGTCGTTAGATTTTCCTATACCATAGATAGCTAAATATTGCAACCCTTAAAGCAAAAATAAAAGAATATTCATAGAATTATATTTTTTCTTTTTTTTGTCAAAAAATCAGCAAATCTAACGACCCTTTTTTTGCCGACTTTTTGGTGTGATGAGAAAAAATGACAATAGCTTATATAGATAAATATAATAAATATATCAATATGTTAGAGCAAAAGAATATTCTTCTTGAATTTTTGAATGCAAAAAAAATAAATAACATTCAATTAATAGAGAAAGAAAATATTTTTGCCGACTTTTCCACTTTCAAAAAAGCAAAAAAAATTATTGTCGCTTCGTTATTATGCTTATCTGATAATGTCTCTGATTTAAAAAAAACGCTCGCAAATTTACTTGAAAATAAAATTGCACTCATCTCTTTAAAAGAAGAAATATATCTTTTATCGCCAGATGAAATGAAAAATTTTATATCTGGTTTTGAAACTGCTCTTATTTTAAAAACCCAGCAATCCTCATTAAAAATAAAAAATTCTCTTCAACAAAAAAAAGAAAATGGATTTAAAATTGGGCGCGCTATTGGTTCCAAAAACAAGAAAAAATCTCTTTGCGAACAAAACCATGAACGCATTTTAAAAATGCTTAAAAATGGAGAAAGTGTTTCATCAATTGCAACTCAAATTGGGGTAAGCATTCGAACGCTTTTTAATTATAAAAAACAAATTTTGAATAATGAAAGTCAATGAGGGAAAAATGATACCAAAAATTATTCATTATTGTTGGTTTGGCGAAGGGGAAAAAGATTCTAAAACATTAGAATGCATTGCCACATGGAAAAAATATTTGCCCGACTATCAAATTAAAGAATGGTCGAATAAAGATTTAGCGCTTGTTAATAATCAATATGTAACTGAAGCTTTTCAAGCCAAAAAATGGGCTTTTGTGTCCGATTATTTTCGCCTTTATGCCTTGTATCACGAAGGGGGCATTTATTTTGATACAGATGTGGAAGTGAAAAAAAGCTTTAATGACTTTTTGGATTTAAACTTCTTTATTGGTTCAGAACAACATGGTTCTCATAAACACACGGGAACGGCCGTTATTGGGGCAGAAAAAGGATCAAAAATCATTCAAAAATTATTAAGCGTTTACGATAACATTCATTTCATCAAAAAAAATGGCACCTTTGATATCACACCAAACCCTGTTCGTTTGGCGGGTCCACTTAAAGAAATCGGCTTTAAAGAGCTTTATTCAGATGATAACCCCATTTATCTCAATGAAAAAACGGTTATTTTTCCAGTAGGCATTCTTTCAAAAGAAACGAATGAAAGCTATGCCGTTCATCATTTTGCGGGCTCTTGGTTAGATGCTGCCGTTTTGAAAAACAAATGGAACATCAAATTATTTGGGAAGAATATAACCATTTATCGTTATAAAATCCGCCGCAAAAACGAATTTCAATATCCGCAATCAAAAAATAACATCTTACTTGATTGGGATTATCAAAAAAAACATAAATTATTAATTGTTAAGGAAAAGTAAAATGCCGAAAATATCAATTATTGTTCCTTGTTATAATGCTGAAAAATATCTTCCAAAATGTTTGGATAGTTTAATTAATCAAACACTTAAAGATATTGAAATCATTTGCGTTAATGATGGGTCAACAGATGGTTCTTTATCTGTTTTAAAAGACTATGCAAAAAAAGATTCCCGTATTGTCATTATCGATAAAGAAAATTCTGGTCCAGGAGCTTGCCGAAATATCGGCATTGAAAAAGCAACAGGAGAATTCATTCAATTTGTTGATTCGGATGATTGGATTGAACCTGAAACTTGCGAAGTTTGTTATCAAAAATCACTTGAAAATGATGTTGATATGGTGAGCTTTAATGCAAATATAGTTCATTCAAAAAAAACAACACCATTATATTATTATAACACAAAAAAAGAAAAGCTTGTTTCTTTGGAAGATATGATTTCTCTGTTATTCAAATCTCCATTTCATTCTTGGCATTTTTTGTTTAAAAAAGATTTTTTAACTCAACATCAAATCAAATATCCAGAACATATTGTTTTATGTGAAGATGTTATTTTCAGCTTAACTTGCTGGATAAAAGCAAAAAAAGCATTATTGCTTCCAAATTTATTTTATAACTATGTGCAACTTAATTCTTCAATCACGCATTCAACCAAACATGTTTTTGATATTTTTAATGTTATAAAAGAATTGAAAAAAATCATTTCACCACTCAAAAAAACTTATCCTCAATTAGAAGATGAATTAAGAGATTGGGTTGTTTGGCATTTAAATTGGTTTCGAAACAAATTAACCACATATGAAGAAAAGAAAAAATTCAAAAAAATGGCATATGAAAACAAATGTGTCAGCGAATATTATGAAATGATGAAAAAGATAAAAAATCCAACCCAATCTTCTTTTTATTTTAAACTTTTTGGGATATTGCCAATTTTAACCATTAAAAAGAAAAATCAAAAAATAAGATATCGTTTTTTAGGATTACCAGTTTTAACAATCAAACAAAAAGGAAATGTTACAAAATATACTTGTTTAAAAATTTGTTTGATAAAAATTATTAAGAAATAAGGATTGTTTATGAAAGAAATAATGTTTGATAAACCAATTGATCTTGTTTATTGTTGGGTTGATGGAAATGATATTGAATGGCAAAAATCAAAACAATTTTGGCAAAAGAAAGAGGGATTAGAAACAATAACAGCAGTTAATCCTTGTCGATATACTGATAATCAAGAATTAAGATACTCTTTGCGCTCGGCTCAGATGTATGCTCCTTGGATACGCAAAATTTTTATTGTTACAAATGGACAAATTCCCAAATGGTTAAACATTAACCATCCCAAAATTCAATTGGTGACACATACTGAAATTATGCCAAAGGAAGCGCTACCAACTTTTAATTCGTGTGCAATCGAAACATGTTTAACAAATATTCCAGATTTATCTGAATATTTTTTATATGCTAATGATGATATGTTTTTTGATAAAAAGGTTTCTCCAAGTTATTTTTTTGATGAAAAAGGAGATCCAATCATTCACTTGAAAAAACATTCTTGGACAACTGAAGAAATTGAAAAAAACATATATCAGCATACCATATATGAAGCAGCAAGACTTATCTCAGATGACTTTTTATCGCATGAAAACACTCATAATATTTCCGTATATCGTAAAAGCTATTTTGATGCATGTAAAAATGAATTTAAAAATATATTCAACAAAACAACCTTTTCTCGTTTTAGGTCATTTTCAAATATACAAAGACAAATTGTTGATTTTTGGTGTTTAAAAAATAATAAAGCAACAGGAATTTATATTGATGATTTGACGAAAAACCAAGATCAATTATATCTAAGTATTTCATCTCGCGAGAATATGAATTACAAAATTCAAAAAAATAATCCAACATTAGTTTGTTATAACGATTCTGAATATGTTAAAAAAGAACATCGAGAAAAATTAAAATATTTTTTAATGGATAAATACAATCAAAAACAAGAGTGGGAACTTCCATATAATGAAACAATTGAACCAATTTTTGAACATAAAAATGGTATTGTTTTTGCACCAGATAATGGATATATAAAATATTTTGCGGTTGCATTAAAATCACTGATTGAAAATAGCAACCCGAATGAACAATATGATATTGTTTTGTTGGCTTCAGATATAGATAAAAAAAACAAATATCATTTAGAAAAAATGTTGCCCAATAACTTTTCTCTTAGATATTTTGATATTGATAACTACATAAAAAGCAAATTTAATTTAAAATTAAACACGCTACAATATTGGTCAATAAGTATGTGGTATAGAATTTTTATACCTTTAATTATGCCAAAATATGAACGTGTTGCTTATTTTGATTCAGATATATGTTTTAATCAATCAATTGATGAATTATTTAAAATATCATTTAATGAAAATGAAATTTTAGCTATTCTAGATACTATTTCACCTATCTTGAATTATAATCAATCAAGGAAACAGCATCTAACCCAAATTTTAGGATTAAAAAAACCTGAAGCCTATTTTAATTCTGGCGTAATTTTATTTAACATAAAAAAAATTAATAAACAGCATTATATAAATCAATGTTTGAAAAAAATAGAAAGCACAAATTTACAATTCCCAGATCAAGATTTATTAAATATTGTTTTTGAAGGAAAAACAAAACTTATTCCTTCAAAATATAATTCTCAATATCACTTCCCTATTTTTAGAGAGACGGATTTTTATTATGCAGATGAAGAATATCAAAAAGATTACTTAGACGGATTTAAGAATCCTGTTATCGTGCATTACACGTCATCAAGAAAACCCTGGCACAGTCCTCTTGAAAAAAATGCTGAAATTTGGTGGCATTATGCCAGACAAACACCATTCTATGAAGAAATTTTATTAAGAATGGTTCAAAGTAATTCTGTTATTCCAAATGTAGCCGTTAATAAAGAAATGGTGAAACATATCACTCAACGATTTAAATATCGATTAAGATATTTAAAATATAAACTTTTAAAACCATTCACATTTGGCAAAATACGCAAAAAATATAAAGCTAAAAAGAAAAAATATAAACAACTGTTAAAACAAATTAAAAACTATTTAAAATAAACATAAAAGCCCCTAACTTTTCTGTTTAGGGCTTTTTTATTGATTTTTTCAGAATATATTTTTTAATCAAATGGGTATAAAAAACAGGATAAAAATATGAATAACTTAATCTTTGATAATTCAATTGACCTTGTTTATTTGTGGGTTGATGGCAATAACATTGAATGGCAAAAATCAAAACAATTTTGGCAAAAAAAGATTGGGTTAGATACTGTTGATTCTATTGATCCATGTCGATTTGTCGACAATCAAGAGTTGAAATATTCTTTGCGTTCTGCACAAATGTATGCCCCTTGGATACGAAAGATTTTCATTATCACAAATGGTCAAGTTCCTTCATGGCTGGATATCAATCATCCAAAAATTCAATTAGTTAGCCATGAAGAAATTATGCCAAAAGACGCCCTTCCAACTTTTAATTCAATGGCAATTGAAAGTTGCATCACAAACATCCCCGATTTATCGGAGCATTTTTTGTTGGCAAATGATGATACTTTTTTTGATAAACCCGTTTCACCAAATTATTTTTTTGATGAAAATGAAAATCCAATTATTTGGCTAAAAAAACATAAATGGAATGAAAATCTTTTATCAAAAAGCATTTATTGTTACACAATATACAACACCGCAAAATTAATAGACAATAGATTTTTAGATTATGAAGGAACGCACAATATTACACCTTATCGAAAAAGTTATTTTAATGAGTGTATAACAATATTTAAAGATT